>JAQVCU010000016.1 GCA_028689635.1 Oscillospiraceae bacterium
ATCGCAGATGATCTCAAAGGGCAGGGGCTCCGCCTGGGTCTCCTCCCGCACCACCTGCGGGTCGCTCTGCATCACCACATATACCTGCGTGCCCTTGGCCTCAAACTCCGCATACCGCTGCGCCAACAGATGCACGTCGTACCGGCAGGTGGTACAGCCGATGTACCGCAGCACCCAGAAAACCGTGCGTTTTCCCCCCAGCAGATCCGCCATGGGCACTCCCGCCCGTTTTTGGGTGTTCACCGCCAGCTCCGGCATCCGCCCGCCTGTCTGAACTCTCGCCATATCATAGACCTCCTTTTTCCCGCTTTTTATCCCCATTATAGTGCCAAAGCCGGCCCCCCGCAAGCATTTTTAAAGGTTCCGGGACGCCGGGCCCTCACTCCGCCTGCGGCCAGGGGATCCCAAAGCCGAAAGCCCCGTCCCTCTGGCAGGTGGCCGCCGCAAACAGCGCCGCCTCCGCCATGGACATCTCCAGCGCCCGCCGCCGGTAAAGGTTTAGATCCTCCTGCCGGGGCAGGACTACGGAAAAGCTCTTTAGCTGCCGCGACAGTTTTTCCTCCCATTCCAGCCAGCTGACCAGGAACCGGGCGATATAGGAATCCCCGGCGCCCATGGTGTCCACCGCCGGGCAATAAAACGCCGGCTGGAACAGCAGCTCCCCGCCGTCCCACAAAAAAGAGCCCTCCATCCCCCGGGTCCCCACCGCCATGCGGCTGCCCAGGGATACCGCCCTTTTCAGGGTCTCCTTCGTCTCTTCTTCCGAAATATGGCTGCAGGAGAGAAAGGCATAATCTGCCGCGGGACACACCCGCTCCAGATCCTCCGCCGTCCAGGTGTCGGAAAAGTCGAACCCCAGGGGGACCGGCAGGGCCTTCACCGCCTCCCAGCCCTCCGGGGTAAACGCCGCCCAGATGCTGGCATAGGCCAGATCGTACTTCTGCGCCGTGCAGCGCGCCATATCCTCCGCCGTTACCGGGTTGTCCCGATAGATGGAAATATCCATCTCTAAAAACTCCCGATCCCCGTCGTTTAGCTGCACCGCCGACCAGGCGGTATCGCCCGAAAGTACCCGCATCAGGGAGGTATCCACCCCCACCGCCTTCAGGGAGTCTGTCTGAAGGCGTCCCAGGCGGTCGGCCCCGACGTTCCCCGCGTAAGCCGCCCGGGCCCCGCACATGCTGGCATAGGCCGCCACGTTGTAAGCGTTCCCGCCGGGATAGGCCAGACCCTTGTTGCGGTAGATGTCTACGTTGTTGTCTCCAAAGCAATAAAACCTCACGGCGCGCACTCCTTTCCAGGTCATCCGGCTGTCGGGATCAATATTTTACCTTGCCCATATAACGGCGCTGGAAGATGGGATGCTTTTTGGCCTCAGCCAGCCCCAGGGCGTATTCGAAAGCCGCCGCCCAGGCGATGATGGCGCTAAAATATTCCTCCACGCTGTCGTCGATGGCGTTGATCCCGTATTCCTTGACGTCGATGACCGTGACCTTCTCCATATCCGCGTACTGGCGCAGGAAAGAAAGGGCCCGCTCATCCAAAGCGCGGGTGCGTCCCTCGTTCATAAAAATGGTAAAGGGGACGTCCCGATCGGTGATCTCGAAGGGGCCGTGGAAAAATTCCCCGGCGTGGATGGAGCTGGAGTGGATCCATTCCATCTCCATAAACATGCAGATGCACTGCATATAGGCGGTAAACATGGAAGGGCCGCTGCCGATGGTGTACATCACCGGGGCGTCCTTGTGGGCCTCGCCATAGGCCACGGCGCGTTTGGCCGCCTTGGCCGCCGCCTTGCGGCAGATCTCCGGCAACTTTTCGCAGCCGCCGACAGCGGCGTCATAGTGGGCGTAGCCGTCGCACAGGCGCAGCAACTCAAAGCCCAGCCGCAGCAAGATCAGCTGGTTGGTGGATTCAAAATGGGTGCGGGCCTCCTCCTGATAATCCTGGGTCTCGTCGTCAAAGATAAAATTGTACTCGCAGGCGTCGCTCAGCGGGCTTCCCAGGCGGATCGTCAGGCTCAGGGTGGCGGCGCCCAGCTCCCTGGCTTTTTTGCAGGCGTTTACCGTTTCGGCGGTGCCGCCGCCCAGAGAAAGCCCGATCACCAGGGCCCCCGGCCCTACGCCCTTGGGGGTGGCGTGATAAAACTCGTTGGCCGAAACCGATTGGACGGACAGGGCGGAGGATTCCTGGCTCAAAAGGTAATCGATGGGGTACATGCTGGCTTTGGATCCGCCGCAGGCCACGCAGTAGACCCGGCGCAGCCCTCCGGCCTCCTCCGCTTTTTTAACGATCTTCTCGGCTGTGGCGCGGATCTCGGCGCCGGTGGAACAGGCAGTCTGGTTCATGGTCATGTTCTCCTTTTCTGTATGTGTTTTATGTTTATGAGGAAAAGCGCCAGGCGCTTTTGATGGCCGTAACCAGCCCCGGATGGGCAAAACTTTCCGCGGGGGGTGTTGCTGCCCGCCGGAATATGTTATAATCTATAACAACATCATACCATTTGTTCCGGCCCGGCGCCGGGAAGGAGGATTGCTATGGAGAACCCGGAATTTATCCCTCAGTTTTCCGGCTTTACCGTCACGTCCCTATATCAGCAGCTGCGGCAGGCCCTCTCCGCGGAGCTGGACCGCGGAACCTGGAAGCCCGGCGAACAAATCCCCTCCGAAGCGCAGCTAAGCCAGATCTATGGGGTCAGCCGCATCACCGTGAGAGCCGCGGTGGAAGCCCTGGCGGAGGAGGGCGCCTTGCTGCGCATCCAGGGGAAGGGCACCTTTGTCACCCATCTGCGCAAAAAGAAATTGATGATGGCCGACGGGCTGAGCTTTACCGAATTTTGCCGTCAAAACCATTTCACCCCGTCCCGCCGCCTCCTCTGCTGCCAAATGGAGCCCGCCGGCGAGCAGGACCGGGAAGATCTTGCCCTGGAAGAGGGGGAACAGGTGCTGCGTTTGGACCGGCTGCTTCTGGCCGACGCCCTGCCCATGATGATCTCCTGCGAACGGTATTTGCCGGAATACGCCTTTTTGCTGGACGCGGACCTGGAAAAAAACTCCCTGCTGGCGCTGGTGCGGGAACACATTCCCGGCGGGCAGGTCTCCTCCCTGCGGCGCACAGTGGAATGCTCCGTGGCCGGGCCGGAGGACGCGGGGCTGTTGGACATCCCCAAAGGTTCCCCGCTGCTGCTGCTGCGGGACGTCATGGGGGACGGCAGCGGCCGGGCCATCCGCCGCTCCCGCGAGCTTTTGGCCGGCGACAAGATCTGCTTTTCCGTGGGTGGCTTCCGCATGCCGTCCGAATAACTTGTTATGTGTTGTTATATTTCATGATGATATAGTATCATCCCTTGCCGCCTCTGTCAATAGCCAATTGGGGCATAAAAATCAAACCCAACCATCCAAAAGCAAAAAAGCGATGGAGATGACCTGAAAATCATCTCCGTCGCTTTTCCTTTTGAAAATATCCTTATGAAAGAGAGCCAGATCCTCCCGGCCTTTATCCGTTGTTGTGGGCGGCTTTCGGCACTGCCCGCTGTTGCTCCTCGTGAGGGAACGCCCCATACTGCCCCTCCAGTTCCTCCTCCACCTCCCCGCAAATGAAGCGGAACAGCTCCACCGACGTGTCGTAGGCGGCCTTTAACTGGTCGTAGGAGAGGTCAAAGGGGATATCTGGCGGGTACCTTGTTTCAATATAGCAATGGTTCAGGGCGGAGACCCGCTTCATCCAGATCCGGAACTCCTCCTCTTCCTTCATCGCCTGGCGGCAGAGCCAGGAGAGGTTGTGCCCGTCCATGAGCTTGCCGGTGCACAGCAGGATATAAGCTTTCAGCGCCTTCTCGATCGCCTGCTGGCAGTGGAAGGCGCTGGATTTGTAGCAGAGATGGTCGTTTTCCATCAAAATTTTCGCCGCCAGCATATCCTCGCTGGCGCGGTACAGCCAATCGTAAAAGCGGCGGCTGTCCCCCGGGTTGACCCGGCGTCTACCCATGATAGACCACCCTCCCCGTCCGAAAGATCCGGCTGGCAAAGGTGTTTCCGTCCCTTAACAGCCGCTCCCACTCCTCTGGGAAATACGAAAGGATGTCGTAGGGCACGTCGCTGTCGGCGTGCAGGAAAATATCTTCCTCCATGGCCTCCTTGTCCGCCACTTCGGCCACCACGCAGAGTTTAAAAGAGGCCAGGCCTCCCTGGGTATCCTCCTTGCGGCTGTACAGCAGGATCAGCTCCGGATGAAACCGGGCGGCGATCCAATCGGACACCTGGACGATCTCTTTTTCAATCACGGCACTCTGCCTCCTTTTTCGGCGCCAAAGCGGGTTCCAGCTCGTCTAAAGTAAGGGAAAAGGCGGGGAAAAATTCCTCCATAAAAATCTCGGCCTCCGGCAGGGCCATTTCTTTCAGCGCCCGCTCCAGGGCCAGGCGCGCCTTGAGGAAGTCCCGGTTGCCGGCGCGCTCCTCTTCCGCGCATTTGGCCAGGGCGGCGATCTTATCCGCCGCCTTGACGATGGCCGCGGCCTGCGGCTCCACGCCCTCCCCGGTGAGATAGGGCAAAAAGTCCCCCCGCAGATCCTCCGGCAGCGTCCCCGCCAAACGCCGGGCGGCGGAGCGTTCCAGGGCTTTGTAGGAGCCTCGCAGCTCGTTGTTATGATATTTTACCGGCGTGGGCAGATCCCCCGTGATGATCTCGGAGCAGTCGTGGAACAGCCCCAGCAGTACCGCCTGGGTAACATCCGGGCTTTTGCCCAGCCGCTTTTGCCCGATCAGGGCCAGGGCGTAGGCGATGGCCGCCACGTCGCTGGCGTGCTCGCTGACGGTCTCCGGCCGGGTGTTTCGCATCAGGCTCCAGCGGGTGATGTACTTCATCCGGCTCCAAAACGCATAAAAATGGCTGACCTGCATATTGCGCTCCTCCTTCGGGCCGCTGCCCCAGGCGTGGAAGATCCATGCCGTCTTTGTTTTTTTATTATAACACTTTCCGATCCGCGTTGTAAAATCCCTCTTTGCTGCAAAATACTCTGGAAAAGCGCGCTGCTTCGTAGTACAATAACAGAAAGAGCGGCCGCGCCGGGTTTTCCCCGGTCACACAGAAAAAGGCCGTTTTCTGCCGGCGGCCCGTTGTCGCAAAACGCCGGAAATTCTTTTCGGGAGGGAGCATCTTGACAGATTATCAGCAGAAAAGCCGCCACTGGCAGGCGTTTTTTCTTTCCATGGCCATTTCCGCCGTCATTTTCATCCCCTTTGTGATCTACGACCGGGGGTATTTTATCTTTTTGGGGGATTTTAACGTCCAGCAGATCCCCTTTTACAAGTTGGTGCATGAGGCGGTGCGCTCCGGCGATATCTTCTGGAACTGGTACACCGACCTTGGCGTCAACTTTGTGGGTTCCTATACCTTCTACAACCTTACCAGCCCGTTTTTCTGGCTGACTTTGCCCTTCCCCACCAGCTTTGTGCCCCACCTTATGGCGCCGCTGCTGATCCTCAAAAACTCCTGCGCGGCCCTCACCTCCTATTTTTATCTGGAACGTTTTGTCCGGGATAAGCGCTATGCCGTCCTGGGCGCCCTGTTGTACGCCTATTCCGGCTTTATGCTGTACAACACCTTTTTCAACCATTTCCACGAGGTGGCGGTGTTTTTCCCCCTGCTGCTCATCACTCTGGAGCGCCTGATCACCGAAAACCGCCGCGGCGGCTTTGCCCTGGCGGTGGCGGTCAACGCCTTTGTCAACTACTGGTTCTTCATCGGCGAAGTGATTTTTGTCATCCTCTATTTTTGTATCCGCTCCACCTCGCCCCAATGGAAAATGTCCCTGCGCAAGTTCTTCTGGACAGGCTTTGAGGCCGTGCTGGGCATGGGCCTTGCCATGTTCGCGTTTCTCCCCTCGGTGCTGGCCATTATGGGCAATCCCCGCACCACCTCCGATAACCTTGTCTCCGGTTGGAACTTCTGGGTCTATTGGCACGAGCAGCGCCTGCCCGCCATTTTGGGAAGTTTCCTCTTTCCGCCCCACGTGCCCTCCCGCCCCAACCTGTTTCCGGATCACGGCGCCCAGTGGGCCTCCCTCAGCGCCTGGCTTCCCATGGTGGGGGTCTCCGGCGCCGTGGCCTACTGCCTGTGGGCCAAAAAAGACTGGCTGCGCAAGATGCTGGGAGCTTGCCTGCTGATGGCTCTCATCCCCGGCTTCAACAGCCTGTTTATCCTGCTGAACAACTCCTATTACGCCCGCTGGTTCTATATGTTTATCCTGCTGATGTGCCTAGCCACCGTCATCGCCATGGAGCGCCGGGGGGTGGATTACCAGCGTGGGGTACGCATCGCCGGCATCCTTACCCTATCCGTGACGGCCGCCATTGGCCTAACGCCCAAAAAGGTCGACGGGGAATGGAGCCTGGGCCTTGCCTCCAACATCCCGGAGTTCTGGCTTTACGCAGTCATCGCCATCATCGGCGTGCTGCTCACCTGGCTCATCATCCACAATTACAAAGGCTCCAAGGCCTTTTTCCGGGTGTGCTGCCTCTCCCTGGCCGCATACACCGTGCTTTTCGCCTGGGTCTATTTCATCATCGCCAAATCCAGCAAATCCCACGACAACTGGGTCATCGACACCTGCATTGAGGGCCGGGAGACCCTGCAGTTGCCGGATGATGAGTTCTGCCGCTCCGATTTTTACAAGACCACCGACAACATGGGCATGTTTTGGCACCTGCCCAATATCCAGGCTTTCCATTCCATCGTTCCCACCTCCATCATGGAGTTTTATCCCGAGGTAGGCGTCAAGCGGGACGTCTCCTCCAAGCCGGACGTCCAGTATTACGCCCTGCGCTCCCTCCTCTCGGTCAAATGGCTGTTTATCGAGGAATCCTCCGAGGAGCAAAGCCCCATGCCGGGCTACCACCTGGTCTCCAACCACCAGAATTTCAACATCTACGAAAACGAGAACCACCTGCCCATGGGCTTTGCCTATACGGAATATATCGATTCCAGCGATTTTGACGAGACCTCCAAAGATCTTCGCTGCCGCCTGTTGCTCCGCGGCGTTTTGCTGGAGCAGGACGCCATCGTCCGCAATTCCGATATCCTGACAAAGGTCCCCGATCATTCCCTGGGGGATCTTTCGGAGGATGACTTCCGGGAGGATGTGGCCGACCGCCGCTCCATGTCCGCTTATTCTTTTGAAAAGGACAACCTCGGCTTTACTTCTAAGATCAACCTGAAACAGGAAAGCCTGGTGTTCTATTCTGTCCCCTACGACAAAGGCTGGAGCGCCACCGTCAACGGCGAACCTGTCCAGATCGAAAAAGCCAGCATCGGCTTTATGGCCGTGCGGGCCCCCGCCGGCGACAATGAGATCCGTTTTGATTATATGACCCCCGGCCTGCTCACCGGCCTTAAGGTCTCCGGCCTGAGCGTCCTGATCCTGCTGGGCTATTTGCTGCTGTGCCACCGGCTGACCCGTGTGCGCCCCCAGCGCCAGGTGCTTTTGCCCCTGGAGGATCTTTCCGGGGAGGATGACCCCGAAGAACAGCTCACCCTGGAGGAGGTCATCCATCAGCCCCACCCCGACGCGGCAAACGCGCCAAACGCCCCGGAGGCTTGTCCGGAAGATGAAAAGGAGGAACCATAACATGGCCGATACTTTATACCTGGTGATCCCCTGTTACAATGAGGAGGAAGTCCTTCCGGAGACCATCCGCCGCCTGACCGATAAAATGGGCCGCATGATGGAAAAGGGCTTGATCTCTGACAAAAGCCGTATGGCCTTTGTGGATGACGGCAGCCATGACGGCACCTGGGCCCTCATCGAACAGGCCCATGAAAAAAACCCCTTGGTGTCCGGCGTCAGGCTGGCCCATAACCGGGGGCACCAAAACGCCCTGCTGGCCGGCCTGATGACCGTAGCCCAGCGTTGCGATATGGCCATCTCCCTGGACGCCGACCTACAGGACGACGTGGAGGTGCTGGATCAGTTTGTGGAGCAGTACCAGCAGGGCTGCGACATCGTCTACGGCGTGCGCAGCTCCCGCAAGACCGATACCGCCTTTAAGCGCAGCACCGCCCTGGCCTTTTACCGGGTCATGGAAAAGATGGGGGTGGAAATCGTCTACAACCACGCCGATTACCGCCTTATGAGCCGCCGCGCCCTGGAAGCCCTGGGGGAATACCGGGAGGTCAACCTCTTTTTGCGCGGCATGGTGCCCAACATCGGGTTTCGCACCGGCACGGTGGAATATGAGCGCAGCGAGCGTTTTGCCGGGGAATCGAAATATCCCCTTAAAAAAATGCTCTCCTTCGCCTGGGATGGCGTCACTTCTTTCAGCGTAAAGCCTTTGCAGATGGTCACCGCCCTGGGCGTCCTGGTCTGCGCTCTTTCTTTGGGCGGTATGCTCGCCGCCCTGATCTGCCTGTTCTGCGGCCTGCCCGGCGAAAGCTGGCCCTGGATCCTCTGTTCCGTCTGGCTTGCGGCAGGCGTTCAGCTTGTCTGCCTGGGCGTCGTGGGCGCCTATATTGGCAAGATCTACAAAGAAGTAAAGGCGCGTCCCCGCTATCTGGTGGAGACCTTTTTGGACCGCTGATTCCGGCGGCAGGCGCCGGTTTTTCCGTCCTGCCGTGGACAGCCGCCCTTTCCCATGCTATGATATCTTTATTTGGAAACGCCTAAAAGAGGAGGATCCCCCATGAAAAATTTATCTCACCGGCTTTTGGCCGGCCTGTTGGCCCTGGCGCTGCTCTTTTCCCTTTCGGCCTGCGGCAGCGGCCAGGCCCTGGAGGAATACCGGCAGAGCCTGATCAGCGCCATGGCCGGCGTACAAAACGATATCGCCACCCTTTCTTCCCGCATGAACGCCTTTGATGGCGCCGAAAGTTCTTTGGGCGGCGTGACCGACGCCATCGACGCCTGCGCGGACAGCTGCCAGGCCCTGATCGACCTGCAGCCCCCCGAAAAAGCGAAAGACGCCCACGCCCGGTTCGTCTCCGGCATGAACCGCTATCTGGACGCCATGGATATTTACCGCAATCTGTTCTCCTCCCTGGATGATCTGCGCAGCGAAAAGAGCGACAGCCTGATCGATACGGCGCAGAGCTATCTGGACGACGGCGCCAAAGAGCTGGCCGCAGGCACGGAACTGCTCGACGCCCTGGAATGATCCTTTGCCGCAAAAAAAGATCCGGCCCCCTGGGGAGCCGGATCTTTTTTATATCCTTAGCCGTGGATGGCCTTGATCCACTTTCGGCTTCTGAGCCGCTGGACGCACCAGACGGCCTTGAGCACCTGATCCGCCTTGAGCAGAAAATACACCCAAAACGCCGGCAGCTTCCAAACAAGACCTGCCATCGCCCCCAAAGGCACCGAAACCACCCACAAAAACAGGATATCTGCCACCATTAAGAAGCGGGTATCGCCGCCGCCCCGCAGCACCCCCTTGGTGAGGATGCTGTTGGTCGCCAGGAAAAAGGTGATGACGCCGATGGCGTTCATCAGCTGGCGGGCAATTTCCCGGGTGCCCTCGGAGACATTGTAAAAGCCGATCATGATTTCGCTGGTGGCGATGATAAAGCCGCCAGCCAGAACGCCCAGCACCGCTCCCATAAAAAAGAAGGTGTAGCCCTGGCGCTGGGCTTTTTCCACGTCCCCCTCCCCCAGGGTGTGGCCGGTGAGGATGGCGCTGGCCTGGGATATCCCCTGTACCAGTACGGTGCTCAGCTGTTGGGCCATAACGGTGATGGCGTTGGCCGCCACATAGCTTTCCCCCATGCGCCCGATGACCATGGCCACGGCGTTATTGCCCAGGGCCAGCAGCCCGTCGCTGACCAGTACTGGAAAGCTGACGCGGAAATATTCCCTCACCAGATTCCCGCAGCGCAGGAAAAAATGCCGGAGGCGGTACCCCACCTCTTTTTCGACAAACCAGAAATAGCCGCAGATCACGGCGCACTCAAAAAAACGGGAGATCATGGTGGCCAGGGCCGCGCCGCGAATCTCCAGGCGGGGGAAGCCCATCTTTCCAAAGATCAGGCAGTAATTGAAAAAAATGTTGAGGAACAGCCCGCTCACCGAGCTGAGCAGCGGCACCGTCACCTTTTTTACGCTGCGCAGGGTGAGGGTGGTGGTAAGGGAAAACCCCAGCAGCAGGTAACCCGGGAACATCCACTCCAAATAGGCGGCGCCCTCCCGGACGACGGCTTCCTCCGCGGTATAGATCCGCATAACGCCCTGGGGGAAAAGCAGGGTGGCCGCCGTAAAGAGGGCGGCGATGACCAGGCAGAACCGGTACATGATGGTGACGGCCTTTCGCAGGGCTCCATAATCCCCCTGGCCGTAAAACCGTGAGACCAAAACCGAAGCGCCCATCCCCATGCCCATGCAGAGGATCTGGAACACATTGACGAACTGGTTTGCCAGGGCGGACCCGGAGATCGCCGTCTCGCCCAGACGGCCCAGCATCATGGTGTCCACCAGGTTTATGGCGATGGTGATCAGGCTCTGCAGGGCAATGGGGATGGATATCTGAAACACCTTGCGGTAAAATTCTTTTTCCCGAACCAGCAACACAGGGGGTCCTCCTCATGCAAACGTTTTCATTTTAAAGCGCGGGGCGCCGCCCCCATATCCCGGGCCTTACCGGGCGATGACGGACGAGCCGCGCTGCAGGGCAATGGTGCCCGTGCGGGAGACCTCCTGGATGCGGTAGGGCCGCAGCAGCTCCTCCAGCAGATCCAGCCGGTTGGGCCGGTCGGCGATCTCGATGGTGAGGGTATCCTTGGAGATATCGACGATCTTCGCGTTCATGATCTTGGCCACATCGGTGATCTCCCCGCGGTTTTTGGCCGTGCAGGAGACCTTGATGAGCATCAGCTCCCGGCGGATCAGGTCGTCGTTCGGCACGGTGCGCACCTTGATGACGTCGATCATCTTGTTGAGCTGTTTTTCGATCTGCTCCACCATATAATCGTCCCCGTCGGCCACAATGGTCATCCGGGAGATCATTTTATCCTCGGTAACACCCACGGCCAGACTGTCGATGTTAAAGCCGCGGCGGGAAAAAAGGCCGGATATGTGGGAAAGCACCCCCGCGCGGTTCTCCACCAGGACTGAGATCGTATGCTTCATCGCTGTTCCTCCTTCTCGGCGCCGCACTGGACGGTGCCTTCTTCCGGGCTGACGACGCACTCCGTTAAAAAGGGGCCGGGCTCCGCAAAAGCCCGCTCCACCGCCGCAGACACCGCTTCGTCGGAGCAAAGCCGCGCCCCGCCGATCCCATAGGCCGCCGCCAGGGCCACAAAATCCGGGCTGCCGGAAAGATCCACCGCCGAGAGGTTGCCGCCGTAGCAGGTGGACTGGATCTCCCTGACAAGGCCCAAAGAGCCGTTGCGCACCACAAAGATCTTGACCGGCACCTGATGCTGTACCAGGGTAGCCAGTTCCATCATCTGCATCTGAAACGCGCCGTCGCCGCACACGGCCGCCACCTGCCGCCCCGGGCAGGCCAGCGCCGCCCCCATGGCCGCCGGGATGGAATAACCCATGGTACCCATGCCGCCGCTGGTGAGAAAGCGCCCTTCCCGGATCAGGCAGTTGCGGGCAGACCAGATCTGGTTCTGGCCCACATCCGCCACATAAATGCCGTCCGGCTCCATATGGGAGGAGATCAGTCGCACAAGCCGCCGCGGATTGACAAAGCCCTCCCGGCTCTCTCCATACCCCGCGCTGTCGTCCTGAGGCAGGCCCAGGGCCTCAAACCAGCCGCGGTCGTGGGCCCTGGGGCCCTGGGCCAGGATCTGTTCCAGCACCTGGGCCAGATCCCCCACCAGGGGGATGCCGGCCTCTACATTTTTGCGGATCTCCGCCGGGTCGATATCGATGTGCACCACCCGGGTGCTTTTTTCCAAAATGCCGGGCTGGGTCACCGCCCGGTCTCCCGCCCTCGCCCCCGCGATGATCAGCAGGTCGGAGCGGCGGACGGCTTCGTTGGCCAGCGCCCCTCCCTGGCTCCCCAGCATGCCGAGGTTTAGGGGATGCCCCGTGGGCAGGGCTCCCAGGCCCATCATGGTACAGGCCACGGGGATCCCGCAGCGCTCCGCCAAAAGGCGCACCTCCTGCCGGGCGCCGCTGCCAAACACGCCTCCCCCGGCGCAGATCACCGGGCGCTGCGCCCCGTCCATGGCTTCCACCACCCGCCGGATCTGCAGGGGGTTGCCCCGCAAGGTGGGGCTATAGCCCCGGATGGAGACCTCCTCCGGATAATGGAACCGGCCTTTCAGCCGGGTGTTCTGCACGTCGATGGGAACGTCGATGAGCACCGGGCCCCGGCGTCCGGTCCCGGCGATATAAAAGGCTTCCCGGATCACCCGGGGCAGATCCTCCGCGTCCTTCACCAAAAAGCTATGTTTAAGGAAGGAGACCGCCGCGCCGGTGATATCCGCCTCCTGAAAAGCGTCCCGGCCCAGCAGCTCGCTGGAGACCTGGCCGGTGATGGCCACCAAAGGGACGGAATCCATATAAGCCGTGGCCAAAGCGGTAAGCAGGTTGGTGGCCCCCGGCCCGGAGGTAGCGATGCAGACCCCGGGCTTGCCCGTCATCCGGCCCCAGGCCCCGGCGGCGTGGCCCGCGTTTTGCTCCTGCCGCACCAGGATATGGCGGATGGAGCTTTTGGCAAGCTCATCGTAAAAAGGGCAGATGGTGGCCCCCGGATAGCCGAAGGCGATGCTCACCCCTTCTTGCTCCAGACACTGCACCATGACGGACGCTCCGGTCATGAAAAAACCTCCCCCGCAGAACAGCCGCCTTTCGGCATGGTTTGGCTGTTTTTCCCTATTATAGACCATGGCGGGCGGCAAAAGCAAGAAAATACGCGCAAATCCCCTTTGTCCCCGTTTCTTCGGCGGAGGCTCCTGCCGGGACGGGCCCCTTCCTTCATTTGCCGTTTGACAGAAGGCCTGGGCGAAGTGTACAATAGGATGGAACTGCCGCCAACAGGCGGCGCGAGAACCGGCGCGGCCGCGGCCGCACCGCAAAAGCGGAGGGATCGTCCCATGATGAAAAAGAAGATCGGGGCCGCTTTTTTGGCCCTTTGCCTGCTGCTTTCCCTGGCGGGCTGCTCCGGCGGGGAATCTTCTTCCGGCTCCCTGCCGGAAGAAGAGGACGAGCCGGAATCCCTGGAATATCCGGTGAAGGTGGGGGACGTTACCCTGGACGCCATGCCGGAAAAGGTCATCTCCCTCTCCCCCTCCCTCACCGAGATCGTTTTTGATCTGGGCTATGAGGATCAGCTCGCCGGCGTCAGCGCCTATTGCGACTGGCCGGAGGCCGCCAAGGATCTGCCCGCCATGGGCACGGCCGGCGCCCCTGACGTTTCCGCCATCCAAAAGGCAAAGCCGGACCTGGTGCTGCTCTCCTCCGGCCTGCCCCAAGAGCAATGGCTGGCCCTGCAGCAGGCCGATATCGAAGTTCTGGTGCTTGCCCGCCCCACCACCTTAAAAGAGCTAGAAGCCCTGTATCAGGATCTGGGCCGTGTCTTTGCCGGCGACCTGACCGGCGCTGCCCGGGGCGAGGAGTTTTTCACGGAGCAAAACGGCCGTTTGGAGGACGCCGCCGAAAAGGTGGAGGCCTACTGCCGGACAGAGGAGGGCAAAAAACTCTCCGCCGTCTATTTGCGAATGCTGGACTACGTTGTGGCCACCGGCGACACCCTGGAGGGGAAGCTGCTGGAAGCCGCGGGTTTCGACAACATCGCCGGGGCCTACGGGGAATGGCTGTTCCCCTTCGACATGGCCAGCCTTTATACCCCCAATGTGATCTTCTGCGACGATTCCATCACCATCCCCATGCTGGAGCAGAACAACAACTACAAGGGCCTTACCGCCGTCAAGCAGGATATCGTCTACTCCTATGATTTTACCGCTTTTGAGCGGCTGGGCTCCCGCACCTTCGATATCCTGGTGGATATGGCTGAAAAAGCCTATCCCGACGCCTTTGCATCGGATCCGGAGGAAGAAGAGGGAGACGCGGAGGGCAGCTCTTCTGAAGAAGATCCGCCCTCCGCCGAATGATCTGCCGCAGAAGCCTTCTTTGGGAAAACGGGTTTTCTGTGATTTTTCCGCAGCCAAAAGCGCCGCCATTATTAAATGGCGGCGCTTTTTATGTAGGCCGGTCATTCCACCCTGGCCCCCACGTAATAATGCTCCAAAATTTCGATGTAATCGTAGCCTTCCTTCGCCATCTCAATGGCGCCGTACTGGCTCATGCCCACGCCGTGGCCATAGCCATAGGTGGTAAAGAGGATCTTGCTGCCGGATTCCTCGTATTCAAAAGCGGCGGAGCGCAGGCCCAACACGTTTTCCCGCAGCATGCGCCCGGTGATGGCGGCGCCCTTGGAGAGGGATCCGCCGGACTGCACCTTTTGATATCCTCCCACCGTCATCCGGCCGTTGTAGCCGCCGGACGTATAGGAATCCACCTCAAACCATTCCTCCACCGGCACGTCCTCCAGGTCGATGCCCAGGCGGCTGTCCACCAAAGAGATGACCTTATCCTTTTCGATGGAGACCGTGCGCTTATAGTGGGCGGAGACGTTTTCGTCCCAATGGCTGTCCACCGCCTCATATCCCGGGATGGCGGCGCCCCACACGTCCTCCGCCCCCTGGGTGGAACCGTTGGAGATGGAAAAATAGAACACCTCCATCGCTTTTCCTTTGTAACACAGCAGTTCCCCCCAAACCTCCTTCACCGCGTTTTTCACCGCTGTGGAAGGCGTTCTGGTGGTGATGCCGCTGGGGGGGCGTCCCTCTTTGTTGGTCTTATACAGCCAGGTGTAGGTGGCCACCGCCTGGGCCTTGAGGGCCTCTTCCGGGGAGGAGCCCATCTCCGCCTGCACCACCCGGCACACGGCTTCGTAGGCGTCCATTTCGTCCCCGTTGAGGATGAAGGTCCCCTCCGGTTCGTCCTCCTCCGGTTCCTCCGGCTCTTCCTCTTCCGGCTGGGAGGAGGATCCGCTGCTCTCCTCAGAAGAGGGTTCCTGGGAGGATGCGCTGCTTTCCTCCTGAGAAGAAGACGGGAGGGAAGAGCTTTCTACCGGCGGGGCGCTGCTCTCCGGCAGGGAGGAGGAAACCGGCAGCGGGGCCGGGGCGCTGGGCTCCTGGGAGGACGTCTCCTCCTGAGAGGGGCTTTCGCTCTCCTGGGAGGATGGCTCCGAAGAGGGCTCTAAGGAGCTGCTTTCCAACGAGCTCGACGGCGAGACGCTCTCCGGCTCCTCATAGGGCGGCGACGTGGGCGCCTCTCCCTCCCCTCGGTAATAGGCCTGCGGCAGCACCGGGCTGGGGTTTTCCCGCGCCTGATCCACCTCCACCGCCGGGCTTTCGCCGGGGCGCAGCTGTCTGGCCACCACCACAAAGCGAGAATCCTGAAAGCTGTAATCGCAGGTGGAAAAGGTCAGCAGCTTGTCCCCCGGCTGCACCTCCACGGGGATATCCAGGAAGGAACGCACACGCACCCCCTGTACAAACTCCCCAAAGGCCCGGGTATCGCCAAAAGCGTCGATAAAATTGTTGTATTCGAACACCGGGCCCTGGGCCTCGTAGGCGTTGGTCATGAACACCGCAAAAACCTTGTACTGCGCCTCCTGATAAACGCTGTCGAAGGTGATGACCGGGTGCTCCCGGTAAAATTCCAGACTGCGGTAGTTCAAAAGTTCCCCAAACATCTGGCCGTCCTTCATGTTGTGGCCGTAGAGAAGGATGTTGTCGCTGGGCTCCTTTAGGCTCACACGGTGATCCGCCATGGGGACGCCGTACTTGTTGCCGCGGCGCAGAAAATCCCGGTGCAGATAATAATCGTTGTCATCAGCCTGCACCACAGGGTAATCCAGCTGGGTGCCAGGCACCGTCAGCCAGCCCGCCACATCGGGGTTTTCTTGCCAAAGGGAGGCAAATTTTTTCAAATAATCCCCCGGGTATCCTTCCGGCAGGGCCTCCGGCGCGCCGGCGGCGTAAAGGGCGGCCAGCTGCGCAGTCTGCACCCGGTTGGCGTGGGACTGCCAATAATAGCTGGCCAGATAACCCGCCGAGGAGAGAAACACCAACACGCAGAGCCAAAACGCCCCTTTGCGCGCTTTCTCCCCGGGGAGATCCCCCCTGCGGGGCAAAAGCTTTTTCCAGCCGCGGGGTTTTTCGGGCGCAGGCGCTGGCGGCGCGGCCACGGCAACCGCCGCGGCCCCGCTCCGCCCCGCCTGCAGCAGAGCGGCCTCCAATTCCTCTGCGGGCCGATCCCCAGGCATGGGGGCCGCCGCCGCGTTTTGCAGCAAAAAGCCCTGTAAGTACTCCCGGACGCCGCGGTTCCACACGCTCTCCAGTGCGTCCTCCTCCCCCGGCAGCGCCAGGATACACTGATCCCCCGCCTGGAGCACAAAAGCTGAGGAGAAAGTCACCGGATTGGAAAATCCCTTGGCTTCCCGGGGGATGCGTACCCGGAGGAGGTCCTCCTCCGGCAGTTTTTCCGGGTTTTTCCGCCGGGCGCGGGCCAGCAGGGCCAGCCCATCCCGGTGGATCCGGGTGGGGATCCCCAGTCCGCGGCAGAGCATGGAAGCGGCAAAGCCGTCCTCCAGCCCGCCGGAGAGCAGGATGATGTCGCTGTTTTCCAGGGCGTGGGAAAGGGCGCGGGCAAAGGCCTCCTGCGTCCGGCGCACCCGCACGGCACGGGAGATCTCCACCCCCAGCTCCGACAGCCGATGGGCCAGCCCCCGGGGCGCTTCCTGCTCTTCTTCCCCTGTCAGTACCAGGATCTCTGCGGTCAAAGCTCTTCCCCCCCTTCCTTCTGCGGATGATCTCCTCCGGCAGCTTACCGGCCCCGGATATCGATGACTTCGACGCCGGAAATGGCCTTTTCCATCAACGCTTCGCCGTCCAGCAGGGCCTCCGCCTCCTCCACAAAATGCATCTTCGGCTTGATGCGGGGATGCTTTGGCGTAAAGACGGTGCAGCAATCCTCATAGGGCAGGATCGAGGTTTCAAAAGTGTCGATCTCCCGGGCGATGCGGATGATCTCTTCCTTATCCATGCCGATGACCGGCCGGAACACCGGCATTTGGGTCGCAACATCGGTGCAGGCCAGGGCCAACACCGTCTGGCTGGCTACCTGTCCCACGCTCTCGCCGGTGATGAGGGCGGCGCAGTCGTTGTTTTTTGCAATCCTGTCGGCGATCTTCATCATCATCCGGCGCATGACGATGGTAAACAGATCCTCCGGGCACTTGTCCCGGATCTGCTCCTGGATCTCGGTAAAAGGCACCACGAACAGCTTCATGTTCCCGCAATAGCGGCTCATTTTTTCCATGAGGGTGACCACTTTTTGCTGGGCCCGCTCGCTGGTGTAGGGGGGGCTCACATAATGGATCCCAATAAGCTCTAAGCCGCGCTTGGCCATCATATAGCCCGCCACGGGGCTATCGATCCCGCCGGAGACCAGCAGCGCCGCCCGCCCGGAAGATCCCACCGGGATGCCGCCCGCTCCCCGGATCTTGCCTGCGTGGATATAGGCCGCCCGCTCCCGTACCTCCACGTACACGACAACGTCCGGCTCGTTCACATCCACCGTCAGATGGGGGAACCGCTCCAACAAGATCCCCCCCAGCTCCCGGCAGATCTCCGGAGACGTCATGGGGAAGCGTTTGTCCGACCGTTTGGCCTCCACCTTGAAGGTGGAGGCGGCAAGGAGGGTCTCCTCCAGATAGCCCGGCGCGGCGGCGGCGATGGCGTCAAACTCTTTTTCCACCGCCAGCGCCCGGGAAAAGGCCGCGATGCCAAACACCCGGCTCACCCGGTCTGCGGCGTCATCCAGATCAAGGCCCTCTTCGGCGGGTTCGCAATAAATGGTGGATTGGGCTTTGCGGATCACAAAACTGCCCACCGGCTTTAAGCGCCAGCGGATGTTTTTGATGAGCAGATCTTCAAAACTGGAACGGTTGAGCCCCTTCAGGGCGATCTCGCCGTTTTTGATCAGGATGATTTCCTTCATATTGTTACTCCCTTCCGCCGGCGCCGCCGGACGGGTATTCTTCCAATCGATCTATCTTGCGCGGGCCAGGGCCTTCATCCCCTGGGACAGGGCCTCGCAGAAAATTTCCGCGTCCTCCAGGGTGTTGTACCGCCCGACGCTGATGCGCAAAGCGCTGTCGATGCGCCCCTCCGGCAAACCCATGGCCGTGAGCACATGGCTTTTGGCCCCCTTGGAGCAGGCGGAACCGCTGGAGACCGAGATCCCCCGCTGTTCCAGAAAATGCATCATCGTCTCGGACCGGATCCCGGGCACACTGATGTTCATCACCGCGGGAACGGCGTCCTCCGGGGAATTGAACTGGATCCCATCGATCAGCCACAGGCCGTGGCGCAGGGCCAGGGATATTTCCTCAATGCGGCGGTTGTCCTCCTGCATCTGCCCAGAAAGCAGCTCCGCCGCTTTGCCAAAACCCACCGCCAGGGCCGACGCCTCGGTGCCGGGGCGCAGCCGTTTTTCCTGCTCCCCTCCCACCTGCCGCGGCCGCAGGGTGACCCCCCGGCGGACATACAAAGCGCCCACACCTTTGGGGCCATAGATCTTATGCGCCGTCACGGTGCACAGGTCCACATCCCATTTTTTTACCTGCACCGGGATCTTTCCCAGGGCCTGCACCGCGTCGCAGTGCACCAAAAGCCGGGGGTTTTTCCGCCGCAGCAGCCGGGTCAGCCGTTCCACCGGGATGACGGAGCCCACCTCGTTGTTCACCGCCATAAAGGAGGCGAGGGCTGTGTTTTCATCCACCGCCGCGGCAAATTCCTCCGGGTCGATGTGCCCCTGCCCATCCGGGCGGACGCAGACCGTCTCCACCCCCTGCTCCGCCAGGCGGCGCACCGCGGCCCCCACGGAGGAATGCTCATAGGCGGTGGTAACGATCTTTTTCCCGCGGCTGCGGCCCATGGCCATCACGCCAAAAACAGCCAGGTTGTTCGCCTCTGTCCCGCCGGAGGTAAAGGTGACTTCCTCCCCCTCACAGCCGATCAGCGCGGCGATCTCCCTTCTGGCCCAGGTCATGCGGTTTTCCGCCTCCAGCCCTTTTCGGTAAAGGGAAGAGGGGTTTCCGTAACAGTTCACCAGCATATCGTATACGGCGTCCGCCACCGGCTCCGCTGTACGGGTGGTGGCGCTGTTGTCCAGATATATCTCTCGCATCTTGTCATCTCCCTCTCACGCTTTGCCCGCTTGTGTCCCGGGCCTGTCAAACAGGGCCCATCCGCGCCGGCTGTATCTTGTAAGACGCCCGGCGAAAGGGGTGGGAACGTCCCTTCCTTTCGGGCGGCCGCAGAAAAAGGCATATGATCATACTGTGGTTATTATATCCCATCCCGCCCGATCTTTCAACGGCACATTCTTATTCCAGTATAAGCGCAGGGCAGCCTCCACGTTCCCCGGCGCCGTGCAAAAGGGCCCCTCCCCAAAAGGCGAATAAAGGAACCGGCTTTGCGGCTGATAAACAGGCCGCAGACAAAAGGCGGGCGAAAAGCCTTCGCTTTTCACTCGCCTTCCCAATTTTGCAAAACGATAGAACGCCGTTTCCGGATTGCCCTATGCCCCGAGGCCTTCACCAGATCTTCCCTTGGGGAATGATCTGTATAAGACACCGATCGTCTCCATGTTTTATGCTTTTTTGCAGGTTTATTTTCACCTTACAATCAAACGCTTTCTCAAAAAGCTCCGCGCTGTATCCCGCTGTGCAGTGGCACCAGGACAACGTATTTACCCTTTCCACCTTGGCAAGCATGGGGCATGTACAAAAATCAAACTGTAAATAGAGGATGCCGTCTTTACAGGACAGGCCCGCTTCCTTTGCCTTTTTTTGATTTGCAAGCTCCTCCATGTTAGAAGAATTGGCAACCAACTCTTTTACCAGTGCGATTTTTTCATCCATCCCATAGGTACAATGGCATTTCATTCTGATCTCTTTTGCTTTTGCTTCGTCAAATTCTTCCTCTAACCGGCGCATCGATCCATTGACCCATTCGGCGTCCGTTTCCTCTTTGGCGCGCCCAGTTTCGCCGTAGACGATTTTTTGCGCTGTTTCTTCGCCGCTTTCGCTTTGAACAACTTCGTAAATCGTCTTTTCCTGTATTTTTCTAATATCAAACATTTTCCTGCCTCCCTTTGGCCTTTTCTTTGTATTTTGGCCGCCCCTCTATTGTTGCGTGAAGAAAATACAAGGCGCTGTGTTTTACTTTTTGCCTTTGCATGAATTCACAACCAGCACCACGATGGCAACCACAACAGATATTCCCGAAAAAACGGCATGAAAAGCCATATCCTCCACTGGATGGGTGCTTACCCATGCGCCACAGATCAAGGTGCAGCACAGTAAGACGATGGATGCGATATTGAGAATTTTGATCATAACGTGTTTCATTTTTTGCCTCCACTTTTTTGGGTCAAAAATCATTGATTCTTTTTGGCGATGCAGGGCCTTTGTTTTAACGGAACATAAAAAGAATGATCGTCCCCAGGGATACAAGAACCGCCGCAAGCGACAATTTGAAATGGAAACGATGGTCTTCCTGCGGATTAGAATGTATCCACAATCCGCATATGACCGTGCAGCACAACAACAAAATAGAAATTCCGCCCATTATTTTTGCGAAGAGATCCATTATTTTTCACCTCCTAAAAACAGATCCAATTGTGTATTGATAAAATCATCCCGCTGCTGCTTGTTGCCAATATCGATGCCTGAATATTTTTTAAAATCTTCCGCCCGATAAAAAACAAGCTGCATCGTATATACGAGATGGAACGCGATCACACGAATTTCGGCCTCACTCTTTCGTTCTCCATAGTGCATTCTGATATAGGGCAGAATATCAAAGGGCAACGCGATCTCATCGTTTAACAGGAAATATGGGATCGATACTTTGGTCAGTTCCTGATATTCGACCATAATATTGCAAACATGGACCAACAGATCTCTAAGCTGGTCTTTCGCCGGTTTCGCTGAATCGCCGATATGAGAGTACCGGTTGAATTCCTGTAAAACGATCTCCCCAACCGCTGTTTTTAAAAGCTCGTCTTTGGATTTGAAGCAATAGTTTATCATGGCAAGGTTTACTTCAGCCTCAGCTGAAATATTGCGCGCTGTTAGGTTTTTAATTGGTATGCCATTGGTCATCATCCTTTTTGTCGTCTCGATCAGTTTTGTCCGCGTATCCTGATTATCCATGTGCGTTCCTCCGTTGGCTATAATTAAACATGTTTAATACGTGTTTAATTATAGCCACAAATTTTTCTTTGTCAAGCGTTTTGATCAAAAAATAAAAAACTATGGCAAAACACATCCCCCTAAGAGTGCATTTTGCCATAGTCCTAAAATGACGTCCTTTTTCTGCCGTTTTGCTGCGATGCGATCGCTTTCTTGCGCACGTTCCCCGAAGGGGAACCGGCTGTCTTGTTGTTCGCTTATTTTTGCTCCATAAGCTTTACCATGACGGCTTTTTGCGCATGGAGACGGTTTTCTGCTTCATCGAAGATCTCCCCGGCGTGGGCTTCAAACACCTCGCCGCAGATCTCCTCCCCCCGGTGGGCGGGCAGGCAGTGCTGCACCATGGCGTCGGGCTTTGCCACGGCAAGGAGCTCTTTGTTGATCTGCCAGCCGGAAAAATCCGCCCGGCGTTTGGCGGCCTCTCCCTCCTGGCCCATGGAGGCCCACACGTCGGTGAGCACCACATCGGCGTCTTTGGCCGCTTCAAAGCGATCCTCGGTGAGGCAGAACAAGCTGCCGTATCCGGCCGCAAACTCCAGTACCTCGGCTTTCGGACGGTAATCCGCCGGGGTGGCCACAGAGACCTTCATCCCCACCTTGAGCCCGCCGACGATCAGGGAATTGGCCATATTGTTGCCATCCCCAATGTAGCACATTTTCAGCCCGGCCAGCGTCCCTTTGTGTTCCCGGATGGTCATCAGATCCGCCAGCACCTGGCAGGGATGGTAATCGTCGGTCAAAGCGTTGATCACCGGTACCGAACCGTATTTCGCCAGATCCTCCACATCCTGCTGCCGGAACGTGCGGATCATAATGCCGTCCACATAGCGGGAGAGCACCCGGGCGGTATCCTCAATGGGTTCGCCGCGGCCCAGCTGCGTATCTCCGCCGTTCATGACCAATCCCAGGCCGCCCAGCTGATAGATCCCCGTCTCAAAGGAGACCCGGGTGCGGGTGGAGGCCTTTTGGAAGATCATGGCCAAGGTCTTGCCCTCCAGGCGTTTGTGGGGGATGCCGTGTTTTTTTTCATATTTCAGCTGGTCGGCCAGATCCAGCACCCCGAGGATGTCCTCTCCCGTCCAGTCAAGCAGTTTGCAAAGGTGTTTCATTGTTTGTTTCTCCTTTATTCGTTTTCGTTGGCGCCGCCGCAGCAAGCACCTGTTTTAAGATGCACACGCCCTCTTCCAGCTCTTCGTCGGTGATGGTGAGGGGCGGCAGCATCCGCAGCTTATCTTTGGCGGTGAGGATCATCAGCCCCTTTTCAAGGCATTTCGCCGCCAGTTCCTTGGCGGAAAGGCCCTCCGACAGGGCGATGCCCTGCATCATGCCCCGCCCGGTGATGTTTTCCACCCCCGGCGTGCCCTCCAGGCTGCTGCGCACCCAGTTGCCCTTGCGGCGGATCTCCTCCAGCATATCCCGATCCATGCGCTCCAGCACCACGCAGGCGCCGGCCGCCGCCACCGGGTTCCCGCCGAAGGTGGAGCCGTGGTCGCCGGGCCCAAAGGTCTCCCCCGCCCGTCCAAACAGCATCACCGCCCCGATGGGAAGCCCGCCGCCCAGGCCTTTGGCGGAGGTGACGATATCCGGCTGGATGCCATACTGCTGATAGCAGTACAGGCTGCCGGTGCGGCCTACGCCGGTCTGCACCTCGTCTACGATCAACAAGATATCTTTTTGATCGCACAGGCTCTCGATGGTGCGGATGTATTTTTCTTTGAGGGGGATAACGCCCCCTTCGCCCTGTACCAGCTCCACCATAATGGCGCAGGTGTGAGGGGTCACCGCCTGCAGCAGCGCCCCCATATCCCCGGCGGGAACATAGGCAAAGCCCTCGGTGAAGGGCCCAAAGGTTTGGTGGAACGCGTCCTGCCCGGTGGCGGAAAGGGTGGTCACCGTGCGGCCGTGAAACGAGTTGACCAGGGTGATGATCTGGTGCCGGCCGGGGCCGTGATGCTCCCGGCTGTATTTCCGGGCCGCCTTGATGGCCCCCTCGTTGGCCTCGGCCCCGGAATTTGCAAAAAAGACCTTTTTGCAGCCGGTGCCTTCATGAAGCAGCTTTGCCAGGCGCACACAGGGCTCGGTATAATAAAGATTGGAAGTGTGGGCCATCGCCAGGGCCTGTTTTGCCACAGCCCCGGCCCATTGCTCATCCCCCCAGCCCAGGGAATTGACCCCGATCCCGCTGGTAAAATCGATCAGGCGTCTCCCGTCCTGATCGATGGCGGTGGCGTTTTTGCCCTTTACCAGCACGGCGTCAAAGCGTCCGTAGGTGTGGGCGATGTATTCGCCGTCCGCCTGCTTGATCTCGTCCCTTGTCATAACGCTCCTCCCGCCGGATCGGCAAACAGGGTCCCGACGCCCTCGTCGGAGAGCATCTCGACCAAAATGGAGTGGGGCACCCGCCCGTCGATGATGACTGCCTTCTTGACCCCCTGGCGCACCGCCTCTACGCAGCAGTCCACTTTGGGGCCCATGCCGCCGGAAATGATCCCCTCCGCCTTAAGCCGCGGCACCTCGCTGGGCGCCACCATCGGGATCAGGGTGGATTCGTCGTTTTTATCCCGAAGCAGCCCTTTGATATCCGTCATGAGGATCAGGTTTTCCGCGCCGCGCTTTGCGGCGACGGCGGAGGCCGCCGTATCGGCGTTGATGTTGTACACCTGCCCGTCCCCGTCGCAGCCCACGGTGGAGAGGGCTGGGATATATCCGCCGTCCAGGGCATGGCGGATCAGGGAGACGTCCACCCCGCAAATCTCCCCCACAAAGCCGAGATCCGGTTCTGAAGGGAGCTTTTTGGCCTGGAGAATGCCGCCGTCCATGCCGCACAGCCCCACGGCTTTGCCGCCGCAGCGCGCCAGCAGCGCCACCAGATCCTTGTTGACCCGGCCCGCCAGCACCATCTGCGCCACCCGGGCGGTCTCCTCATCGGTATAGCGCAGGCCGCCGATGAATTTGGATTCTTTTCCCAGCCGGTGCAGCATCTCGGTGATCTCCGGCCCGCCGCCGTGCACCAGCACCACCTTTACCCCCACCAGGGAGAGCAGGACGATGTCTTTCATCACCGCCTGCTTGAGCGCTTCGTCGATCATGGCGTTGCCGCCGTATTTGACCACCACCACGCGGCCGTAATATTTTTGAATGTAGGGCAGGGCCTGAATCAGGACTTCCGCCTTGCTGTGCTGTTCCATTTGTCTCTCCCCCTCATTTTTTGCGGTAGGTGCCGGTGATCTGGATATATTCATGGGTCAGGTCGCAGCCGTAGGCCGTGGCGCTGTAGGCGTCGGGGCCGATGCAGATGCGGATCTGGATCTCGGGCTGGGCCAGCACCATGGAGGCGTCTTCCTCGGAAAACGGGATGCCGGAGCCCTTTTCGCACACCTTGACCTGCCCCACCTGGGACCGCAGCTCCACATCGATCTGGCCGATCTCCACCGGGGCCCCGCAGTAGCCGATGGCGCACAGGATCCTTCCCCAGTTGGCGTCCTCCGCGTACATGGCGGTCTTTACCAGGGTGGAGCTTACCACCGCCCGCGCCACCTGCCGGGCGATCTCCCGGGTACGGGCGCCGGAGACCTCGCATTCCAGCAGTTTGGTGGCCCCTTCCCCGTCCTTGGCGATCATTCTTGCCATCTGGCGGCAGACATACATCAAAATGCCGCGGAACAGGAAATAGTCCTCGTTTTCCTCCTCGATGACCGGGTTGCCCGCCATGCCGTTGGCCAGGGCCACCACCATGTCGTTGGTGGAGGTATCCCCGTCCACGCTGATCATGTTAAAGGTCTCGTTGACCGCGTCCCCCAGGGCCGCCTGCAGCATTTTAGAGGTGATGGCGACGTCGCTGGTAAGAAAGCCCAGCATGGTGGCCATGTTGGGGTGCAGCATGCCGGATCCCTTGGCGATGCCCCCCAAAACGCATTCCTTCCCGCCCATCTCAAAGCGGACGGCGATCTGCTTGGGCACCATATCGGTGGTCATGATCCCCAAAGCCGCCTGATCGGAGCTTTGGCTGTCCAGGGAGGCCACCAGGGCTTCCATGCCGTTTTGGAAAGGCTCCAGGGGCAGATGCGGGCCGATGACGCCGGTGGAAGCCACCACTACGTTTTCCGGCTTCACCCCCAGAGAGCTTTCCGAAAGCAGCCGGCACACCGCCTCCGCCTTTTCCACCCCGTCGCTGTTGCAGGTGTTCGCCACGCCGCTGTTGCAGATAATGGCCTGGGCGACCCCGTCGGCCAGATGCCGTTTGGAGACCTGCACCGGCGCGCCTTTTACCAGGTTTTGGGTAAATGCCCCGGCGGCGCTGGCCGGGGTCTCGCTGTAGATCAGGGCCAGATCCAGCTTAGACGGGTTTCTACGGATCCCGCAGTGCACTCCGCCCGCTGAGAATCCCTTTGGGGCGCAGACGCCCCCCTGTGTCAACTGAAAATCCATCTCTTCCGGCCCTCCTTTGCGCCTTGCGGCGGCTGTTGATCTGCTTCTTTAATAAATAATCAGGTATGTAGCATATTTATACATCTGTTGGTATAAGAGAGGGAGCGGCGTCAAAACCGCCCCCAAGATCCGCTTAAAACGCGGGGGGAACCATTTCCAGCCCGGCGGCTTCCGGCAGCCCGAACAGCAGGTTCATGTTCTGTACCGCCTGCCCCGCCGCCCCCTTCACCATGTTGTCGATGACGGAGACCACGATCAGCCGCCCGGTGCGGCCGTCCACATGGATGGAAATATCGCAATAGTTGGAGTACTTCACGTTTTTCAGGTTGGCCGTCTGGCCCAGATCCAGCACCCGGACAAACTTTTCCCCGCCCCAGGCCGCCTTGTAGAGGGCATGGATCTCCTCCACCGCAAGCTCCTTTTTGAGGGATGCATAAATGGTGGAGACAATGCCGCGGTTGACCGGCAGCAGATGGGGCACGAACGTAACGGTGACCTTTTCGCCGCCGAGATCGGAAAGGGTCTGCTCGATCTCCGGCGTGTGGCGGTGGGCCGCCACTTTGTAGGGGGAAAAAGCCTCGTTGCAGTCCGGATAATGGGTGGTCTGGCTCAGGCCTCTGCCCGCCCCGGTGACGCCGGATTTGGAATCGATGATGATGCTCCCCGCGTCGAGGATCCCGGCTTTCATGGCCGGGGCCATCCCCAGGGCGATGGAGGTGGGGTAGCAGCCGGGATTCCCCACCAGGGAAGCTTTCGCGATCTTTTCCCGGTACAGCTCCGGCAGGCCATAAACCTGTCCGGCGTGCAGCCCCGGGTTTTTATATTCCAGGCCGTACCACTGGGTGTAATCGGCGGGGTCGTCCAAACGGAAATCCGCCCCCAGGTCGATAAATTTTTTCCCGGCCGCCAGGGCTTTTTCCGCCAGCGGCTCCGAAAGGCCGTGGGGGAGGGAGGCAAAGATCACATCGCTTCTGGCGATGACCTCCTCCTCGCCGGTGAGGACACCGTCAAAGATCCCCCTCAGGGAGGGATAGACCTCGCTGATGGCCTTGCCCGCAAAGCTCACCGAGCTCACCGCCGCAAGCTCCGCCTGGGGATGCCCCAGCAGAATGCGGCAGAGCTCTTCGCCGGCATAGCCGGTGGCCCCGATGATCCCCGCTTTTATCATGATATTCCGCCTCTTTTCCAATGGTATCGTGGTTGAAAAAAGAAAGCCCGCCGAAGCCGGAGCCCCGGCAGGCAAAAGAAAAGTGATGCCGTTTTTAATGCCCCAACAGAGCTTTCAGCTCTTCCCGGGCCCGGGCAATCTGCCCCGTCACCAATTCCGGCGCGGGCCCGCCCTCCGACCGGCGCTCTCTGACGCAGGCCTCCAGGGATATGGCATGGTAGATCCCCTCGTCAAAGAGGGGGTGGAACTGGTGGAGCTGATCCAAAGTCAGTTCCTCCAGAGTGGTTTTCTGCTCGATGCAATAGGCCACCAGCTGGCCGGTCACTTTGTAAGCGTCCCGGAAGGGCAGGCCTTTTTTGGTCAGGTAATCCGCGCAGTCGGTGGCGTTGATAAACCCTTTGGCAGCCGCCGCGCGCATGTTCTCTTTCAGCACCCGCATGGTTTTCAGCATGGGGGTAAAGGTGGAAACGCACAGCTTCACGGTGTCCACCGCGTCAAAAATGGCTTCCTTATCCTCCTGCATATCCTTGTTGTAGGCCAGGGGGATGCCCTTCATCATCACCAGCAGCGTGGTGAGATCCCCATACACCCGGCCGGTCTTACCGCGGATCAGCTCGGTGACGTCCGGGTTCTTTTTCTGGGGCATAATGGAGGAGCCGGTGGCAAAAGCGTCGTCCAGCTCGATAAATTTAAATTCCCAAGAGCACCAGAGGATGATCTCTTCGGAAAACCGGGAGAGATGCATCATGATGAGGGAAAGGCAGTTTGCCAGCTCGATGGCGTAGTCCCGATCGGAAACGCCGTCCAGGCTGTTTGCGGAGACCCCGGTGAAGCCGAGCTCCCGGGCCACCGCCTGCCGGTCGATGGGATAGGTGGTTCCCGCCAAGGCGCCACAGCCCAAAGGCATGGAGGCCAAAAGCCGGCGGTCCGTATCGGCCAGACGGCCCATATCCCGCAGCAACATCTGTACATAAGCCATCAGATGATGGGCCAGCGTCACCGGCTGGGCCCGCTGCATATGGGTATATCCCGGCATCACCGTCTCGGTGTGCTCCCCGGCCTTGCCGCACAGGGTTTCCACCAGCTCCGCCAAAAGCGCCCGGATCTCCCCGATGTTTTCGTGAAGGGTCAAACGCAGATCCAGGGCCACCTGGTCGTTGCGGCTGCGGGCGGTGTGCAGGCGCTTGCCTGCGTCGCCGACGCGCTTTGTGAGCTCCGCCTCCACAAACATGTGGATGTCTTCGGCGTTGGGGTCAAAGGAAAGCGCTCCGCTTTCCAGATCCGCCAAAATCCCGCCCAGGCCCTCGACGATCTTTTCCGCGTCTCCCGCGCTGATGATGCCCTGCTTTGCCAGCATGGCGGCGTGGGCGCAGCTGCCCTTGATATCCTGCGCATACATGCGGCAGTCAAAAGAAATGGAGGAGTTGAAGTCGTTTACCTTCGCGTCTACCTCTTTGGAAAATCTTCCAGCCCAAAGTGCCATAATCTTGTTTCTCCTATCCGCCGCTCCCACAGGGGACGGCCCGTTTTGTTAACGGTACCGCATCCGGCGAAAAATTGCAAGCCCGCAGGCCTCTGAAAAGCCCAAAAGAGGGAGGGAGACCATTTCCCCCTCCCCGTTCCAGTTGGGTTATTTGCCTTTCTTTTCGTCCAGCATGGCCTTTACCTGGATGGGCAGGCCGAAGAGGTTGATAAAGCCCTTGGAATCCATCTGGTCGTAGACGTGGTCTTCGCCAAAGGTGGCGATCTCCTCGGAATAGAGGGAATCGGGGCTCTGGATAGAAGCGTTGATGATGTTGCCCTTGTAGAGCTTCAGCTTTACATCGCCGTTGACCGTTTGCTGGGTGGTAGACACAAAGGCGGAGAGGGCTTCCCGCAGGGGGGTGAACCACTGGCCGTAATAGACCAGCTCCGCAAATTTAAGGGCTACCTGGGCTTTGTAATGCTGGGTATCCCGATCCAGGCAAATGGTTTCCAGGGCGTCGTGGGCGTGGTAGAGGATGGTGCCGCCGGGGGTCTCGTAGACGCCGCGGCTCTTCATGCCCACCAGACGGTTCTCCACCATGTCGATGATGCCGATGCCGTTGGCGCCGCCGATCTGGTTGAGCTTCTGGATCAGGGAAACGCCGTCCATCTTGACGCCGTCCAGAGCCACAGGGATACCTTTTTCAAAGGTGATGGTCACATAAGCGGCCTTGTCCGGGGCTTTTTCGGGGGATACGCCCATCTCCAGGATCTTGTCGTACATGGGCTCGTTGGCCGGGTCTTCCAGATCCAGGCCCTCGTGGGAGAGGTGCCACAGGTTTTTATCCTTGGAATAGTTGGTCTCACGGTTGATCTTCAGCGGGATCTTGTGGGCCTCGGCGTATTCGATCTCTTCCTCACGGCTCTTAAACTCCCAGGTCCTCCAGGGGGCGATGATGCCCATGTGAGGAGCAAAGGCTTTAATGGTCAGTTCAAAACGGACCTGGTCGTTGCCCTTGCCGGTGCAGCCGTGGGCGATGGCGTCGGCGCCCTCCGCCTTGGCGATCTCCACCAGTTTTTTGGCGATGATGGGGCGGGCAAAGGAGGTACCCAGCAGGTATTTGCCCTCGTACACCGCTCCCGCCTGGATGGTGGGGAAAATATAATCTTCCACAAATTCTTTTTTCAGGTCGGCAACGTACAGTTTGGAGGCTCCGGTAGCCAGCGCTTTGGCTTCCAGGCCTTCCAGCTCGCCTTCCTGACCCACATCCCCGGCCACGGCGATGACTTCGCATCCTTCGTAATGCTCTTTCAGCCACGGAATGATGATGGAGGTGTCCAGCCCTCCGGAGTAAGCCAGTACGATCTTTTTGTAGTTTTGCATCACATTTCCCTCTTCTTTCTGTCTGGTTTCTTTCTGGTTATAATTATACGCGCTGTTTGTATAAAATCAAGGGCTTTTTGCAAAAATATTCAGCCTTGGCACTATTTTGTCGCTTTGCCCATTTTTCTCCGCCCTCTCTTTCGTTTTTTGGTTTTTTTGGCGGATAGTTTCGGCCAACCCCCCCCTGTTTGGCTCTGCAATCCTCCAAAAAAGCGGCGGAAAGCCATGCTTTCCGCCGCTGTTGAACTGTATATTTCTCTGTATAGAATGAATATTTAGTCCTCGATCCGGTAGGGCAGCGCCTTGTAAAGGATCTTTTTTTCGATCAAGGCGTCAAGCAGGATGCCGTTTTCGGTAAATTCTTCCGAAAAGACCCGCCCCTCCTCCCGGATCTCGGCGGAGAGGGCGCCCTGATCGTAGGGCAGCAGCAGGCGCAGGCGCACCTGGGTCTGCTCCAGCTCCTGGGAGACGACCCGGAGCAGCTCGTCAAACCCTTTGCCTGTGCGGGCGGAGACCAAAACCGAGCGGCGGCCCATGGCCAAAGGCTCCTGCGAGAGCAGGTCGCTTTTGTTGAGCACCGTGACCACCGGCGTTTCCCCGGCGCCCAAGTTTTCCAGCAATTCCCGGGTCACCTGCACCTGCTCATCCATATCCGGGCTGGAAACGTCGCAGACGTTGAGGATCAGATCCGCCCCGGCAGCCTCCTCCAGGGTAGAACGGAACGCCTCCACCAGATGGTGGGGCAGCCGCCGGATCAGACCGACGGTATCGATCAGCATGACGCTGCGCCCATCGGGCAGTTCCAGAGCCCGGGCCGTCGGATCAAGGGTGGCAAAAAGCTTGTCTTCCGCCAGTACCCCGGCGTCGGTAAGAGCGTTGAGTAGGGTGGATTTTCCGACGTTGGTGTAACCCACAATGGCCACCGAAAGGATCCCGTCCTTTTTGCGGCGGGTGGACAGCTGCTCCCGGCGGCGGGCCAGGCTTTCCAGCGCCTCTTCCAGGGCTTCGATGCGACGGCGAATGTGCCTGCGGTCGCTTTCCAGCTTGCTTTCGCCGGGACCGCGGGTACCGATGCCGCCGCCGAGGCGGGAAAGGCTCCGCCCCTGTCCCATCAGGCGGGGCAGGCGGTAGCGCAGCTGGGCCAGCTCCACCTGAAGTTTGCCTTCCCCGCTGCGCGCCCGCTGGGCAAAAATATCCAGGATCAGCATGGTGCGGTCTACCACCGCGGTATCGGTGGCGTCCTCAATGTTCCGCAGCTGGCTGGCCGTAAGCTCATGATCGAAGATCAGCAGATCCACATCGCCGTTTTTGGCGAAAAGGGCGATCTCTTCCAGCCGCCCGGAGCCGACGCAGGTGGCGGTATCCATGGAGGGGCGCTTCTGGCTCATGCGGCCCACCACCTGGGCCCCCGCAGTAGCGGCCAGCTCCGCCAGCTCGTCCAGAGAAGATTCCACGTCGTATTCCCCGGTATCCACCGCCACCAAAAGCGCCGTCTGTTGGCGCTCTTCATTTTCAAACAATATTGCGCACCTCGCTTTTTATTCTTCCCGGGAGAGCGGCCCCTCCGGATCGGAAGCAGATTTTTTCTGTTCCGGCGGCTGAAGGCTGGACGGCTGATAAGACAAAAGTCTTCCGGCCGAAGAGCCCCGCCGGCCCAGCAGATACAGCAGGCCCTGCAGCGCCGGAATGGCCAGGCAGAAGAGCCAGGACGCCCAGTTGGGCATCCGGGGGATCATCCCCATAACGCCCTGCCAAGGGGAGATCGCCACAAAGTAGAGGATGTCGAAGCTTTGAAAGGCCGAAGTCTCTAAAAACTCCATCACCAGCAGCCCCACAAACGGGTAAGCCCCGCAGATGATCTGGGCCCGCAGCAGCTGCCGTGTGCCCCAACGCCCCGCCAGATATGCCAGTGCCAGCCAGCCCAGCAGCAGCGCCGCCGAAAGGATCCGCGAGATCACCCGGCCGGCTGCCATGCGGCCCAGGGCAGGTTCCACCCAATAGAAGGATACCAGCATATAAGCCGTAGCCAAAAACAGGGTCAAAAGCCCCCGCCACCAGGGCTCGTTTGTTTTATTTTGTTTCATTTCCGCACCCTCCCGCTTTTGCCATTCCGCCGGGCGGCCCGCCGCCAAACGCCGAAAACCGATGTGGTTGATTTTATATAGTATAGCACAAGCCGGGGCGCGTTTTATGAACGCTACCTTAATTTTCCGCCCCGCCGCAAAGCCTTCTTCCCGCCCCGCCGGACGGCCGCTTTGCCCTTTTGGGCGCAAAAAAGCGGGCGGCCCGCGCCGCCCGCTCCCTTTTCTGTGCAACCGATCAATACAGATTGACCCGGATCACGCCCTCGATGGCTCCGAGTTTATCGAGGATCGCCTGGCCCACCGCGCCCTCAATATCCAACAGGGTGTAGGCGCAGTCGTTTTTGGATTTGTTCATCATATTGGCGATATTCATGTTCTCGGCAGAGATGGTCTGGGTGATCTGGGAGAGCATGTTGGGGATATTTTTGTGGATGACGCCGAGACGGGCGCCCTGCTTCTGTCCCAGGCTTACGCTGGGCAGATTGACAGAATTGACGATGTTGCCGTTCTCCAGGTAATCCATCATCTGAAGGACCGCCATCTCCGCGCAGTTGTCTTCCGATTCCGGCGTGGAAGCGCCCAGATGGGGGATGGCCACCACGTTTTCCACGCACAGCATCTCCTCCGTGGGGAAATCGGTGATATAGCGGTCCACTTTGCCCTCGGCCAGCGCCGCCAGCATATCGGCGGATTCCACCAGCCCATCCCGGGAGAAATTGAGCACCCGCACGCCCGGACGCATCATCTTAATGGCCTCAGAGTTGATCATTCCCTTGGTACCGGCGTTCAGGGGTACATGGACGGTGATGAAATCGCAGTTTTCATAGATCTCTTTGACATTTTTGGCATGGATCACATCGCGGGAAAGCTTCCAGGCGGCGTCCACCGAAAGATAGGGATCGTAGCCGTAAACCTCCATGCCCAGATGCCGCGCGCAGTTGGCCACCATGACGCCGATGGCGCCCAGGCCGATGACGCCCAGTTTTTTGCCGGCAAGCTCCGGCCCCACAAACTGGCCCTTGCCTTTTTCCACCAGCTTGCCCACCTGGTCGCCCTGTCCCTTCAGGGTCTTCGCCCATTCGATGGCGGGGATCACCTTGCGGGCGGAAAGCAGCAGCCCGGCGATCACCATTTCCTTGACGGCGTTGGCGTTGGCGCCGGGGGTGTTGAATACCACAACGCCTTTTTCGGTACAAGCGTCCACCGGGATGTTGTTGACGCCGGCCCCCGCCCTGGCGATGGCCTTGAGGGTGGCGGGCAATTCCATGTCGTGCATGGCGGCGGAACGGACCACAATGCCGTCGGGAGCGCCCTGCTCGCCGCTGCACTGATATTTTGCTTTATCGAAATGGTCAAGCCCCAGAGGGGAGATCTTGTTGAGCGTCAAAATTTGATACATCGTATTGGCTCCTTTCAAATTGCGGGCCGTGCGCCCGCCACTTTTTGCGGATAAAACAGGGGGTGGCCAGCAGCCCTGGCCATCCCCCGTCGTCTGTTCTGTCAGCCGTTGTTCTTTTCGAACTCCTTCATGAAGGCAACCAGGGCCTCCACGCCTTCCAGGGTCATGGCGTTGTAGATCGACGCCCGCATACCGCCAACCGAGCGGTGGCCCTTCAGGTTCACAAAGCCGGCCGCCACCGACTCTTTGACGAATTTTTTATCCAGCTCTTCCACGCCGGTGACAAAGGGGATGTTCATGATGGAACGATCCTTGCCCTGTACGGTGGCATGGAAAAGTTTCGAGGAATCCAGATAATCGTAAATCAGCGCGGCCTTCTTTTCGTTGTAGGCTTTCATCTTCTCCAGGCCGCCGATATCGTCCCGCAGCCACTCCAGCACCAGGCCCAGGATATAAATGCCATAGGTGGGAGGGGTGTTGTACATGGAACCGTTGTCGGCATGGATCTGATAATTGAACATGGTGGGGGTAATATCCCGGGCGTGACCGATCAGGTCTTCCCGGACGATGACGACGGTCAAACCGGCAGGGCCCATGTTTTTCTGGGCGCCGGCGTAGATCAGGCCAAATTTGGAAATATCCACCGGTTCCGAGAGGATACAGCTGGACATATCCGCCACCAGCGGCACATTACCGGTTTGGGGAAGATCGGTAAAGCGGGCGCCATAGATGGTGTTGTTCATGCAGATATGGAAATAATCCGCGTCTTTGGTAAAGGTTTCCGGATCAAGCTCCGGGATGTAGGAGAAGGTCTTGTCGGCGCTGGAAGCCACCGCTTTGCACTCGCCGTAGCGGGAAGCCTCCTGATAGGCTTTTTTTGCCCACTGGCCGGTGATGGCAAAATCTGCTTTGCCGGAACCGTTCATCAAGTTCAGGGGAACCATGGCAAACTGTGATGAAGCGCCGCCCTGCAGAAATAAAACCTTGTAGTTGTCCGGTATGGACAGCGTGCTGCGAAGCAGGCTCTCACAACCGTTTATAATCTCTTCATACTCGTGAGATCGATGACTCATCTCCATCACGGACTGGCCGGACGAACCGTACTCCGTCATCTCTCTCGCGGCGCGTTCCAGCACTTTTAAAGGCAAAGCGGCCGGACCGGCTGAAAAGTTATAAACTCTCGCCATTGAAATCCCTCCATTGAATAAATTTTTCCCCGCCCGGTCACCCCGGGTGAGTTGCCTTTCATTATAAAGCTTTTGACGGCAAAGTCAATTGTTTTGGATGAAGTCCCCTCTTTTTGATAAGAATTCCTATGTTACCAGTGTGATTTTTAGTCTTTTTACACAAGACACCTGTCCTTCTATTGCGGACATATTTAATTTTTTTGTTTTCCTCATGAAATTGGCTAAAAAAAGAGGGACAGGCAAGCCTGTCCCCGAACTTATTTCGCCAGCGGCGTCCGATATTGTTCCAGCAGCCCGCAGAGCCGCTCCACATCCACGTCGTTGTCCTTTTCAAATTTGCTTTTCAGCAAATATTGCTTCAGCTCTTTTTTTCGGTAGACCGGCAAGCCCGCAGGGATAAAGGTTTCGGTTTTTTTATCCCAGCCGGTCAGCAGGGCCACATGCTCCATCTGGATATTGTAGACGCCGTTTTTCGAGAAAATGGTGCGCGCCACGTCCACCGTCTCCAGCCCCTGCTTCACAGGATTGGGAAAATAGGATTTGGCGCCCTTGTTCACCACCGTCCAGCGTTCCTCCCGCTCTGTTCCATAGTAAGAGGCGGTCTCGTCCAGGGTGGTTACAAACAGGATGCCAAAAAAACCGACCAGCACGTCGTCAAAATGGGCCTTGCGGCCGTTGATCTCCACATCCAGGTCTGTCAGGACTTTAAAATTGCGGATGCCCGCATATTTTTTAAGCAGCCGGGCCGCCTTTTTGTGGCAGTGTTTGGGAACGCCCGCATTGTGGATGGCCAGTACCACCCAGAGGCAGATGATGAGCAGAAGAACTGCGCCAATGGTCAAATAGGTGTTGAGATGCTCCACTTGTTACTCCCCGTCCTTTGCATTGATAGCGGCCGCGGCGGCCGCTTTTTTGATGGTATGTGTATTATAGTATCATATTTTGCGCGCAAAATAAATAGCAAGCCCAAATCTCTCCCTGATTTTCCCGGAAAGAAGGCGTCCCCTATGGAAATTTCCCACCGCGTCCCGGTTTTAGACGAGCTCCGCGGCCTTTTGCTTTTGCTGATGGCCCTTTACCACGCCGGCTATGACCTGGTCCATTTTTACGGCCTTTCGCTCCCGCTGTTTTCCTCGGGCCCCATGAAATTTCTGGTCCCTTTTTTCGCCGGCGGCTTTATCCTACTCTCCGGCGCCTGCTGCCGCTTTTCCCGCAGCAATCTGCGCCGGGGCTGGCGCTGCCTGTCCCTCGGCCTGGCCCTTACCGCCGCCACCCTGCTTTTCCTCCCTTCCCAGCGGATCCTTTTTGGGATCCTTCATCTGCTGGGATGTTCCATGCTGCTGTCCGGCCTCCTTCGCCTCTTATGGATACGGGCCTCCCTCTGGTGGGCCACGCTTTGGGCGGGGCTGTTCCTTCTCTGCCTTTTTGTCCCCCAGGGTTCTTTCGGGATTTTTGGCCCTCTCTCCCTGACGCTGCCCGCCCGCTGGTATTCCCGGCCGGGTCTTGGTTTTTTGGGCTTTCCCAGCCCGGGATATTTTTCCGCCGATTACTTTCCCCTGATCCCCTGGGCGCTTCTTTTTTTTGCCGGGGTTCTCGGCTCCCGTTTTCTGCAGGAGCGCCGGGGGCCCGACTTTTTTTACCGCTGCCATCTGCCGTTTTTAGCGGCTCTCGGCCGCCGCTCCCTGCTTTTTTATCTGCTGCACCAACCCCTGATCCTGCTGCTTCTTTGGCTGATGCGGCGGCCTTGACCGCTTCGGAGCAAAAAAACGGCCGCGCACAGAGCGCGGCCGTTGGAAACACGGTTTTATTTCTTTGCGTTGGCCTTCATGCGCAGGTCGTTGTTCAAAATGCGCTTGCGCAGGCGGATGGTCTTGGGGGTCACCTCAACCAGCTCGTCGTCGGAGATAAACTCCAGGGCCTCCTCCAGGCTCATGATTTTCGGCGGCACCAGGCGCAGGGCCTCGTCGCTGCCGGAAGCGCGCATGTTGGTGATGTGCTTTTTCTTGCACACGTTCACCGCCATATCCTCGCCCTTGGGGTTCTGCCCCACGATCATGCCCTCGTAGACCTTTACGCCCGCGCCGATAAACAGCTGCCCGCGATCCTGGGCGTTGAACAGGCCGTAGGTGACGGAATCGCCGGTTTCAAAGGCGATGAGGGAGCCGGTGCTGCGGCGGGGAATATCGCCCTTATAGGGCTGATAGCCGTCGAACACAGCGCTCATAATACCCTCGCCTTTGGTGGCGGTCATAAACTCGCTGCGGTAGCCGAAAAGGCCGCGGGAGGGGATGGAGAACTCCACACGCATCCGGCTGCCCTGGGGCGCCATGTGCAGCAGATCCGCTTTCCGGCGGCCCATTTCCTCCATGACAGCGCCCACCGATTCCTCGGGGACGTCCACCACCAGATGCTCCATGGGCTCGTGCAGCTTGCCGCCGATCTCTTTCATCAGGACGTGGGGGGTGCTTACCTGGAACTCGTAGCCCTCCCGGCGCATGGTCTCGATGAGGATGGACAGGTGCATTTCGCCGCGGCCCGCAACCTTAAAGGATTCGGTGGTCTCGGTCTCGGACACCTTGAGGGAAACGTCCTTCAGAAGCTCCCGGAACAGACGGTCGCGCAGGTGGCGGGAGGTAACGAACTTTCCCTCACGGCCCGCAAAGGGGCTGTCGTTGACCGAGAAGGTCATCTCCACCGTGGGCTCGGAGATCCGCACAAAAGGAAGGGCCTCCGGGCAGTTGGCCGCGCAGATCGTGTGGCCGATGGTGATATCTTCCAGACCGGAGATGCAGACGATGTCTCCCACGGTGCCGGATTCCACCGGCACACGTTTAAGGCCTTCAAACTGATAGATGGTGGAGATCCTTCCCCGGGTCTCTTTGTCGTGCTCGTAGTAATCCACCACGCAGATGTCCTGGTTGAGGCGGATGGTACCGCGGTCCACACGGCCCACGGCGATGCGGCCTACATACTCGTTGTAATCCAGGGAGGACACCAGCATCTGCAGCGGCGCCTCGGGGTCGCCCTCGGGGGCCGGGATGTATTCAAGGATCTTGTCGAACAGGGGGCGCAGGTCCTCCCCCTGCTCATAGGGGGAAAGGGAAGCGGTGCCCGCGCGGCCGGAACAGTAGACCACCGGGCTTTCCAGCTGCTCCTCCGAGGCGTCCAGATCCAAAAACAGCTCCAGAACTTCGTCGCCGATCTCATCGGCACGGGAATCCGGCCTGTCCACTTTGTTGACGACGATGATGACCTTGTGGCCCAGCTCCAGGGCCTTTTGCAGCACAAAACGGGTCTGGGGCATGGGGCCTTCAAACGCGTCTACCAACAGCAGCACGCCGTCCACCATTTTGAGGACGCGTTCCACCTCGCCGCCAAAATCGGCATGGCCGGGGGTATCGATGATGTTGATCTTGACGTCCTTATAATAAGCCGCCGTGTTTTTGGCCAAAATGGTGATCCCGCGCTCGCGCTCCAGGTCGTTGTTATCCATAACCCGGTCCGCCACCACCTGGTTTTCGCGGAAAGCGCCGCCCTGCTTAAGCATCTCGTCCACCAAGGTCGTCTTGCCGTGGTCGACATGGGCGATGATCGCAATATTTCTCAAATCGTTCCTAATCAAAAAAGTTCCTTCTTTCCAAACAGCTTTACACTCTTCCCATTTGTCTCAAATACACTTTATTATAATCTTTTTCTGGCGCTTATGCTACAGTTGCGCAAAAAAACCTTGTTTTCACTAAACACGGCGCGGGGGGCTCTCCGTTTTTTGGTGATTATTCGCTAAAACAAAGCTCAAAATGGCTTTATAAAGCGCTTTTCTCGCTTATTCCCCTTGTGCGCCGACTCCCTCTGTGCTACAATAGCCCCAAAGTCGGCGCCGCCTTTTTCGCCCCTTTGCGGGCCGGGCTTCTTCTTTTCCCCTTCCCCCGAAACTCTTCTAAGGAGGATCCCGCCATGGAAAAACAGATCGCGGCCTGCGGAAACGACTGCGCCGCCTGCCCCCGCCATCTGCCCAAAAGCACTGCTGAATTGGAAGCGGTCGCCCTGCTTTGGCGCAAAATCGGTTACCGCGACGTCGTTGTCTCCCCGGAGGAGATCGCCTGTGCGGGATGTGGGCCGCACAACTGGTGCCGCTACGAGGTCATCGCCTGCGCCCGCCAGCACAATGCCGCCCATTGCGGAGAGTGCCCGCAATACCCCTGCCAAACAATATCAGACGCCTTCTCCGCTACCATGGCCTTTGAGCCCGCCTGCCGCACCGCCTGCACCCGGCAGCAATACGAAGCTTTGGACCGGGCTTTTTTCCAAAAACGCAAAAATCTGGAATCCGGCCGTTAATCCCTTTTGCGCAAAAAAAGCCGTCCCCCGGTCGTTTTCCACCGGTGGACGGCTTTGCTGTTAAAAATCAATAAAAGCGCATCAGGGAGACCACTTTTCCCAGAATGCTGCACTGCTCTACAATGATAGGATCCATGGTGTCGTTTTCCGGCTGTAGGCGGTAATGGCCATTCTCTTTGTAAAAACGCTTCACCGTGGCCTCATCCTCCACCAGGGCGACGACGATCTCCCCGTTGCGGGCCGTCGTGGTGCGCTGGACGATAATCACGTCCCCGTCCAGGATCCCGACGTTGATCATGCTCTCGCCGCGGACGTGAAGGGCAAATAGGTCCTTCCCGCTGTAACCGCCGCTGCTGCGAAAGGGGATGTATTCTTCAATATCCTGCACCGCCAGAATGGGGGAACCGGCGGTAACGGTACCCAGCAGCGGCACCTTAACGGCGGAGCTATTGGGCATCTTAATGGCGCGGTTGAGGTTTTCCCCGCGGATGATATAGCCGTCTTCCTCCAGTTCCTTGAGGTATTTGTGCACCGTGGAAGTGGATTTAATCCCAAGATCCGCGCAGATCTCCCGCACAGAGGGCGGGATCCCATCCTCTATCCGGTCATTGATATAGTCCAGGATCATTCTCGCTTTCTGGTTCAGCTCTGCCATATGAACGCCGCCTTTCCGCTGCGCTTTGCGTACCCTTGAAGGGCGCCGGCACGCAGGTCTTCTTCTCTATGCAGGATCGACAACCCGCCGTAGTGCTCTTTTTGTTATTATAACACAGGGTTTTCGAAAATGCAAACGTATGTTTCAATCCCTGAAAGACGGATGCACAAAATGTCGTGTTTTTGTGTGAACCCTCCTATTTTGCCGGGGATCCGCGCCCTGACCATGGAAAAGCATGCATCATAATATATCTAAGGATTTTTCAACGTTTATTCATAGCACCTTAACAACAAAACACTCTGGCACGATATAATAAGGATGTACCCAGAAAAACGCAGCCGCAGCGTTTGGGTATTGCTCTACCCTCCTCAAAACACACACCTCAAGCAAAAGGAACAGGCGCCGAAAGGCGCCTGTTCCTTTTATCAGCCGTCATTTTTGATTCAGAAAATGATCGATCAGCCGGTCTGTCTCCATCAGGGCGTCCCTCAGGTCATCACCCCAGCGGTTGGAGCGGTCGATATAAGCCCTGTTGACGCTGAGCAAAAACTGTATGTCTCGCCTTCGCGCCGAAAAACCGGAGTTCGGATCCCGCAGGGTGGAAAAAGCGTTCTGATACCTGCGGTAGATCACGCTGGAAAGGCCGTCCCCGTGAAGCTCCTCCAGGGTGCAAACATCTTCCATCAGCAGGATCGTCCTGTGCAGCTGCTCCGTCAATTCTTCCCGGAGTGTCATGGCTTTTCCTCCTCTTCTGTTCCGCAGGGAATCGCAATTAGTCCCCCCGTGAAAAACTCCAATCTCAAAACAGCAAAAATGGATGATCTCAATCGAAATCATCCATTTAAGGGATACCGGCGCCGACCTATCTTCCCAGGCAGCTTCCCGCCAAGTATTTTCAGCACTGTTGAGCTTAACTTCTGTGTTCGGAATGGGAACAG
>JAQVCU010000070.1 GCA_028689635.1 Oscillospiraceae bacterium
GCTGGCTTCATTTTACCAACTCCTCGGAGGTTGTGCAGTCTTGGCGAAAAACTGTGCACTTTATGTGTCGAAAAACTGTGCAGTTCTATTGGCTGAAAAGTGTGTACTTTATCTTACCATTTACAAGGGCACCTATGTTTTCCCCGGCTCGCCTCTTGCGGAGTTTTCCGCTTATCTGGATTTTGACGCCTATTGCAAAAAGCTGGGGAAGGCCGCCTCTACCCGCCTGCTGGATTTTCAGGTCTTTGAGGCCCAGGAGCCCCATTACCGTTTCCTCCTGCGGGGGACAGAGGGCCGGGTGGTGGAGATCACCCGCCTGCGCCTGGCCGACGGCGTGCCCGTCATCCGGGAGGTGAGCGTTTTTTCCGAACGTTACCTGCCCCTGCTGCGCGGAATTGGCGAGGGCTCCCTCTACCGCCTGCTCTACCGCAACAGCGTTCATCCGGCCTTTGCCCGAAAACGCTTTTCTGTGCGCCTGGCCGACACCATCCTTTCGGAACAAATGGGCGTCCCCCTGGGGAAAAGCCTGCTCTATATCAGCGATAAAGTGTATGATGAAGAAAAAGCGCCCCTGCATCTCAATGAACAGTGGGTGATCTGCGACAATTTCGATATCGTCATCGACCTGGCAAAATAGCGCCGTTTCGGGCGCTTTGAAGAAGGAGTTTTTTATGATCGTTTATCGGGAGATCCCCCAGGCGCAGTTGTGCCGGGAGCTGTTTGCCCATTTCCAGCGCCGGCAGGAAGTGACAAAATGCTGGCGAAAAGCCGGCGGCGCCTGGGTGATCCGCGATATTGCCTTTGTCGACGACTGGTCGGAACAGGATTATGCCGCCCTGATCCACAGCCTGAAGCGATCTGCCGGAACGGGAGGCCTTGTCCTCGGCGCTTTTCTGGATGGACGCCTCAAGGGGTTCTGCTGTGTAGGCCCCGGCCTTTTCGGCAGCCGTGGACAGTATATGGATCTTTCCGAGCTCAATGTCTCCCAGGAGCTGCGCCGCCTGGGGGTGGGAAAAGAGCTCTTTTGCCGGGCAAAAGCTTTTGCCGCGGCCCACGGCGCCCAAAAACTCTATCTCTCCGCCCATTCCGCTGTGGAGAGCCAGGCCTTTTACCGGGCCATGGGCTGCGTGGAAGCGGAGGAATACGACCGGGCCCATGTGGAAAAAGAGCCTTGCGACTGCCAGCTGGAATGCCCGCTGTAAAGCCGCCTCCCTTTTCCGTCCGCCACAAAAGCCCCCTGATTTCCGCCTTCGCGGGAATCAGGGGGCTTTTCTCTTGGGATCAGGCCCGCATTCAGCCGAGATTCGGCTTTAATTCGGCGGGGATGGGGCAGCAATATTTCCCGCCGGTGGCCGCGCGGTGCTCTTCCTTCGCCTTCGCGAAAGCCCCGGGGGCCTCCATGGCAAGGGCGGCTCCCATGGCCATGACGGCCGCCGCCGTAAGGGTGGCCTTCTCCGCCACGCCGGTTTTGCCCAGCGCCGTCACCTGCCAGGAATGGCAGGCCGTACCCAGAGCCATGGTAGCGGCGTTGATCTGGGAAGTGGGGGCGCAGTAGCTGGCGTCGCCCACATCGGTGGAGCCGCCCACGGCGTTTTCCGTAAAGCTGTAGGGCAGCACCTTCCGGCAGAGGATATCCTCGGGGGAGAGTTCCGTGCGGCTAAGGCCCATGTTGTGGAGCTTTGTAAATACATCCGCCTTGTCCGCGTCGCTGAGCGTCTCCCGGATCTCCCGGGCCAGGCGCTCGTCCTGCTCGTCGTAGGCGGGGGCGCCCAGGGCCTCAAAAGCCTGCTGCACATAGCCGTCCAGGGTCTGGTTGGGGATGTAATCCGAAAGGCCCTCATAGATATGGATCTCCACTTTGGTCCCGGTCATCAGGGCGGCGCCCCGGGCAACGTCGCACACCCGCTCGTAAATGTCCATCATATCCCGCACTTTTGGGGCGCGGACAAAATAGTTGACGACGACCCGGTCCTGTACCACATTGGGCGCAATGCCGCCCGCGTCGTGATAGGCGTAGTGCAGCCGCGCTTCTGGGATGATATGCTCCCGCAGATAGTTGCAGCCCACGCTCATCAATTCCGCCGCGTCCAGGGCGCTGCGTCCCAGATGGGGGCAGCCCGCCGCGTGGGCGGTTTTTCCGGTAAAGGTAAAATAGACCCCCAGGCAGGCCAGACAGCTGCTGCCCACCACGGCGTTGATGTCGTCCGGATGCCAGGTGTAACAGGCGTCCAGATCGTCAAAGCGGCCGTCCCTGGCCATATACACCTTGCCGCTGCCATATTCCTCCCCCGGGCAGCCGTAAAAGCGCACCGTTCCCGCCTGTCCGGTCTCCTTCAAATAATCCCGCAGGATCATGGCCGCCCCGGCCGCCCCGGCCCCCAGGGAATTGTGGCCGCAGCCCTGGCCGTAAGCGCCGGGGGTCAGCTCCTTATGCGTGGTGCAGCCGGCTTCCTGAGAAAGCCCCGGCAGCGCGTCAAATTCCCCCAAAAAGCCGATGACCGGCTTTCCGCTCCCCCAGCTGGCCACAAACGCCGTGGGGATGCCGCTGACGTTCTCCTCTACCTCAAAGCCCTCCTCCCGGAGGGCGCGGATATAATAGGCAGCCGATTGGAATTCTTTCATGCCGGGCTCGGCATAATCCCAAATGGCGCTGTTGATCTCCAGGATCCTTTTGCGGTTTTTTTCGGCCAACCGCTCAAACGCTTCCTTCTGAACCATGGTGTTCCCATCCTTTCCCCGGGCGTCCCGGCGCAAAACGCATGTTTATCCATAAAACCTGTATTTACAATTGCATATCCCGGCAAAAAAGTCAAGGAAAAGGCCCCTGCTTCTTTGGGAAGAAAGCAAAAAAGACAAGAAAAAAAGCGGGAACTTCCCGCTTTTCGTCAGTGCTTTGGCACAATATATTTGAACCGGTCGCCCAAGATCAGCTGCTTTGTGCGGTGCACCGGCGCGTCGTTCTGGTCAAAACAGACCTCCCGCACCTGCAGCAGAGGGGTCTTCACACGCACGCCCAGCAGCGCGGCTTCGCTTTCCAGCGCCTCCGCGATCTGGATGACTTTGCTGGAAGTTTTCAGATAGATATTGTAACGGTCCCGCAGGATCGCGTACAGCGAGACGTCGTCCAGTTTTTCGTCCAAAAGGGCGGTAAAATGTTCCGGAAAATAGTTGTTCTCCAGCATGACCGGCCCGTCGTTGGCGTAACGCACCCGCTGAAGATAGATCACCTTTTCCCCGGGTTTCAGCTGAAGCTCCCTCACATCCCGCTCCGTAGGGTCTTTGAGCACCAGGCGGATGGTACGGCTGCCGGGGGTCATGCCGTTTTGGCGGCACAGGTTGGTAAAGCTGCCGCCGTTGAGCAGGTTCTCCCCAATTTTGGGCTTGTATACAAACGTCCCCTTGCCCTGTTTTTTGACCAGCATCTCTTCGTCCACCAGCTCGGAAATGGCGTTTCGCACCGTGATCCGGCTGATCTGGTAATGCTGGCTCAGTTCCAGTTCCGAGGGGATCTTTTGGTTCGGCTGCAGTTCCCCGCTGAGGATCTGTTCTTTGATCAAATCTTTAAGCTGTTTATACAATGGAACAATACTGGTCTGATCCAATGGAATCATGCCGCTCAATCCTTCCGTCTCCCGCGGCAGAGCCTTAAAGTTTATTACGTATAAACTGCCGCTTGGATGTTATTATGACATACTTGCCTACTTTTTTCAATACATTCCATTTCATTTTGTGATTATTCACGAAAGCTTCTCGATTTTCTTCGCGATTTTCCCTAAATATTCTTTTTCAAGCGCTTTTCATTGCCTTTTTTGGCCAAATTCCCTTTTTTTGCGGAAAACGGCCTGAAAACGATACCGCGCAGCCGCCGGAAAATGCCGTCATTTTCCCTGCATCCGGCGGATCGCCTCCCGCTCCCGGCCCAGTTCCTCCAAAAGCCGCGCAAAGGGCCAGTTCCGGTTCGTCCCGGTCGCCACCGCTTTCAGCGGGATCTCGACCCCAGCGCCCCGCAGCTCCTCCAGCAAGGCCCGCAGTTCCCGCTCCTCCAATCCGGAGAGCACCAGGCATTCGCCGGCGGGCGCCTCTGTTTTGGCGGGCGCCGGATCAAACCCGGCGCAGCCTGTCAGATAGCCAACACGCTCCCCCGCCTCCTGCGGCAGGATCTCCCTGACGGCCAGGCCCCTTTTTTCCAAAACGGCGCAGGTTTTCTCCCGCTTCTCTCCGTCCAGGCCGTAATACAGCACGATCTTCGGGTTTTCGATGCGTACGCGCGCTTTCATCTCTCCGCCCCTCCTCTGATCTTCCATGGCTTTCCGGGGCCGTCAAAGCCCTTCCCCGGCTTTTTCCGGATAACAAAAATAGCCATCCACAAGGGATGGCTATTGGTTGGTACGGCGTAAGGGATTCGAACCCCCGACCTTTTGGTTCGTAGCCAAACACTCTATCCAGCTGAGCTAACGCCGCATATGCTGATTTCTATTGGAATCAGCCTTAACAATTTAACATATTCTACGCGGCTTGTCAATGGATTTTCCTAAAATATCGTCACTTTATTTCCGCGGCCTGTTTTTTCGGGCGGCTCATCCAAAGGCAGGGGGAAAAGGCCGCCAGAGCCAGTACCGTCATCCCCAGCATAAACAGCACCAACGTCTTAAGCCCAAAGGTATCGATGAGCAGGCCCACCACGTAGTTGCCTGTGATCCCCCCCAGCGCGCCGGTAATGGCAAGGCCCAGGGTAAGCGCCGTGAAATTGAGCTGATTTGGGGTGTTGCGGCAGATATATTCGATCACCAGATAGGCGTTGCCGGCGTAGGCCATTCCGTTGAGAGCCTGGGCGCACACCAAGGAAAACATGGTGTTGCCAAAATAAAGGCACAGCATCCTCATGGCCGTAACCGTCAGGATGACCAAATAGATCCGTTCCAGCTTTACCCGTTTGATCAGCCGTTCCACCAGGCAGAGGATCGGCACCTCACAGAGGCTGGAGACAAAATACATGGCGCCCAGCTCTCCGCTGGCTCCGCCCAGGGCCACCACAAAGTTGTTGGTAAAGTTCCCCAGCCCTTTCATGACGATCTGCAGGAAAAACTGGCTGAGGATAAAGATGACATAAGGTTTGTTGCACGCCAAAAGCTTTACCGCGCCAAAGCCGGAGATCCGCCCCTCCCGGTTCCCTTTGCTGGCGCCGGTATTTTTGCAGGGGACTTCCTCCAGCAGCAGCACACAGACAAGCAGCAGCGCGCTGAACACCGCGAAGCTGGGCGTCAGGATCCATTCCCCCACTTTGGCGATCAGGTTGCCGTAGATCAGGCAGCTGACAGAATAGACGATGGAGGAGGCGCTGCGGGTCAGGCCGTAGTTGATGTTGTGATCCACTTCCCGCAGCTGCATGATCCACATGTCGATGATGCTGGTGGTGTTATAAAGCAGGATGGACTGCAGCACCACCGCGCCGAAGGCCAGCAGCGGCGTACCGATCACCGCCGGGAAGAGAAACGCCAGGGGCACCGAAAGGGCCGACACCACCAGGATGATCCGTTTACAGGTAACGTATGTATCCGCCAAATATCCGTAAAGAGGCTGCGTCACCAGGGTGGCCACCGCAATGGCCATCTGGAACTGCGCGCACTGCAGGTTGGTATAGCCGTGGTTCTGCATGTACATGACCAAAAAGCCAAAGAACATGCAGTAGGTGCCCCAGTAGAAGCTCTGGATCCCCATAGACAAAAGGTTATGCCTGCTGAAAATCTTTCTCATCGTCCGCTTCCTTTCTCTGCCGCACAAGGCGGCGGGGAAGCGCCGGCGGGCGCAAAAGCCCGCGGATCCGCGCTCCCCATTGAGACGCTTTTCCTCTGCCGGGCCTGCCGCCCTCCCCTTTTTTTCGGAGACAAGGCCGCCGCGCCGCAGCAAATTGCAAATAACATGATATCATACGTTATAAGCTTAGTAAAGCAAAGTCGGCGGCTCCTCAAAAATATATTTTCTCAAAAAAAGCGTGAAAAATCCCTTGACTTTTTTGCTCTATACTGATATAATTTCAATCACGGCGCGGAGGGAACCCCCTTCTAAAGCCGATAAATATGCGGATATGGCGGAATTGGCAGACGCGTTAGATTCAGGTTCTAATGGTCGCAAGGCTGTGCAGGTTCAAGTCCTGTTATCCGCACCAGCAGAAAGCCCTCTGGCGTATTCCGCCGGAGGGTTTTTTATTGTTGTGTTCCTCTGCCCGTGTTATTATGGATGTGATAAGCGCAAAAAGCTATTTTCCCGTAAGCGATCCTTCTTTATCAGATCACAGACCTGCAATGCGAAATACTGGTTTTGCAGAGCCTATGGGAAAACCACGGCGTCGCCTCCGCCCTGCTGCGGGCGGCGATCGACGCGGCAAAGGCAAAAGGCTGCGCGCGGATCTGGCTGATCATCACCAACGACAACATCCATGCCATCCGCTTTTATCAAAAATTCGGCTTTGACCTGGCGGCCCTCCACCATAACGCCGTAGCCGCGGCCAGGGAAATCAAACCGTCCATCCCGCTGATCGGGGAGGACGGGATTCCCATCCGGCACGAATTGGAGTTTGCCTTTCTTTTATAAGATTCCTTCGGCCTGGCCTTTTCGGGTAGGCCCCGGGGATATGGATTGCCGGTACCAAAAAACAAAACCGTGCGCCTTGATGATATCAAAACGGCGCCGCAAAACAGATCGGGAGGGACTTTATGGGCCAGATCTTTCAGATAACCCCCAGCGCCGATGGCGACAGCGAGGAGATCCATCAAAGGCTTCGCCGCTACAACCGGCCCTTTGCCGGGGAACAGCGGGATTACTGCTTCCATATCACAGTGGACGGCGCCCTTGCTGCGGGCATCGTCGCGGGCAGCTCCTTCGACACCCTGGAAGTGGAGTTTCTATTCGTCGAGGAGGCCTACCGGCACATGGGCCTTGGAAGCCAGCTGCTCCGCCATGCGGAGGAAACGGCAAAGAAAGCGGGCGTCAAGAAGGTTCTGCTGAACACCTATAGCTTCCAGGCGCCGGAGTTTTACCGAAAACAGGGCTATACCCTGCTGGCAGAGTTTCCCTGCTTTGGGCCCCACCGCCAGTTCTTTTTCCAAAAGCTGCTGTGATCGCCGCCAGGGCCCCGGCCTTTTTCGCCGCCCTGCGATCGCGCTGCCCGCTTGCCTGCCCCGCAACAAGTATGGTCATCGCCTGTCTCCATTTGCTGTTCCGGGATATCTCCCCCGAAGGCTCCGCCGGCCGCGGCCGGCAGGGCCATTTTTTTTGAGAAAACAGTTGACTTTGTCAAGTAACTTGCATATAATTGACATTTCAAGTAAATGAGGTGGTTTTATGAAACAATCGCTTGCCTATTTCGTCTCTGCCCTGCGCAAAAGCTTCGTGGATTTTTGCACGGAGCGGCTCTCCGGCGAGGGCCTTACCCTGGGACAGCTCTATTTTATCCTCTATAACATAGCCCTTTTTTCCTATCCGCTTGCGAATGGATCAAGGGAGGAAGTAAATGAAACAAAGCGAATACCTGGATTATATGAAAACACACCCCAATTGGCGTCCGGGTTGGGAGGCGATCGCGGAACAGTTTGAGACGGTATATGGTCCGGGCTCTCTTCATTTCCTCGATAAACGGGCTGTTCCAGATGCTTGCAAGCATCTGGACGGTTTCGGGGTCGCGTCGTCTTCCAAGGGCTATCTGCACATTGTTACCTGCGGGCTGACCAACATTGCGGCCAATATAGACGCCTACGGCTGCGTCAGAAGCGGATGGGGCTATGAGCTCACCGTCAAATGGCCTGGAAACAGCATTGAGGCCTGTCATGATGCCTTTCTGCTGCTGGGCCGGCTTGCCAATTACATGCAGGTCAAGAGGACCTGGTTCTCAGAGCGCCAGACCGTATCTCTCAAGCTGCTCTCTTTTGCGCAGGGACAATGGCCGGATACCTTCGCCGGCGTCCTGTTTGTCCCGGACACAGAGATCCCCATGGCCCCTACGGTGCACGGCAGCGTAGAGTTCCGACAGGTTACAAATCTGACGTTTGACGAGATCAAGAAATTAAAAAAGCACAACGCTTTGTCGGTCCAGCTTGTTTTTAACCTGTTAAAACAGTACCCCGACCTGCAGATCGACCTCAGCCGCAGATCAAACAGCCTGCCGGACTAAGGGCCCTCAGAGGTTGTGCTCGCCGCTCAGCCCCTCGGAGGCGCCTGTGTGCGGCCGCCGACAGGCCCCGTGGCCAAACCCCCGGAACGCAAAAAAACCTGCCCTACCGCGTATCCTCCCCGTAGGAGGATCCAACACGCGCGGTAAGGCAGGCTTTTTCAATGTGAAAAACAAAAAGGGATTCCCCCGTCTTTGACGAAAAATCATTTTGGGACGCTGAACAGAGGGTATCCCGAATTCTGTGTAAACGATGAAAAGCAGTGCAAATAGAGCAAATTATTTTAGGGGAGCAGCTTCGTCTTCAGGGGCCGCTCCCTTGCGGTTATATTAGCGGCAAGGCCGCCGCAT
>JAQVCU010000071.1 GCA_028689635.1 Oscillospiraceae bacterium
CGAATATCCGGCTACGGCAAGACAGTTGGTCAAAGCGACGGCGATGGCGTCCAGCTGGCGGTTCAGCACATGATAATAGTAGTTATACTCTAAGGTGGGGCCATGGAGTAGCTGGCCGGCGATCTCCCGGGGGAAATAGAGGGCGACAGCCACAGCCCGGGGCCACCGGGCAAAAAACTCGCCGTATTCCCGCAGGATATACGCCCGTACAGGCTGCAGGTCGGCGACGCCGATCTGGGTAGCGCCCAAGGATCGGGCCGTGTTTTCCAAAAGCTCCCGAAGGCCGGGATCGTGTTCTTCCATCAAAACCCCTCCAAATTTGAGATGCTGCGGCCATCATAGCACATCCTGCGGGAAAGCACAAGAACGGCTTTTGGGGGCGGGATCACGCACGGTGACGGGCCCTTTTCCACTTTACAAAAAAATGACGAAGCGCAAGAGAAATGCTTGACATCATAAAGTCGGGATGATATAATAACATACGTTGTGAATGGATGTGTCGAACAGCCTTCGTAATTATTTGGCCTGGTAGTTCAGCTGGTTAGAACGCTAGCCTGTCACGCTAGAGGTCGTGGGTTCGATCCCCATCCAGGTCGCCAATATGCTGCTATGGCTCAGTCGGTAGAGCGCGTCCTTGGTAAGGACGAGGTCACCAGTTCGATTCTGGTTAGCAGCTCCAAAATCCATAGCATTCCCGTCAAGGGGCTGCTATGGATTTTTTATTGCCGCTGTGATATGCTGGATAAAGACAAGTCGGGAATTTGGCGGAAGAGGAGCGTAAATATGGATGTGCTTATTGCGCTGTTGGGCCTTTTATTTGTTTGGCTCATTTTCCTGATGGGCGTGCCATGGTTTCTTGGCTTCTTCTTATGCCGAATCGCTGCCTGCTGGCATGAGGAGGACAAAATAAAAACCTATGTTTTCATTTCATCCTCCAGTTTGGCCGCGCTTCTCATCCCCCGATACATGGGGTTTAACAGCCGCATACGGACAAATCTCCTGTTTCTGCATAACCGTTACTACGCAAACCAGTATCCTGACCGCTTGTCGCTTCTGGCTTTGATTGAGTATTGCATCGCCGGCATCATTTCTATATGGTACGGGGTATGCATCACAGATTATTTTTTCTTCCAGAATTATGATAACGCCATGATCCCGCTTACCGTGACCCTTTTCATGTGCCATGCCGTGTTTTTTTTTCATACTCATAGGTTGGAATAGAAGCAGGAGGCGCGATAACGACGAAGTGATTTCAAGAGCAGAAATGAAGCGGAGAAAAAAAGCGATAGCAGAAGCGGCAAAGCGTGGACAATGATCACTTCACGGTTTATTGGGATGCTACCCATAAACAAGTGCGAAGCTATGGTGTTCAACCTTGCCAAACAAAGCCCTGCAAATCGGCTTAGAATGCCGGTTTGCGGGGCTTTTTGGTTTGGCCGAAAGCATGAAAAATAACGGAGAAAAAGCGTTAAATCACGTGGATTTTTTATGAATTCCTTACCGATCCGGCTGACGATCAGAGGCCTTTTTTGGCCTTCTTTTTTAGGCGCTCCACGCTGAGACGGCCCCCATTTCTCCGTAGGCCCGCCCGCCAGATAGGCCATTTGCCCCGGGGCGTTATGCCTACGATACCTCCTGCACCAGAAGACGGCCGTCTTCCACAACAAAGCGGATCTCCAGGCCGCCGAAGGAAAAGCCATACACCCGGCCGGGCTGCTGCTGATAGCCGGGCCGCGGATCCTGCGCCAGCACCGCGACGAGCGCTTCCCGCTGTTCCGGCGGCACTTGCTGCAGAAGCTGGGAGGGAAACTCTACCTGGAGGGAGCCCTCTTTGGTTTGCAGCGCAAAACCGCCGCTGGCCGCCGGGTGGGAGTCCGTATAGGCAAGATAGGGTTTTATATCGAGGATGGGAGTCCCGTCCATAAGGTCGGCCCCCAAAACGTGCAAGACAGGGCCCTGGGCGCTGTGCAGGTCGATCTGCTCCAGGCGCACGGAGGAGAGGCCAATGGGGTTGGGACGGAAGGGGGAGCGGGTGGCAAAAACGCCCATCCGGACGTTGCCCCCCAGGCGCGGCGGGCGCACGGTGGGCAACCATTCCTCGCGCAGGGCCTCGGAAAACTGCCAGATCAGCCAGATATGGGAAAAGCCCTCCAGGCCCCGCAGAGCCTCCGGGTTGCGAAATTCCGGCTCAAAGACGACGGTGGCTTTCAGCGCTTCCACCAGGCCGCTTTGGCGCGGGACGCCGAACTTAGATGAAAAATCCGTGTGGATGCGGGCAATGATCTGCATGGGGACAGTCTTCGGCATGAAAGCACCTCGTTTTAAAAGGATAGGGCCGCCGGGGAGGAAAAAACCCCGGCGGCGGGGGCAAGACCGCGGCCTTTATCTTTAGTATAACTTTTTTGCCGGGCGCTTACAAGCCCGGCACAGAGCGGGCGCGCCATCCAAAAAGGCAGCCGTCATGCGTTTTTGCATGACGGCTGCCTTTTGCTGACCGAGGGAGGAGGGATCAGGAACGCACGCCCTCCATGGTTTGCCGCACGATATCCTTCATGATGGAAGAAGTCAGGGCGCCGGATACATAGCCGAAAACATTGCCGTCCCGGTCGATCATAAAGGTGGTGGGGAAGGCGCTGATCCCATAGGCGGCGAACACATCGCCAGTGGGATCCATGGCCACGGGATAGGTGTAGCCCCCGTCTTTGAGGAACCGGGCGATGCCGTCGGCCTCCTGGTCGGCGTTTTGGGGATGATCCGCGTTTTTGGGATTGGCAACGCCCAGGACGACCAGATCCTCCCCGTTGCTGCCGTAGGCTTCATACAGGGCCTGGATGTCGGGCATCTCCGACTGGCAGGGGCCGCACCAGGTAGCCCAGAAATTGAGAAAGACCACCTGTCCGCGATAGTCCGACAGGGTATGCTCAACGCCGTTTTGGTCGGTCAGGGTAAAATCCGGAGCAGGTACCGCGTCGGCGGCGGAGGAGGACGGCTGGGAAGAGGAAGCGGCGGCGCTGGAGGAGGTTTGGCCTTCCTCCGGCGCGGCGGGGGTGCCGGAGAGCTGGGAAAGATACCCCGTAACGCCGTTCATCCAGCCGGTAAACATCATAACGCCCATGATGATGAGCAGCACCCCGCCGGCTTTGACAGTATAGCGCACGATATTTTGCCGCCGCCGGAACAGGCTGAGCAGGGAACCGGTAAACAGGCCGAGGGCCAAAAACGGCAGGACAAACCCCAGGGTATAAACGCCGATCAACAGGAAACCAGAAAGGGAAGACGCCGCGGAAGACGCCATCAGCAGCACGCTGGTAAGCACAGGGCCGATGCAGGGCGTCCAGGCAAAGCTAAAGGTAAAGCCGAGAAGCAGCGCAGTCAGCGGGTTCATGGCCAGCCGGTCCAGCCGAAGGGGAAGACGGCGCTCCTGCCCCAACAGGCCGCTGCCAAAGACGCCCAGCTGATAGAGCCCAAACAGGACGACAACGGCGCCGCCGATCCGGGAGAAAAGGCTTTGCCAGCGGCTGAAAAACTGGCCGATGGCGGAAAACCCAAGGCCCAGCAGGAAAAAGGCAAAGCTGACGCCAAGAACAAAGAAAAAGGTGTTCAGCAAAACGGTGGAGCGGCGGTAATGGACAGCGCCGCTTTCATCGGTGGTTTTGGCGCCGCCGGAAAGATACCCCATGTATAGGGGGATCAGGGGAAGGACGCAGGGGGAGAAAAAGCTCAGGATGCCCTGAAGAAAAACGGTGAGGGCCGGAACGGCGGCATCGATGGAAAAACCCATGGGAAACCTCCTTATTGATTAGACGGCGGCGGGGAAAACACCTGGCGGAGGATATCTGCCAGAGTGACGGTCTCCAGGCGGGAAAGGCAGGCGGCGTCCAGCTCGCTGTAGACCTGATCCATGATGTCCGCCATGCCGGAGGCGACCAGGCAGTCCATATCCACGCCGCCGGAACGCCAGGCGGGGGCGGTAAAAGAAAATTGCAGGGCGCGGGCCACTTGAGCAAGGGTTATCCGAGCGGGGTCTCCCTCAAACAGATAGCCGCCGTCAGCCCCTTCCCGCGCCGAAAGGAGCCCCGCTTTTTTCAGCTTCGCCATTACCTTGCGCACACGGGCCGGGTTGGTGCAGATGTTTTTTGCCAGCGTTTCGCTGGAAATGGTCTTATCCATGTGGCTAAGGTAGATAAGCCCATGCACAGCCAGGGAAAATTCTCCAGTCATAACGCGCCCTCCTCTTTGCGAGAGAGCAGGCGAAAAAGATCGCGGAAGAAAAAGACCTCCAGCAGCAGAAAGGCCCCCAGGGCCGTCAGCACAGGGGCCGGCAGCATGGCGCAGGAGACGCCGCGAAACTGCCGGAGCAGGCAGGCGGCGCCATACAGGCCGTAGCCGAGGGAAAGGGCCAGATAAACTGGAGGGCGCCATCCGCCGCGGGAGGAAAAGATCCCCCACAGGGCCAGCAGGGCTACGGCCGCAGCGGCGCCGCAGCCGCAGAAAAGCAGCAGAGTGGAAACAACAAACAAGACGGATCCCCTCCTTTAAAAAGACTTAGACCAACGGACAGGGCAAGGCGGAGCCGGAGGACGCAAAGAGATAGGCGAGCAGAGCCAGGGCAAGCAGGGAGGCGGCTGGGGCAAGATATCTTTTCATAGCGGCTCCTTTCAGCCCCGCGAGGCGGGCCGCCCGGCCGGAGAGGGCCGCGATCTCTGGTCCCTTTCAGCGGCAATGCGGCAGATGCTTTATACTGTAATTATAGTAGTTACAGTATAAGCTGTCAAGGCGGCGGCGCCCAAAAAGATATGAATTTAGTGTAAATTCGAAAGCGCGGGCTGCCAGCGCAAAAAAGACGGCCCATAGGGGCCGTCTTTTTTGCGGGGGAGGGAAAGGATCAGTGCAGGCGGCGGCCCCGGGAAGGGGCGGCCTGCGCCATTTTGCCGGAAGATTCCTCTTGCGGGGCGGGATGGAGCGCGCCGGAGGGGGACAAAGCGAAAGCGGCGCCAGCCAGGGCGGCAAGGTCTCCGCCGAACAGGCGCTGGGCAAGGTCGCGCAGTTCCGATTGCCGGATCTCGTCGCGGCTGACCAGGGGGACGCAGCGAAAACCCGGTTCCTCCCGGGCGATGGCCCCTTTGGCGGCGAGGTTTTTCAAAAGCGTGTAGGTGGTGTTTTTATTCCAGCCGAAAAGCCGGGCCGCCTCCCGGGCCGCGTCCCCGGCGCAGATGCCGGGACATTGCCAGAGAATATCCATCACTTTACATTCAGAACGGGTAAGCCGGGTTTCTTTTTCCATACAAAACACCTCAACGATGGGCCAAAAGGCCGGTTGGACGGCGGGGAAAGGTTTATTTTGCGTCGGGAAGAATGGCGGCGCTCAAATACTGCTGCTGCTCGCGCCGGAGGGTAGCCAGCTGGGCCTGGGCCCGGGTCTTTTCCAGATAAAGGCCGGGAAGGGGTTCCGGCAGACGGGTCCGCAGAAAGGCGTCCTGCTTTTTCCTCCGCCCAAAAAAGGAGATGCTTTTATATTCTGTGGCGGCGGCGGGGAATTGGGCAAAAAACTCTGACAGAGAGCGGTCAAAGGTGGCGATGATCTGCTCGCAGCGGGTGCACTGCGCTTCAAAATAGGCTTTCTGCTGCAAAATGGAGGGAATGGTGTTGTACTGATCCACCAAAAATTGCCGGGCCTGTTTTAAGGCGGCAAGGTTGGAGGGGCGGTATTGCGAAAGGGAATCGCGGTATACGATGGAGCCGTCGCTGCCCCGCAGGGGAATGCGCGCGGATACATAAGTATAGGTGGGCAGGCCGGCCGCTTCGTACAGCTGCAGCCCCAGTTTGCAGAAGGACTGCTTCAGGGTCTGGCAGGGAAGGGAGAGGACGAGGACGTCGGAGGGGATCAGAAGGATCAGGCCGGAAAGGGTATCCCCCATATTGGAAAGAAAATTGAGATGTTCCAAAAGGGCGTCCTGGCTGGGATAGCTGAAGGTATGGGAGCGGGAGAGGGCTTCGCCGCACTTTTCCAGGAAAAAGGCGTGCACGGCGGAATAGTACTCCCGGATGACGGGCTCCCGGGCGGTGGGCTTCGCAAGCTGCCCCCTCAGGGCATGCAGGGCGGCGGAAAGGCCGTTTGTAAGCTCCGGGAACCGGCTGGCTCCGCTGCCCAGGTAAGCGGCGGAAAGGCCTTTATAAAACAGGGCGACGGCATTGCTAAGGTCGCTCTCTAAATATTTGGTGTAATACTGATAAGCCTCGCCGTAATTGCGGGACTGGAAGGCCGATTGCGCCAGGGAAAAATAATTTTGGCTGACGGCGGATTGATCCAGCCTGACGGTATGCTGAACCTGAAGGCGCTGCACCTCATCGTCGATGATGATCTTGGTGCCGCAGCTGGGACAGAAAGAAAATTTCCGTTCCGGATCCAGATCCAGACTGGCGCCGCAGTTGGGGCAGACGGCGGGGATCAGCTTCATTTTGCATGCCTCCTCTGAAAATAGGATGGAATTTAAAAAAATTATACCACCCTTTGGTGGGAAAGTAAAACAGGGGAAGAGAATTATGAACTTTTTGTCAATTGTCGCCGGAACGGTTGTATTTTATTAAAAAAAGGATATACTGCTAAATATAGTATTAAAAACCGCATAAAGCCGTAATTAAAATAGATGTTGCCGGTACAGGCGGAGGAACACCATGACGAACGTATCAAAATTCAACAATCAAAGCATGGGAGAGGAGATCGGCAACGCTGTGACCCACGGCGTTGGCGCGCTGCTGGCGGTGGCGGGCACGGCTGTGATGATCGTGCGGGCCTGTGCGGTCAGCGACGCCATCGGCGTTGTCAGCGCCTGTATTTACGGCTCCTCCATGATCTTTCTCTACACCATGTCCTGCCTGTATCACGCCCTGACCAATCTGAGGGCCAAAAAAGTGTTTCAGGTGTTTGACCACTGCTCCATTTTTCTGCTGATCATCGGCTCCTATACGCCCATCTGTCTTTCCCTTTTGCGCGGCGCGCTGGGGTGGACGCTGTGGGGGGTCAACGCCGGGCTGGCGGCTTTGGGGATCACCTTCAACGCCATCAGCGTGCGCCGCTGGCATAAGGCGTCGCTGGTGCTTTATCTGCTCATGGGCTGGTCGGTGGTGGTCGCCGCCGTGCCGCTAATGCACAGCCTTACCCCGGCGGGCATGGCCCTGCTGGTGGGCGGTGGGCTGCTCTACTCCGCCGGGGTGCCCTTTTACCGGGCGGAAAAGCCGCGGTATATGCATTTTATCTGGCACTTTTTTGTGCTGGGGGGAAGCATCCTGCACTATTTCTTTATCCTGTTTTACGCCTTGCCTCTTTAAAGAGGAAAACGGCCCGGGAGGCAATCTCCCGGGCCGTTTGGCGCCTTTGCGATAGGCGGAGAAAAATGATCCTGGAGAAACTTTTCAAAAGCCGCCGGATCGTCTTGACTTTTCTGTTTCGGAATGATATACTTGAAAAAATTTGTGCTGAGGTCTGCCCAGACAAAGGGGAAAAGTGGGATAGCGGCGCAAAAAAAGCATCGGACGGAAGGAGACAGGACGTGGGTATGCGGGAGAGCAATTGCACGGTATGGCAGGCAAAAAGCGGTACCCGGGGCGTTTTGTTTTCTCTTTTCCAGGCTTCCTTTTCTCCCCTGCGCCGCAGCCGTGCCGCGGCGTTGTCGTTTTTCCCGTCTCATTGCCAAGCTGCTTCCTTGTTTTGACAGGGGAGTATTTTTTTTGCCTGTCCGCAGAGACAGGCGTATAATAGAAGGAGATGTGTATCATGCTGGCAGGAAAAAACCTGATCGCCCCCAGTGATTTTACGGTGGAACAGCTGGAGACCCTTTTTCAGCTTACCGACGACATTGTGACAAACCCGGAAAAATATGCAAGAAGCTGTGTGGGCAAGCTCCTGGCCACCATGTTTTTTGAACCCTCCACCCGCACCCGCCTGAGCTTTGAGGCCGCCATGGAGCGCCTGGGCGGCAAGGTGCTGGGCTTTTCCACCCGGCGTCCAGCTCGGTCTCCAAAGGGGAGAGCATTGCCGATACCATCCGCATGATGAGCTGCTACGCCGATATCGCCGTCATCCGGCATCC
>JAQVCU010000017.1 GCA_028689635.1 Oscillospiraceae bacterium
ATCTTTTTTCCGCCCAGGAACCATCGAAGTAGTTTCATAAACGCGTCCTCCCTTTTTTCCTGACTTCAATTATAACGCCAGGCGGCCGTGAGTCAACCGCCCGGGCGCCCCTTCCGCCCCCAGTTTGCGGAAAAGCCGTTTTTTCAAAGGCCGCGCCTTGTTTTTTGTGGGTTTTCTCCCGCAATTTTCGTTGCCAAGCCGCTGTTTCCGTGATAATATAAAGTGTTAGTATAAGCGCCCGGGCGCTGGTTGGTATGGAAAGGAGCGGCTCTCCGCTCAAACTCAAATGATACTGGAGGCTATCCCTATGTCTGTGGAAAAACTGATGCTCCCCAAGGTCTATCTCTCCAAGCTGGATATTTTGGAGACGGAAGCGGCCATCAAGCTGGCCAAGGATACCTTTGAACGGGAGCTGGCCGCGGCTTTGGATCTGCAGCGCGTCTCCGCCCCGCTGTTCGTCCGCCCGGAATCCGGCCTCAACGACGACCTCAACGGCGTGGAACGTCCGGTGCAGTTCGATATCCTGGAGCTACATTCCGACGTGCAGATCGTTCATTCCCTGGCCAAATGGAAGCGCATGGCCCTCAAACGCTACGGCTTTAAGCCGGAGACCGGCCTCTACACCGATATGAACGCCATCCGCCGGGACGAGGATCTGGATAACCTCCACTCGGTCTATGTGGATCAGTGGGACTGGGAAAAGGTCATCCTTCCCGAAGACCGCTGCCTTGCCTTCCTGGAAAACACCGTCCGCCTGATCATGGGGGCGCTGTGCGCCACCCAAAAGGCCCTGTGCCGCCAGTTTCCCGCTCTGGACGCCTTTTTGCCGGATTCCATCCATTTTGTCACCGCCCAGGAGCTGGAGGATCGCTGGCCTGAACTCAGCCCCAAGGAGCGGGAGGACGCCGCCGCCAAAAAATACGGCGCTGTGTTTATCGAGCAGATCGGCGGCCCTTTAAAAAGCGGCAAGCCCCACGACGGGCGCGCCCCCGATTACGACGACTGGCAGCTCAACGGCGATATCCTGCTGTGGTACCCGGTGCTGGGCCATGCCGTGGAGGTCTCCTCCATGGGCATCCGCGTAAGCCCGGAATCTCTGGACCGCCAGCTTGCCGCGGCGGGCTGCGATAACCGCCGGAGCCTGCCCTTCCACAAGATGCTGCTGGAGGGCCGCCTGCCCCTTACCATCGGCGGCGGCATCGGCCAATCCCGCATCTGCATGCTGCTGCTGCAAAAAGCCCATATCGGAGAAGTCCAGGCTGCGGTCTGGTCGGACGAAATGCTGCAGGCCTGCGAGGCCAACGGCATCCACCTGTTGTAAAAGGAGGAGCGCGCCATGGATACAAGTAAAATTTTTGGCACCCGGGTATTCAACGAACAGGTCATGCGTCAATGCCTGCCCCGGGAAGTTTACGAAAGCCTGAAAAACACCAACCGCTCCGGCAAGCCCCTGAACCCGGACATCGCCGAGATCGTGGCCGGGGCCATGAAGGATTGGGCTGTGGAGCAGGGCGCCACCCATTATACCCATTGGTTCCAGCCCATGACCGGCGTCACCGCGGGCAAACACGACGCCTTCCTTGACCCGCTGCCCGACGGCACCGCCATTTTAGAGTTTTCCGCCAAAGCCCTGGTGCAGGGGGAGCCGGACGCCAGCTCCTTCCCCAACGGCGGCATCCGCGCCACCTTCGAGGCCCGGGGCTACACCGCCTGGGATCCCACTTCTCCGGCTTTCGTCCGGGACGGCACCCTTTACATCCCCACGGCCTTCTGTTCCCATAACGGGGAGGCCCTGGACGCCAAGACCCCGCTGCTGCGCTCCATGGAGGCCATTTCCCTCCAGGCCATGCGCATCCTGCGGCTGTTTGGCAACACCACCTCCCGCCGGGTGATCCCCACCGTCGGCGCCGAGCAGGAATATTTTCTGGTGGATCGGGAGCGCTACGAGCAGCGCCTGGACCTAAAGCTCTGCGGGCGCACCCTGCTGGGGGCCCGCCCCCCCAAAGGGCAGGAGCTGGACGACCACTACTGCGGGCGCATCCGCCTGAAAGTAGCCGATTTTATGCGGGATCTGGACGAGCAGCTCTGGGAGCTGGGCGTCCCCTCCAAAACCAAACACAACGAGGCGGCCCCCGCCCAGCATGAGCTGGCGCCGGTGTTTGCCTCCGCCAATATCGCCGCCGACCAGAACCAGCTGATCATGGAGATGCTGCGCATTGTGGCGAAAAAACATGGCCTTGCCTGCCTGCTGCACGAAAAGCCCTTCGACGGGGTCAATGGCTCCGGCAAGCACGACAACTGGGCCCTTTCCACCGACGACGGCCTCAACCTGCTCAATCCGGGCAAGACCCCTTATGAGAACGCCCAGTTCCTCATCTTCCTCTGCGCCGTCATCGAGGCGGTCCACAACTACGGTACGCTATTCCGCCTGGCCACCGCCACCCCCAGCAACGACCATCGCCTGGGCGGCTTTGAGGCCCCTCCCGCCGTGATCTCCATCTATCTGGGCGAGCAGCTCACCGGCGTGCTCTCCGATATTGCCGGGGGTTACACCCACAGTGAAGAGACCTCCCGCGCCCTGCTGGACGACCTTGCGGTGCTGCCCACCCTGCCCCAGGAATCCTCCGACCGCAACCGCACCTCCCCCATCGCCTTCACCGGCAATAAGTTCGAATTCCGCATGGTGGGCTCCTCCCAGTCCATTTCCTTTGCCAACGTGGTGTTCAACACCGCTGTGGCCGACGCTCTGGAGGAATTTGCCGGCCGTATTGAAAAGGCGGCGGATTTTGACAAAGAAGTGCAGTCCATCGTCTCCGACACCATGAAAAACCACAGCGCCGTCCTCTATAACGGCAACAACTATACCGAGGAATGGGTGGGCGAAGCCCGCCGCCGCGGCCTGCCGGTGCTGCCGGATACCCTGGCGGCCCTGCACTGCTTCCTGGAGCCGAAAAATGTGGAGCTCTTTGAGCGCCATCACGTGTTCTCCTACATAGAGATGCACTCCCGCTATGAGATCATGCTGGAAAACTACAGCAAGGTGCTGTCCATCGAGGCCGCCACCCTGCTGGAGATGGTGCGCCGCCAGGTGTTCCCCGCCGTGGTCTCCTACGCCGGCAAGACCGCACGCTCTTTTAACGAATTGTATACCGCCGGGCTGCGCCCGGAGCCGGTGAAGCGCCATCTGGAGGAGATCTCCTCCCTGGCCGGGCGCATCGGCGAAGGGGCCGACGCCCTGGCTGGCCTGCTGGAATCCGCCTGTGCCCTTTCCGACCCCAAGGAGCACGGCCTCTTCATGCGGGACAGCGTCCTGCCCGCCATGGACGAGCTGCGGCGCGTCTGCGACCGCGCCGAGGTCATCACCGACAAAGAGCTTTGGCCCATGCCCACTTACACCGACCTTTTGCACCGGGTGTGACCGTTTTCCCGGCATCACAAAAAAGGCAGGCACAAAATGTGCCTGCCTTTTTTCCGTTCTATCCGTTTTGGCCGGGCTGGGCTCCCTCAGCGCAGGGTGCACTCCCCCAGGATCTCCGGCTTATACTTCATGCTGTCTTTTTCCGAAAGTTCCCGGATGACCCGGCAGGGGTTGCCCGCCGCGAAGGTGCGGGGCGGAATATCCTTTACCACCACGCTGCCCGCGCCGATCACACAGCCGTCCCCAATGGTAACGCCGGGACACACCACCACATTGGCCCCCAGCCAGCAGTCGTTCCCGATGACAACGGGCTTTGCGTAGCACATATGCTTGGGCACTCCGTTTTCATCCAAAAGGGCGTCGCGCTCTTCCGGCAACATGGGATGGATGGGGGTGACGATGGTCACGTTGGGCCCGAAATTACAATGATCTCCAATGGTGACCGGCGCGTCGTCCTGTACCGTCAGGTTAAAGTTGCCAAAAAAATGATCGCCGATTTTGGTGTGGACGCCGTAGTGGAAAAAGATCGGCCCCTGCAAAAAGCCGCCCTCCCCGATCTCCCCCACGATCTGGGAGATCAGTTCCCGGCGCTTTTCCGTCTCGTCCTCATAGGTCCTGTTGTAATCCAGGTTGAGGTTGTGGGTGCGCAGCTTGATCTTTTTGAGTTCTGGGTTTCCCGGGGCAAACAAAACCCCCGCCATGATCTTTTCTTCTTCTCGCATGCTGTAACCGCCCTTCAAACTGTAATTTCGATTTGATTGCCTTCCGCGTCCTCGACGCAGCTCTCATAACAGCCGTCCCCGGTGACCCGCGGGCCGCTCAGTACCTGAAACCCGTCCCGGCGCAGCCGCTCTGTGAGCTCGTCCACCCGCTCCCGGGAGCCGGCGCCCAGGGCCAGATGGGCATACCCCGCCCCAGCGCCCCGCACGCCGCTCTCCGCCGCCGGGCCGCTCATGAGCTCCAGCCGCGCCGCCCCCTCCTCAAAAGAGAGAAAGTAGGAGCAAAACCCCGTGCGGGGGTTCTGGTACTTTTCATTGGCTGCGGCCCCAAAATAGCGGATGAAAAAGTCCTTCGCCCTTTCCAGATCCCCGACCCACAGGGCGGCGTGATCGATTCTCATGGCTTTCCCTCCCTTCAAAGCGCGCTTTCTTTGTCTCCCAGTATAGTCTCTTTCCTCTGGGGACGCAATGCGGCCAGAGGGGGTTTCAAAAATTTTCAGCCGCCCTGAAAATTTTCATCCCCGGCGGGAAAACCCCGCCGCTCTCCGGGAATATTAACAGAACATTCACACACCGTCCGGCGGTTGTTGATTATAATGAAGAAAGACGAAAAAAGGCGGCGCAATGCCGTTTTTCGATCAATTTGCCCGTTTGTGGCAGGAGAGGAGGGGCTGAATTGGCAAAACGTTTCTGCGCCCTGCTGCTGTCCGCCGTCCTCCTGGCCGCCCTATTTTCCGGCTGCGGGGAGGGCCTTCCGCAGGAACAGATCCTCCGCTGCGACCTCTCCGCCAGCCCGCGTCTGCTGGATCCGCAGCTTGCCAGCACCCCCGAGGAGCTGCTGGTGATCGAAAACACCTTTGAGGGGCTGCTGCGCCAGGACGGCGCCGGTTCCCTGGGGCCGGGGGTGGCGGTCAACTACACCGTCTCGGAGGACGGCTGCACCTATGTTTTTGACCTACGGGAAAACGCCATGTGGAGCGATGGGGAGACCCCCGTCACCGCCATGGATTTTGTCTGCGCTTTCCGCCGCCTGCTGGATCCGGCCACCCAATCTCCCTATGCGGGGGATTACGTCCGTATCCGGGGCGGCGCGCAGGTGCTCGCCGGCGAAATGGATCCCTCCGGCCTTGGGGTGTACGCCGACGGCGACCACACCCTGCGCATCGAGCTGGAAAGCCCCGACGCCTTTTTTCCCCAGCTTACCGCCGCCGCGGCCGCCATGCCCTGCAACCAGAAGTTTTTTGAGTCCAGCCGCGGCAAATACGGCCTGGATACGGAATACCTGCTGTTCAACGGCCCCTTTGTGATCCGCACCTGGGATCCCAAACGCTCCATGCAGCTGCGCCGCAGCGAGACCTATTTTTCCGCCGCCCAGGCCGTTCCCGCCGGGGTAAACCTCTATTTTGGCCAGGCGGAAGCCACCCTGCGGTTTTTGACCGGCGTCACCGACGCGGCGGCTATCTCCCATGGCGACCTTATCGCTGCCCAGGCGGTTGGCGCCAGCTGTGAGAAGTTTGAGGACACCCTTTGGTACCTGGCCTTCAACACCCGCCACGCCCCCTGGGATAACGAAAAACTCCGTCAGGCCTTTGCCATGAGCCTGGCCCCCCGGCTTTTTGAAGGCTCCCTCCCCTCCTACTACGCCCGTTCCCTGACTCTGGTGCCCCCCGCCGTCACCCTGGGCGGCGGCTCCTACCGCTCCCTGGACGGCTCGGATTTTGACCCCATCTACGACCCGGATGCCGCCGCCGCCCTTCTCCGGCAGGCCACCGAGGAGCTGGGGCTGACGCGGATGCCCGCCCCGACCCTGCTGTATCCCGATCTGGAGGGCTTTCCCGCCTTGATGGGGCAGCTTCAGGCCGCCGTGCAGCAGTCCACCGGCATGTTCTTCAACATCGAGGCCCTCCCGCCGGACGAGCTGGAGGCCCGGCTGCAAAGCGGCGATTACGATATGGCCATTACCAGTTCCCGCGCCCAGTACGACAGTCCGGAATCCCTGCTGGGGCTCTTTTCCTCCGACAGCGCCCAAAACGTCACCGGGTTTTCCAACCCGGAGCTGGAGCGGCTGCTGACCCATTCCCGGGAGGCCGCTACCCTGGCGGAGGCGGGCAGCTATTTCCAGGCGGCAGAGCTGCTGCTGCTGCGCCAGGCCCCCGCCATCCCCCTGTTTGTAGAGACTTCCTGCTACGCCAGCGCCCGCGGCGTTACCGGCGTGCGCTTTTCGCCTTTTTCCTACCGGATGTTCTTCCAGTTCGCCACCAAAAAGAAATAGCGGCGGGTCTCCCCGCCGCCTTGCGCTTTGCTCAGCCGATCAATTTTTTTACGGCGTCGTAGATCTCGCCCCCGTGTTCCACGCAGATATCCGCGCCGTCCACCTCCTGGGGCAAAAAGCCGTAGCGGCAGCCGATAAAAGGCAGCCCGTTTTCCCTTGCCGCCGCCATATCGTGGCTGCGGTCCCCCACCATCACAGCGGCCTCGGGCCGCATCTCCCGCAGGATGGCCCCCAGGTTCTGGGATTTGTTGGAGTTGTTTTCCGACCCTTTCAGATAGGTAAAATACTGCTGGATCTCCAGGGCCTTGGTGATATAACGCACATATTCCGGCGCGCCGTTGGAGCAGACCGCCAGCACATAACCCTCGTCGTACAATTTTTTCAGCGTCTCTGGAATGCCGTCGAAGGCGCCGTGGTACTGGTCGATGTACCGAAACTCCGCCTCGTATACCATTTGAAAAAATTCATCCATGCGCTCCAGAGGATAATCTGGCAAAACGCCCTGATAAATATCCTTTTCCACACAGCCCATCAGGCTCATGACCAGATGATCGTCGGATTCTCTGCCCGCAAAGCGCCGCAGCACCTCCCGAAAAGTGGGGACGATAAACAGCTCGATGCGGTTAAGCGTCCCATCCATATCGAACGCCACCAGTTTCTTGCCCATTTGCTTCCTCCGTTCCGCCCCGGGAAATATAATTTCCCGGCGGAGCCGGGCCCGTGGGCAATCGCGTTATCCCAGGCAGGGCAGCCCTGTAAAGTCTTGGACGCCTGCCCTGCGGCGCAAACCGCCGCAGGGTGATTATACCTCATGGGGGCCGTTTGGCACAAGCCCCGAAGCGGTTTCTTGTGAAAAATGCCAGAAAATCCGCTGATAACACCGCCCCGGTGGGATCCGCTATCCGGGGCAGGACGGAGATAAACCTTCTATGAAAGAAAAAAGCGTTTCCTTCAAAAAAATAGCCCTCTGGGCCGGACGGGGCTTTGCGGTGCTGCTGCTGGCCGTGCTTCTCTGGCGGCTGACCCCCTGGTTTCTCTCCCTCTCTACCGAGGAGGGCCGCCTGGCCTTTCAGGCCTTTCTCGATTCCCTGGGCGTTTGGGGCGTCTTTGTGATGCTGGGCGTCCAGATCCTGCAGGTGGTGGTTGCGGTGTTCCCCGGCGAACCCGTGGAGGTGCTGGCGGGGATGATCTACGGCACCTGGGGCGGGCTGCTGATCTGCCTGTTGGGGCTGCTGGCCGGCACCGCCGTGATCTTTTTTACGGTACGCCGCCTGGGCCGTTCCTTTGTGGAAAAGCTCTTTGCCAAGGAAAAGCTGCAGCGCCTGCGCTTTTTGCAGGATACAAAAAAGCTGGAACTCATCATTTTTCTGCTGTTCTTTATCCCCGGCACCCCTAAAGATATGCTCACCTACGCGGCGGGCCTCACCCCCATTCGCACCCGGGATTTTTTCCTGATCGCCACCTTAGCCCGCATCCCGTCGGTGGTCTCCTCCACCTTTGCCGGCGGCGCCCTGGCCCGGGGGGAATATTGGAAAATGCTGCTGGTGTTTCTCTTCACCGGGGCTCTGGGCGTCCTCGGCATCATCTACAACAACCGCCTGCTGGACTACCTGGAAAAGCGCCGGCAGGAAAAACGAAAAAAACGCCTGGAGCCTTAAGCCCTCAGGCGTCTAATATCCCCGCAAAAGCCCCCGCGCCGCTCAATCCCCCCGCTCTTCAAAAAACGCCTGAGGTTCCCCGCACACGGGGCACGCCATGGGCGCGCTCTCCCCGCCGTGGCGGTATCCGCAGGAGGCGCACGCCCACTCCACGGCTTCTTTTCTGCGGAACACCTCTGCGTTTTTTACTTCTGTCGCCAGCCTATCGCAAAGCTCCCCATGGTTTTTTTCGATCCCGGCGATGAGCTCCATGCGGTTGGCAATGTCGGGAAACCCCTCCTCCCGGGCCGTCCGGGCAAATTGCGGATACATATCGTTCCACTCAAAATGCTCGCCCGCCGCGGCGTCCCTCAAATTATCCAAAGTCCCGGGCACCGCCCCCTGATGCAGGCAGGCGAACCAGATGCGGGCGTGGACGCTCTCGTTGCGGGATAGGGCCTCAAAAGCTCTGGCCATCTGCTCGTAACCGTCCTTTTTTGCCTGGCTGGCATAAAAGCGGTATTTCACCGCCGCCTGGGCTTCCCCCGCGTAGGCCGCCATAAGATTGGCCTGCGTCCTGCTTCCTTCCAGCTGCATGTTTCTTCCTCCTGTTTCTGCGGCTCTTCGGCCGGTTTCTCCGGTAGTTTTCGCCCCGGGGGATGGGAATATGCGCCCGCCCCTGCCCCGCCTTCCCGCAAATGTAAAATTTCTTGGATTCCGGTTGATTTGCGGCCTGTTTTCCTCTATAGTTGTATTGAATTTGCTTTGCCGCGGCTCGGCCTTTCCAAAGGGGGCCCGCCGCTTCCTCCATAAACTGCTCAAAATGAAAGCGAGGTGCTGTCTTTGAGAAAAACCAAAATCGTCTGCACCCTCGGGCCCGCTTCCGATTCGGAAGAGCGGATCCGCGAACTGATGCTGGTCGGCATGAACGTGGCCAGGTTCAATTTTTCCCATGGAAGCCACGAAGAACATAAAAAGAAATTCGATATTGTCAAGCAGCTGCGGGAGGAACTGGATCTGCCCATCGCGATCCTGCTGGATACCAAAGGGCCGGAGATCCGCCTGGGCACCTTCGCCCAGGGAAAGGCCGAGGTAAAAGCCGGGGATCTTTTCACCCTTACCACCCAGGCGGTGGACGGGGACGCTTCCCGCTGTTCCATCACCTTTCCAAACCTGCCCGGGGATGTAAGCCCCGGCAGCCGGATCCTCATCGACGACGGACTCATCGAGCTGAAAGTCGTAAATGTCGATCTTCCCTCCGAGATCATCTGTAAGGTGGTCAACGGCGGGGTCCTGGGCAACCGCAAGGGCGTTAACGTCCCCGGCGTCAAGCTTTCCATGCCCTACCTCAGCGACAAGGACTACGACGACATCGTCTTTGGCATCAACCAGGGGGCCGACTTTATTGCCGCTTCCTTCACCCGCAGCGCCCAGGATATTTTGGATATCCGCAAGGTACTGGATCAGCACGGGTGCCATTGGATCAAGATCATCGCCAAGATCGAAAACATGGAGGGCGTCGAAAACATCGACGAGATCCTTCGCGCCTCCGACGGCATCATGGTTGCCCGGGGGGACATGGGGGTGGAGATCCCCCTGGAGGACGTGCCTGTCATCCAAAAGGCCCTGATCAAAAAAGCGTACACCGCGGGCAAGCAGGTCATCACCGCCACCCAGATGCTGGACAGCATGATGAAAAACCCCCGCCCCACCCGCGCCGAAGCCACCGACGTGGCCAACGCCATTTACGACGGCACCAGCGCCATTATGCTCTCCGGCGAGACCGCCGCAGGGCTGTATCCCATCGAAGCGGTGCGCACCATGTCCCGCATTGCCGAACGCACGGAGCTGGACATCGACTACCGCCGGCGTTTTTCCAAGATCGATTCCGCCGAGCGCGCAGACGCCACCAACGCCATCTCCCACGCCACCTGCACCACGGCCTACGACCTGGGCGCGGCGGCCATTATCACCGTTACCAAATCCGGCCGCACGGCGCGGATGATCTCCAAATACCGCCCCTCCATCCCCATCGTCGGCTGCACCACCGACCCGGTGGTCTGCCGCCAGATGAACCTGAGCTGGGGCGTCACCCCGCTGATGGTTCCCGAACAGGACAACGCCGACGGGTTGTTTGAATGCGCCGTCCAGGCCGCCCAGCGGGAGGGGATGGTGGAAAACGGGGATCTGGTGGTCATCACCGCCGGGGTGCCCCTGGGCATTTCCGGTACCACCAACCTGCTGAAGGTGCATATTGTGGGGGACGTCCTGGTCACCGGCATCAGCGTCAACCAGCTTTCCATCTGTGGGAACCTTTGCGTAGCCGCCAACACGGAGGAAGCCTTTCTCCGTTTTAAACCCGGCGACATCCTGGTGATCCCGGAGACCTCCAATGAGCTGCTGCCCCTGCTCAAGCAGGCGGGCGGCATCATCACCGAAGCCCCCGGCATCAACTCCCACGCCGCTGTGGTCGGTATGGCCCTGGACATCCCGGTCATCGTGGATGCGGCCGAAGCCACCCGTATCCTCAAAAACGGCATGGTGGTCACCCTGGACGCCGCCCGCGGCATCGTCTGCAACCAAAAAGACTGATCTTTTCCTGTCAACGCGCCGGCGGGTTTCTCGCCGCTGCCATTATAAAACCTCAAAGGAGTTCCTGTTATGATGATGAAACACATGTCACTGCGCGGGCTTTGCCTGGCTTTGGCCGCCGCCGCAGTGTTGTCGCTGGCCGCCTGCTCCAACTCTCCCGCGGAGGATCCCGAATCCGAAAAAGGACCGGTCTTTATCAACACCCTGAAGGCCCCCGAATATCAGGGCAGCAACGCCCCTGTCGCCCCGGCTCCCGAGCTGGCGGAAAAACTCAAGGACGCCATCAGCCAGAACAGCCACGTCGTCGGCTGGCTCAACATTCCCAACACCACCGTCGACGAGCCCGTGGTGCAGACCTCCAACAACAAGGATTATTTCCGTCTTAACTGGCTGGGCGGCTATCAATTTTCCGGCTGCTACTGGGCGGATTATGAATGCCGTCTGGGCGCCCGCAGCAACCTGCTGCAGAACACCATCATCTACGGCCACAACCTCGACGACGACAAGGTCAACGGCGTAAAATTTGCCCAGCTGATGAATTTTGCCGACCTGGAATTTGCGAAAAATAACCCCTACATCTATTTTTCCACCCCGGAGGATGATATGACCTGGCAGGTGTTCGCCGCCTTCTACAGCGATACCAAGCTCAACTATATCACCCCTACCATGAGCGTCACCGATTATAACAATCTGCTGACCGAGGCAAAGCTCCGTTCCGAGCACAATTACGATGTCAACGTTACCATAAACGATAAGATCCTCACGCTTTCCACCTGCACCTATAAATACGGCGCCCGCACCGATCAACGTTTTGTCGTCATGGCAAAATTGCTGCCCGCCGGAACAAAGCTGGAGACCACTGTAAACGTGGTGGCAAACCCCAGCCCCAAGGCTCCCCAGTTCTGATCTTTCCCGTAAAAAGCTTCGCCCCGGGGCCTGCGCAGTAAAGACTCCGGGGCGCTTTGTTTATCCGCAGACACAAAAAACGACAGAGTATAACGGCTTTGCCGCAGGAGGCATTCGTATGGTACAGCAAAAACGTCGCGCCGCCCTGGAGTTTGCGTTGGCCCTCGCCGGGGCCATCGTCGGGCTTTTTTTCGTAGTTTGGTTCAACAACCGCTTTCTTTCGGCGATCCCACAGCCCTATCGGGCGGTTCTGGCTGTTTTTACCCAGTGGATCCCGGCTCTTGCCGCCCTGCTCCTCGCTCTGGTTTCCCGAAGCCATCCAGCCGACTTTGGCTTTTCCAGAGAGCATCTGCCCTCTCAGGTGCTGATCGGCGCCGCCATCGCCGGGGGGATGTCCCTGCTGCTGACCGTCCTGCCCATCTTCTGCGGGCTGAGGGAGTATATCGGCAGCGCCAGCGGGTATACTTCGCCCTTCCAGTTCCTCTATGAATTTGTCTACCGCATCGTCGGCGTGGCCTTCGCGGAGGAATTCGTCTTCCGGGGCTTTTTGTTTAGCCGCCTGCTGCGCCTTGGCCGGTCCCGCCGGTTTGCCGTGGCTCTCACCTCCGTCCTGTTTGGGCTTTTCCATCTTCTCGCCGGCAGCCTGCTTCAGGTGGTCATCACCGGCCTGTTCGGCCTCCTGTGGTGCCTTTGCAGGGAGAAGATCCGTCATTGTACCACCCTCTCTCTTATCATCGCCCACGGGGCCTACGACGCCCTTCTCGTTTTGTGGTGTACCCTGCTTTAAAACGCGCCCCGGCCGGATAAGCCCTTCTGGCCGGGGATTTTTGCGGCCTTTTTTCGGAGGGTTCTCCCTTTATTTTTCTCAAAAAAGCGGGCTTCCTATTTTGCTGCGCCTCAAAAAGTGATATGGTAGACCCAGGTGGCGTCCCCAGACGCCTGAAAAGGAGATCTGCCATGAAAAAGCGTTTGTTTGATACTGTCGATTCCCTGCGCGCGCCGCTTTGCCAGCTGGCCGACAACATTTACGACTATCCGGAACCCGGCCTGCAGGAGCATTTTGCCGCCGGGCGTCTCACCGGCTTTCTGCAGAAGGAGGGCTTTTCGGTGCAGCTGGGCCTTGGCTCCCTGGATACCGCCTTTCGGGCCGAATGGTCCTGCGGCCAGGGCGGCCCCGCCATTGGCCTGTTGTGCGAGTATGACGCTCTGGAAGGCTTTGGCCACGGCTGCGGCCACCATCTGCAGCCCGCCATTGCCATCGGCGCCGCCTTGGCGCTCAAGCGGCGGCTGACCCCGGAAACTCCCTGCCGCCTGATCCTCTACGGCACCCCCGCAGAAGAGACCATCGGCGGCAAGATCACCCTGCTGCGGGAAGGCTTTTTGCAGGATATCGATATCGCCCTCATCACCCACGGCGGGCCCATGACCTGCGTTGATGTAAAGTCCATGGCCCTTACGGACGCCAATGTGGTTTTTACCGGAAAAAGCGCCCATAGCGCCATCCAGCCAGAGGAGGGCCGCAGCGCCCTCGACGCTTTGCTGCTCGCCTTCCAGGGGATCGAGTTTCTGCGGGAGCATGTGTGCGAGGACACCCGCATGCACTACACCGTCGCGGAATCGCCGGGGCCTGCCAACGTGGTGCCCGCCCGCGCCTGCGGCAGCTTTATCCTTCGCTCTTACAATTCGGATTACCTTCGGAAGCTGACCGCCCGTTTTGAAAACATTATCCGCGGCGCGGCCCTGATGACCGACACCTCTTATGAGATCTCGTATGGGCAGGGCATGGACAGCACCGTCCCTGTGACAAAGCTGGGGGATCTGCTGATGGAAAATGCCCGTCTGGCGGGGGCGGCCAATCTTCAGCCTCCCCGCCTCAAAACCGGCTCCACCGATTTTGGCAACGTCTCCTACCGCGTCCCCGGCTGCTGTCTGCGCATCGCTTTTGTACCGGAGGGTTCCCCCTCCCACTCCCAGGTGTTTCTGGACTACGGGAAATCTTCCCAGGCCCACGACGCCATCTGCGCCGCCGCTAAGGCCCTGGCAGGCGCCGTGTGGGATCTCCTGGAGCAGCCCGGCGCCCTGGCGGAGATCCGGCGGGAGTTTGACGTAGCCCGGGAACAGATGGCCAAGGCATAAAGCAGCGTCTTTTTATACAATTTGTATTATTGTGTTGATTTTTACAATTTTGGAGGAATTTCGTTCCCTTCCCGGGGAAAGAGGCTGCCCACCGCCAAAAGGCTTTCTGCCAGGTCGGCCCGGTAATCCGGATCGCCGGGTTCCAGGCTGTTGAGCACCACGCCCTCGCCCCCCGCCTTTCCTGTGGCGTGGATGTATTTTCCTTCCCCCAGATAGAGGGCGATGTGGCCGGGGAAATAAAGCAGATCCCCCATCTTTTTTCCCTCCTGCGGGATCTCTTTGATCGGGAAGCCCTCCATAAGGGCGGAATCCCGGTAGATCATCACCCCCTGCAGCAGATAAGCCATGGAGCAAAGGCCGGAGCAATCGATGCCTGCCGGGGATTTTCCTCCCCAGCGGTAGGGCGCGCCCAAATAGGAAAGGGCCGCCTGCGCCACCCGGCGGCGCAGGGCCTCCTCCCTCAGGCGGTGTGCCGGCATGGGCTGGATCTGGCTTTGACGCAAAAAACCGCGTTCTCCCCCCGCCAGGCGCACCTCCCGCCAGCCCTCCGTCTCCCGCTCCAGGGGCAGAACAATGCTGCCGCGGGGCAGGGCGGCGCGGATGGGGCTGCGAAAGGACGCCCGGGCCAGCACGTCGGCAAAAGGGGAGATCACCTGCCAGCGCTTCCCCTCCCGCCATACGCGGGCAAACCACGCGCTGCGGCGCATGGTTTCTCTCCGCAGATATCCGCTGTAACGGTATTGTGTGCGCACGCGGCGCCAGCCTCGCTTTTCTTCAAGCACCTCCACCTCCATCCCATGAAAAACTTCGTCCGCCACTTCGCTGCTCTCCGACGGCTCTGCATACAGAAAAGCCGACGGCGCGCAGATGATCCCGCGTTCCATCCCGTCTCCTCCCGTCTTTTCTTTTTGGTTCATTCTATGTGCCTGGGGGCGGGGGGATACAGCCTTCTTCCCCTTCCCATAAAATCTCCGGCGGCCCCGGCCGGCTTCCCCCCCCACACACACAAAAACGGACAGCCTGCGGCCGTCCGTTTTTTATGTGGGGGAAAATTATTTCAAATAGGGTTTCACCCGCTCAAAGCTCTTTTGGAAGGCGCTTTCCGGGTCGTAAAGATACATGCTGTTGGCGATCTCGAAGGTAAGGGTATGGCGGTAGTCGTTTTCGCACAGGCATTTCATATCCTCGTCCAGAGGCAGCTTCCCGTCGCCCCAGGCCATGTGCCCCGTGGGGTCCCCATCCACCAGATGGACATGGATCAAGTCGTCGCCGAAGGCGTCAAGATACTGCTGCATGGTTTCCCCCACCAGGTGCATCGGCACCACGTCCACCATGGCTTTGACGTTGGGCAGATCCAGCTCCGCCAGCATCTTTTGAAGCGCCGGCAGGGTGTACACCAGGTTGCTCTCTGTGGGCTGCAGGTTTTCTAGCGCAATGGTCATACCGAATTTCCCGGCAAACTCGCCCAGCTCGCGCAAAGACTCCCGAGACCATTTCCAGGCCTCCTCCAAAGGCTGATCGACATAACCGTGGCCGCTGGTCATCAGCACCTTGCGGGTGCCCAGCCGATAGGCCGCATAAATGTTTTTGCGGAAAAATTCCACGCTCATCTCCCGCACCTCCGGCTCCGACGCGGCGATGTTGTAGGTGTACAGCAGCTGCTCCGGCGTATAGCAGTTGATGCGCAGCCCCCGCTCGTCCACCGCCCGGCGGATCTTCTCCACACTGGGGTGGATCACATCGTCGAAATAAAGATGGGGGAACCCGCCCCACAGTTCGATACTTTCGGCCCCAACCCGCACCATGGAGTCGAGAAAATATTCCAGGCTAAAAAAGCTGTAACCCAGGTTCATCCCGGCAATGCGGGCCTTTTCAAATTTCATCATGTTGTTGTCCTCCTCTTTTCAGGCTGTTTTCTCCCTTCCATTCTATGGGATCCTTCCGCCTTCCAAAACGCATTAAGTTAAGATTGGTGCATATTTTTAAGGGAACATTTTCTACCTTAACCAGCTTTTCCTCCTTCACCGCTCTGTTTTTGTTGTGATCCTCTATTTTTTCAAAAAGCAAAACCGCCGCTTTGGGAGCGGCGGTTTTGCTTTTTGAAAAGGAAAGATATTGGAAGGTAAGAAAATGATCAGTCCAGACATTCCAGGGCCAGTGCCAAGGCGCTGGCTGCGACAGGCTCCGGATCCAGGAAACAGCCGCGGTCACACACCTCGATGGTGACGTAATGGCTGTAGCCGCCGGCCCCCATCTCTTTGAGATAGCGGACGATGGGGTTGTTGCCGCCGCGAAAATCCATATGGGTGCTCATGGGGCGCCCATGGGGATATTTTTCCAGCAGCGCTTTCCCCTGCAGGGTCAGGTCCAGGCATTCGCTGTGGGCCGCCGTCAGGTGCATATGGCGCAGGTCGTCGCCCAGCACCCGCAGGTTGTCGGCGATGGTATCGCCAAATTGGGTCATCTGGCTCACGTCGATCATGGCTTTGAAGTTGGGATGGTTTACCTCGTCCAGAATACGGCGCTGCTCCGCCACGGTGTGCATGGTGTTGCAGTCGGCGTAGTTCTGGGTCTCGATGACCATGGTGACGCCTTCTTTTTCGGCGGTCTTCACCAGGCGCTCGATGGATTCCCGGCGGATCTTCCAGCCCTCTTCAAAGTCCTCGTCCAGGCTGCTGGAGCCGGGGCAAAGCAAAAACGTCTCGGAACCGGTGGCCGCGCAGACCTTCAGGGCCTTTTCCATGATCTGCAAACTCCGCTCCCGCACGCCGGGCAGCGACGCGCCGATGTTGACCGGATAGGTATTTTGCTCCGGACAATAGCAAATATGTTTGAGCCCGCGGCTCGCGATATCGCGGGAAATGCGCTGGCAGTCCGCCGCGGAAAGATCTTCGGGATAGGCCCAGGGGGCCACGCCCCAGATCTCTACGTTTTGAAAACCCAAACGCTGGGCGGAATCCAGAAAATAATTCAGGGAATAGCGGGGATAGTGAAAGCTCCCCAGGGCAAACTGCTCTCTTTTCAGCTTGTTCATGACAGGACGCCCTCCTTCATCAATAGGGGTCAAACATGGCGATGATCTTGACGGAGGTCTCCGCGCCGGTGCGCAGGCGTCCCGCCACATCCTCCCCCTGGATCAGCCCATAGGTGTAGCCGGAAATAAAGGAATCGCCGGCGCCCACGGTGTTGACCACCTTAACCGGCAGGGCCGGCTGGAGGTAGTATTCCTTCCCATCATAGGCCATGCTGCCGTGTTCCCCCAGGGTGGCGATGACCACCTTGGGCCCTTTGGCCTGGGCCTCTTTGATGTAATTGCGGATGTATTCGTTGTCCTCGCTGTAGGAGAAAAACGCGTGATCTACATAAGGCAGGGCCTTTTCGATCTCAGGGTCATCCAGATCGGTGGCGAAATCATATACGATCTCTTTCCCCATCTTTTTGATCCGCTCTAAGTGCTGGTTGATGCGGCCCCAGATCACGGCATGGACGATATCGTATTTCGCGATAAAGTCGAAATCCTCTTCCTTTAGGTCGAAGTTTTCAAACACGCCGGGGAAAGAGCCCACATAGGTGCGGTCGTTGTCGCCCACAAAATCCATGGTGGCGACGCCGGTGATGCCTTCCATGCGGTACACATGGGAGTTGTCCACGTTATATTTCGCCAGGACGTCCACGATCTCCTGCCCGTAGGCGTCTGTGCCGGTCAGGGTGACCACCGCGGTCTCCACGCCGTATTTGGCGATGTTGATCGCAAAATCCACACAGTTGCCGGTTGGATAGTGGCGGCCGAGCTTGGGATATTCATCCACGCAGTTATCGCCTACGGCGACGACTTTTTTCATCTCTTCTGCCTCCTTTTACAGCAGTGGGGAATTATTCCCCCAGGGCCTCGAAGAACACGCTTCTGACCTGCATCCCGTCAAACTCGGCAAAATAGATGTCCTGGGCGTGGCCCATGACCAGCTCGCCGTTTTGGATCGGGAACACGCAGTGGTTGCCGCAGAGCATGGATTTGAGATGCCCGGGGCAGTTGCCGCCGGTGGCGCCGTAGGTGGGCAGAAAATGGTTGTGGGCGTACTGCACGTTCTTCGGTACGATCTCTTCCAGCTTCTCCTCGATATCGCCCTCCAGGCAGGGCAGGCTCTCCTGCACCATGATGCTGGTGGTGGTGTGCTGGGTAATGAGGACAAACAGTCCGTCCTTGACCCCGCTCTTTTTAACGAACTCCCGGGCGTCCTCGGTGATGAGGATCAGGTCAAACTCCGCATGGGTCTCATAGGTTTTCGTCTCTAATTTCATCATGGTAATCAGTCCTCCAAACCTAAGAATTTAACAGCGTTGCCGCCCAGTACTTTGGCTTCGGTCCTGGGGCGGAGCTTCAGGGTCTCGATGCCTTCCTTCATGTCGCCGCTGCCAAAGCGGGGGCTATTGGAGCCAAACATGATCTTCTCCGGGAAAGCGTTCTCCAGCCACAGGGGGCTCAGATCCACTTTGAACACCTGATGGAAGAAATCGATGGGGCGGTCAGAGTACAGCATGGAGGTGTCGGCGTAGACGTTGGGATATTTGAGGACCATCATCGCCGTATCGGCGACCCAGGGCCAGCCCATGTGGGACAGGCAGAAGCGCAGCTCCGGATATTTGATGGCGACGCCCTCAAAGGCCAGGGGCTGTGCGTATTTGGCGGGGGTATTGGGCTCCCAGGAGGTTCCGGCATGGAACATGATGGGTTTGTTGTACTTGATGCAAAGCTTGTAGATGGGATCCATGATCTCATCATCCGGGTAGAATTTCTGTTTGGCGGGATGCAGGTTGAGGCCCATGAGGCCCAGCTCGGTGAAAGCCTTCTCCACCACAGCCGCCGCGTCCTTGCGGAAGGGATCTACGCTGGCAAAACCGATAAAACGGTCGGGAGCCAGGTCGACGATCTTTTTCAGATCCTCGTTGGTGAGGACCACGCAGTTGTCTTTGGTAGAAGTATCGGTAGCCAGCAGGCAGAACTTGTCGATGCCGGCGTAATCCATCTGCTTGATGACAAACCTATAGTCGGCGTTGCCCAGTTTATCGCGTCCCATGATCTCTTTGCGTTTTTCGTTGAACGCGTCGTCCTGATAAACGGCTTCCCAGAACTCGGGGTGTACGTGCATATCGATTACCATAGAATGAACACTCCTTTTTCTTTTCTAAAAATCATGGCAGAGGCCCCGAACCGGGGCCCTCGCCTTGTTTTGCTGCATTGTGCCGGGGTGTGGCTTATCCCTTAACAGCGCCGGCCGCCAGGCCTTCCACGATGTATTTTTCCATCAGCAGGAAGATGACGATAACGGGGAGCACTGCGATGAAGCCGAAAGCCATGGCGCGGTTCCACTCCAGGCCGTAGCGTCCCACCACGTTGTAGATGCCGGTGGTGATCGGCCATTTGGCGGAGTCGGCCACATAGGTCAGGGAATACATCATATCGCCGTAGCCCTGCAGGAAGGAAAACACCAGGGATACCACGATGCCGGAGGAAACGATGGGGATCATGATGCGGACGAAGGACTGCAGATGGTTGCAGCCGTCGATCAGGGCCGCGTCGTCCACCTCTTTGGGGATGCTCATAAAATAACTTCTCAGCATGATGACCGAGAAGGGGATGGCCGCGGTACAGCATCCCAAGATCGGCGCCCAGTAGGTGTTGAACACGCCGATATTTTTAAAGATCACGAAGCAGGGGATCAAAGAAAAGGTCTGGGGAAGCATCTGGGAAATGAGGAACAACATGATGATGATCCCCGCGCCCTTGACGCGAAAACGGGCCAGCCCATAGGAAGCCAGGGTGCCGAACACACCGGCGATGACGGTGGTGGCCAGGGCAATGATCATACTGTTCTTCAAGGAGGGCAGCACCGGGAACTGCTCGGTCTGAAGCTGTTTGACGTAGGCCGCGAGGGTGAACTTAGGCGGCAGAAAATGGGGGGGCGTGGAGAAGATATAGGTCTCTTCCCGCAGGGAACAGGAGATCATCCAGAACAGCGGGAACAGCATGACCAGGAAACACACGATGCCGATGGTGTACCAGATGACCGCGGCGAGTCTTTTTTTTGTCTTTGGGCTCATGGTTACGCCACCTCATCTTTCTTGATCATTTTGGTGTAGAGGAAACCGACGATCATGAGGATCACCAGCAGGATGTTGGAGATTGCGGCGCCCTCGCTGAAGTTAAACTCCATAAAGGCGCGGCGGTAAGCGTAAATCGTCATCAGCTCGGTGCCGCTGGTGGGGCCGCCGCTGGTCATGGCGTAGATCAGCTCGAAGCATTTGAAGGTGTAGATGAAGCCCAGAACCAGCACCATTTTGATGGCGGGTTTCAGCAGAGGCACCGTGATCTTGGTGAACTGCTGCCAGGCGTTGGCGCCGTCGATGGTGGCGCTTTCGTACACGTCGTTGGAGATGGTCACAAGGCCGGAGACGATCAGGATCATGTTGAAGGGGATCCCGTTCCAGATGTTGGCGATGACCACCGACCACATGGCGTTGTTGGGGGTGGTAAGCCATTCCACCGGGGCGTTGATCAGCCCGCAGGCCTTAAGCAGCTCGTTGATGATACCGCCGTTGGTCCAGAACATGAATTTAAACAAAATAGAGCAGACAGAAGCCGGCAGGATATAGCTGAGCAGCAGCAGGCCGCTGATCCCTTTGAGCTTCTTCGCCTTCTGGGTATAGACGATGGCAAAGAAAAAGCCGATCGTAAACTGGAACACGATGCATTCCACCGTATAGATCATGGTCTTCGCAAAGGAGTTCCAGAGATAATTCATGGGCGTGCTCTGGGTAAAGATGTTGATGTAATTCGTCAGCCCGATAAACTCTTTGTCGGGCTTTGTCAGGGTGGTCACGTCCACCAGCTGGAGGGACATAATCAAGTTGTAAATAATAGGATATGCAACAAAAAAGATCATAAACGCAAGCGCCGGAGCGACGAAAGCATACCCCAAGAGGTTCTCCTTTGCAGAAAGCGACAATGTCTTTCTTCTTTTTGCCGGGGAACCGTTTGTTTTCACTGCGGTTGCCGTCCCTTTCATACCTTTCCATCATCCTTTCCGCTTTTCGGTTTCATTTTTGGGCCGTCTGTTTCTGTTTTTAGGTATAAATAGGGCAGGAGACAGGAATTGCACCGGATCAAAGCGGTCTTGGGACGGCGCAAAACTGCCCTCCTGCCCTATTCAGCTATTTACCTTTGGAAAAACTGCGAGATCGATTAGGCAAGCGCCGCGTCGATAACAGCCTGACCGTCTTGTACAGCCTCTTCAGGGGTTTTCACCAGGGTCAGCGCTTCCTGCAGAGCCAGCTGATGGCCGGTGGATACCTCGGGGTATTTCACATCGGCGGGACGGGCGATGGTGTAGGGGATCAGGTCGATGAATACTTTCCAGTCATCGGTCTGATAATCGGGATCGGTCAGAGTGGCGTCACGGGGCGGGAAGTGGTCGTTGGCCAGGTTCCAGGGTTTGGAAACATCGTACTGGATGTACCATTTCAGGAAGTCGATGGCAACTTCTTTGTCCTCGCCGTCGATGGCAGCCAGGTTCTCACCGCCGTAGATGGTGCCGAAGGTCTTGTCTTTGATGGGGAATACGCCCCAGTTGAGGTCCGCCCAGTTGGTGCGGTATTCGGTGATGTACCAGCAGCCCATCATCATCATGGCGATTTTCTGGTTGCTGAACTGAGTACCGACGTCGGACTGGGACCAGGCGACAACGTCCTTGGGCATGGAGCCGTCCTCGACCATGGAGGTCAGGAACTGCAGGGCGCGCAGGCCGCCTTCGCTGTCCAGCTTATAGGGGTCGTAGGCGTCGCCGGAAGAAGCGATCTGGAAGGGCAGGAACTGGGAAGTTCCCTCTTCGTTCTGAACGGCGGACATACCGAAGCCGTAAACGCCGTCTTTGGTCAGGGCCTTGGCAGCCTCGCGGATCTCCTCGTAGCTCTCGGGGATCTTGGTGATGCCGGCGGCCTCAAACATGTCCTTGTTGTACCAGATGCCCTGGTTGTTGGACATGAAGGGAACAGAATACTGTTTGCCGTCATATTTGGTGGTGGCAATGATCTGATCGTAGTAGTCCTTCAGGTTGTCCTCGCTGGCCATCACGTCGGTGATGTCGGCGAAGATGCCCATGGCGGAGTAAGCTACGTTGTCGCAGTTGTCGATGAGAACCAGATCCGGCAGGGTGCCGGCGGCGCTGCCGACAGACAGCTGTTTTTTCAGATCGCCGAAGGGAACGAACACGACGTCCAGGGTGATGTTGGATCTGTCGGGCTGCTCGGCATACTGGTTGAACAGGGTGGTGACGTCCTCACCGGTGGAGCCGCTGTAATAATGCCAGAACGTCAGCGTGGTGTCGGGGAACGCCTTGTCTCCGCCAGCCTCGGGAGCGGGCGCAGAACCGGACTCCGCAGGAGCGGCGGGGCTGCTGGATTCAGAAGGAGTGCTGGTACAGCCGCTGAAGCAGGCTATGACCATCAGGGTTGCCAAAAGGATTGCCAATGTCTTTTTCATGGAATAGTTGAACCTCCTTTGTTTGTTGGATTCGCCGAAATTGTATCCGTCGTTTCGACGATTTCCTTGATGTTATTGTATTGACTTTTGTTCAAGATTAAAACATAAAATATTAATAATGGTGGACAAATTTAAGGTCACTTTCGTCGGAATGACGCTTTTCTTCCTCCCTTTGCTTGCAAGTTTTGGGAAATGTGATACTATTAATAGTGTTTTCATCCCGGGAATATCCGGATCTTTTCCGTCTTCATACACGTTTTATCCCCACCGACGAGGTACGCCTATGAAAAAGCTTACGAACTTCTGGCAGGCTTCCGCCATGCGCACAAAGCTCATCATCGCCCTGCTTTTCACCTCGCTTCCGCCGCTTTTGCTGGCGCAGAGCATCCTTTCTTCCTCCTACCAGGCCGCCCTGAAAGAGAAGATTGTCAGCTCGGAGCAGGTCTCCTCCTCCCAGACGGCCAGGATCTTCGACATCAAGGTGGGCGCCTACCGGGATCTGCTCATCTCCATCATCTCGGACGACGATATCGTCGCCGGGGCCCGGATGCTCAACGCCGCGGACGACACCTACAACAGCATCATGGGGAAGGTCATCCTCAAGCAGGCTTTCACCTCCTACCTCAGCCAGGAGCCCGGGATCCTGTCCATCTCCCTGCTGCGGGAGGACGGCACCGCCGTCTCCTTCAACGGGGACGCCAGCCGCATGGCCGAGGCCTGGAGCGGCCTTAAGGCGCTGCAGACCTCCATCTACCGTTCCTCTGTCAGCCAGCCCGGCATGCACATCAGCGACGCCCACGTGGACCAGCGCAAAAACAAGACCGTCTACCTGCTGCACATGTCCAACCGCCTGCTGGACCCGCTGAACCTGGAGCCATTGGGCGTCATCGTGCTCACCATCGACGAGTCGATGCTCACCGAGCTGCTCATCCCGCAGCAGCAGGCCGGCTCCCGTTGTTTCCTGGTGATGGACTCCACCGGGCGGGTGGTCTCCGCGGAGGACAAACGGCTCTTGGGGCTCAATTTTTCCACGCCAGTCTATCTCTCCGACGAAAAAGACCTGGTGGAGATCCTCACCGACGTCGCCGAGAACCAAATTGTCCCCGCGGCGTACACCACCGACTTTCACACCGCCCTCTCCAGCCAGGAGGGCTGCCAGGTGCTGATCTCCAACCTGCCCACCCCGCGCTGGTACCTGGTAAACGTGCTGGACAACGACTATTTGTACAGCTCTCTCTACAGCTCCCAGCGGCTGTTTTTTGGGCTCACCCTGCTCATCTGCTGCGCCATTGTCCTCATCGCCCTGTATTTTTCCAGCAGCCTTTCCCGCTCCGCCAAGGAGATCGCCCGCGTCATGGACCTGGCCCGGAAAGGCGACCTGGGCGTACAGGTGAGCCTGGACACCAAGGACGAGATGGAGATCGTGGCCCAGTCCTTCAACCGCATGATGCAGGAGATCCTGGCCCTCACCGAAACCCTGCGGGCCGAAAAGGACCGCACGGCCCAGGCCATCGCCAAGGAAAAGGACGCCGAGATCAAGGCCCTCACCGCCCAGATCAACCCCCATTTCCTCTACAACACCCTGGACACCATCAACTGGGCGCTGATCGAAAACGAGCAGTACGAAAGCAGCAAGATGATCACGGCCCTGTCCTCCATCCTCCGCTACAGCATCAGCACCAAAACCTTTCTGGTCACCGTGGAGGAGGAGTTTGAGTGGCTGCGCAAATATGTCTACCTGCGGCAGTGCGCCACCGACAACTTCCGGGTCAGCCTGCATATGGACCCCCGCATCGCCCGCTGCCATATGTACAAGCTCCTGCTGCAGCCGGTGGTGGAAAACGCCATCACCCACGGCTTTGAGGGCTTTATCTCCGGCGGCATGCTGGAGATCAGCTTTACCGACATCAGCGAAACGCGCATGCAGATCGTGGTGCAGGACAACGGCCAGGGCATGGGCAGCCACACCCTGGAGGCGGTGAGCCAGGGCAGCTACCAGTCGGAATCCAGCCACGGCATCGGCGTCTCCAATGTGCTCACGCGCCTGAAGATGTACTACGGCGAGGCGGCCGACCTGCAGATCAAGAGCAGCCGCGAGAACGGAACCCGCATCACCTTTTTGCTGCCGAAGCTGTAAACACACGCTCCCCCCTTCCCGCTTTTATGATACACACAGGAATGGTGATAATATGCTGAAATTTGTCGTCGTGGAAGACGAGCAAAAAACACGAAGCGGCCTGGTCCGCCTCATCCAAAAGCTCAAACCCTCCTACGAGTGCGCCGGGGAAGCCGCCAACGGCGTGGATGGCCTGGCCCTGATCCGTTCTGTCAACCCCCATGTCGTCATCACCGACATCAAGATGCCCCTGATGAGCGGCATCGATATGCTGACCCAGCTCAAGGAGGACAACCTGCAGTTTAAACCCATCATCCTCAGCGGCTACGCCGACTTTGAATACGCCCGCACCGCCATCAAGATCGGCGTATGCGACTACCTGCTCAAGCCCATCACCGTGGAGAGCCTGCAGGAGCTGCTGGACCAGATCGAGCTGGATTTCGCCATGCAGGAAAACTCTTTCTCCGAGGACAGCCTCCGCTCCATGGTACGGGAGCTGTTCAACAGCCCCGAGGACCCGGATGAGGAGACCCTCGCCCGCCTTTCTCCCCATCTTTCCCGATACGACGGCCTGTTCCAGATCGCCGTGCAGCTGCGCTGGAAACAGACCCGCGGCGATTCGATCCTCACCGCTGGGAACAACACCGAGGGGCTGAGTATCACCGAGGAGGAGCACGCCGCCTTGAACCAGATCTACCAGTCTGTCTCCGCCGCCTTTTCAGAGGCCGGGGTCGCCTGTCTTCCCGTGTTGATGCCGGAATGGCGCAACGTCGTGGTGCTCTACGAGGGCGCGGACAGCGGCGACGCCTGCGCCTTGCTGGAAAAAGCCCTGCATATGGATTTTTCCGGGGAAGCAAAGCCCTGGTCGCCCATTGCCGGCGCGGCAAAGTTCGATTATCGCACCGCCATCCAGTGCGTCGCCGTCTCCACCCGCCTGCTGCGCTGGGCCCTGGTGCTGGGCGGGCGGCATGTCCTTACCAAGGAGCGCGTCGCGGCCGCCGTCACCACAGATTTTGCCCCGCCTTCTTCCATCGAGCGGGATATGATCCAGCAGGTCTGCGCCCACAGCTATGAGGGCGCCGTACAGGTTGCGGAGGATTTTCAGGCCTACTGCGCCGCTTCGCCCTTCCAGCCCTCCTCCATTGTGGAAGCCTACGTCAGCCTTGTCTCCGCCGTGCTGAGCAAGTGCCGGGAGCTGGAATATCCCGGCCACCGCTACATCAACCAGTCCCGCCTGCTGCACTGGTTCATCGACTGCTATTCTCTGAACGACATGCACGACCTGGTGCTGGAGATGCTCCTCGTCCTGTTCCAGGACGAGGAACAGCAGTACGGCCTTGTGGTCAAAAAAGCCATGCGGATGATCAGCCAGAATTACAACAAGGGGATCACCCTGGAAAACGTGGCCGCCGCCCTCAACATCACGCCGGTCTACCTGAGCACTGTGTTTAGCAAAGAGACCGGGCAGCCTTTTTCCAACTATCTCACCCAGTTTCGCATCAACAAGGCAAAATCCCTGTTGCTCACCGGCAACCACAAGATCTACGAGATCGCCGAGATGGTGGGGTATTCCGACGCCAAGTATTTCTGCAAAGTGTTCAAAAAGATCACCGGCATGTCCACCAGCGCCTTTCTCCAGCAGATCCTTTGAGCTTTGGCAGAAAAAGGGCGGCATCCTGTAAAAGGACGCCGCCCTTTTTGATTTGATTTTTTATCCAAAACAAAGGGAAAGCAGAAGATACAGCACCGGCTGGTGCAAAAGATAGGCCCAGAGGGACCACCGGCCCAGCGCGTTCAGCGCCCGCGGGCTTTTCAGACTGTAAAGCAGCGTCAATTTTCCCTCCAGCAGCCGGAAGAGGAAATATCCCGCGGCAAACAGGAACAGCCACGGGAACAGGGGAAAATAATCCGACGAGGAAAAATCCACCGGGGTAAAGCCCAGAAAGGCCGCCACCGGCCCCCGATAAAGCGCCTGGGGCAGGCGCAGCCACCGCCACGGCCCCAACGTAAGGGCCCCGCCCCCCAGGCGGTAGGTAACGCAGAACAGCAGCAGGCTCCCGCCCAGGCCCGCCGGGGGCCAAAGCCTTTTGAGCAGCTTTTCCAGCGGGATCATCAGCAGCATACAGCTTCCCAGCAGCGTCAACACCCCAAAGCGCACCGCCTGCGCCGGCATGAACACCGCCGTTGCCAAAGAGACCGCAGCCCCGCCCCCAAGGGTGATGAGCCCCCGCCGCAGGGGATGTTTTCCCAGGGCCCAGCAAAAGCCGGAAAGGGCGATAAACGTCCAGCAGATGCTCTGCTGCCATACAAAGCCCCAGACGCCCCGATACCAGGGCCAGTCCACGCCAAAAAGATACACCAGATCCCACGCCCCGTGGTAGAGCATCATGCTCAGCAGGGTGGCTCCCCGCAGGCCGTCCAGGGCCGCGTATCGCCCCGGGGCGGCCGGAGCCGCCTGCTGTAAAACCGCCGTCTGTGCCATCGTTTTCCTCCGCCGGGCCGGATCCCCCGGCTGCACCGTCCTGTCGCTTTTGTGGCAATCGGGGCCTCAAACGCCCCGTGCTTCTCTATTATGGCGGGAAACGTTCCAGATGTCAACCGGCCGGCACCCCCTCGGCTGCCGCTTTGTCCCATGGAAAACCGCCGTTTTGCCCGCCGGGGAACGCGGCCGTCCCCAGGGCGGCAAAAGAGCCTTTTTGCCGCATATTTTCCGCCCGGCGGCGGATACTATCTCCGGTAAGGAGTTGGTAGCCTATGCTCAGCGAGGTCCTGCGCATCCTGAAAACGGACAGGAGCTTTGATCTGGTGCGCCGCGACGTGACCATCGGCGCACGGGCCGGATGCATTTTATTTGTGGACGGCCTTGTCAAGGACGAGGTCATGGAAAAGATGCTGGAGTATTTTCTTAAACTGGATCGATCCGTCTTTGAAAGCGCCCCGGATATGGAGTCCTTTTCCCGGCAGGTGATCCCCTACATCGAGGTCGCCAGGGTCAAAGATCCCCAGGCCGCCTGCGTCCAGATCCTCTCCGGCGGCCTGGGCCTGGCCATCGAGGGCTATGACGAGATGGCCCTCATCGACGTGCGCACCTATCCCGCCCGCGGCGTGGAGGAGCCGGAGAAGGACCGGGTGCTCCGCGGTTCCCGGGACGGCTTTGTGGAGACCCTGGTGTTCAACACCGCCCTGATCCGCCGCCGCATCCGGGATCCCCGCCTGATCATGGAGCTTCAAACCGCTGGAGAAAGCTCCCGCACCGATATCGTCCTTTGTTATTTGGACGGTCAGGCCGACCAGGCCCTGGTGGAACAGATGAAAGGGCGTATCGCGGCCCTGCGGGTGCGCGCCCTTACCATGAATCAGGAGAGCCTGGCGGAAGCCCTGGTGAAGGGGAAATGGTTCAATCCCTTTCCAAAAGTGCGCTATACCGAGCGCCCGGATGCCGCTGCCGCCTCTATTTTGGAGGGCAAGATCGTCCTGCTGATCGACAATTCTCCCTCCGCCATGATCCTGCCCTCCGCGATCTTCGATTTTTTTCAGGAGGCTGACGACTACTATTTCCCGCCGCTGGTGGGCACCTATCTGCGCTGCAGCCGCATCCTGATCTTTGTCGCCACCCTGTTTTTTACCCCTGTGTGGCTGCTGCTCATCCAAAACCCACAATGGCTCCCGCAGTGGCTTGGCTTTATCCGCGTGGAAGAGCCCAATTCTGTGCCGCTGCTGCTGCAGCTGCTGATCCTGGAATTTGCGGTGGACGGCCTGCGCATGGCCTCCCTCAACACCCCCAGCGCCCTGAGCAACGCCATGAGCATCGTCGGCGGCCTGGTGTTGGGGGAGTTCGCCGTCAAGACCGGATGGTTTGTGCCGGATACCATCCTCTACGCCGCCTTTGTGGCCATTGCCAACTATACCCAGCCCAGCTTTGAGTTGGGCTACGCCTTCAAATTCACCCGCGTCATGCTCCTTGTCCTCACCGGGATATGGAACCTCTGGGGCTTTGCCGCCGGGGTGCTGCTCTTTTTGCTGGCGGTGGGCTGCACCCGCACGGTTTCGGGCAAAAGCTACCTTTACCCCCTGGTCCCCTTCGACGGCCCGGCCCTGCTGCGCGTATTTTTCCGCGCCAAACTCAACAGCCGCCCGGGCCGTCCCTCCCGGGAGCCATGACCCGTCCCTTGCAAAAGGCCCCGTTCCAAACCGGCGCGCAAAGGGCTTTCAAACCTCAAAAACGGCGAAGATGATAAGCCCTTGCCAATCATCTTCGCCGTTTTTCGCTGTGTTTGGCGGCCCGCCGCCCAAAAAACTTCCGCCGGCCTTTTAGCCGGGGTTTTCTGGCAAAACAAACGCCCCGGGCGCCGTCAGCCGTCGGTCAAAAGGAGCTTGCAGAGGCTGCGGCCCTTGTTTTTTGCCTGATACGCCTCCACAAGGCAGGCCATTGCCCGTTTCCCCGGGCATTTTAGGGCTTGCGCCGCTCCACCGCAACGATATAGGGGCAGGTGGGGACGTTGACGATGCGAAAGACCGTGGCGTCGTAGACGCCGGGATCCCACCCCTTTGCCATTTCCTGTAGGGCCTCCCCCTCCAGGCGTCCTTCCTCGTGGCCGGGATAGACCACCACGACCACCACGCCGCCGGGGTTCAGGCGCTCCACCGCCTTGCGCACCGCGGGCAGGGAAGTCTCCCGCCGGGTGGTGACGCCGGGATCTCCGTGGGGCAGATAGCCCAGATTAAACATACCGGCGTCGATGCCGCCGGGGATATACTCCTCCAGGCGGTGATGGCTGTCAAGGATCAGGCTCACGTTGGAGAGGGCGCCGTGCTCTTCCAGACGGCGGCGGGTGTTTTCCAGCGCCTGGGGCTGGATGTCAAAGGCGTAGACGTGTCCCCGCGGCACCAGAAGGCTCAGATACAGGGTGTCGCTGCCGTTGCCCATGGTAAAATCCGCCACGACGCTGTCCTCCCGCACCCCCTGGGTCAGCAGCTCTTTGGCCACGGTCAAAATGGTTTTCAATGGGCTTCCCCTCCCTGATAAAATTTCCCCTGCCAGCTACCGCGCCGGGCCAGTTCTTTGTCGATACCATTGCGCACATCCAGCTTTCTCAGGCTCCACAGCGGGCCGATCAGCTTGGAGCGCTGGCCGTCCCCGGTAACCCGCTGCACCACCACAGAGGGCGGCAGCAGCTCCAGCTGGTCGCAGACGATCGAGATGTATTCGCTTTTGGAAAGCAGGGCAAACTCGCCCCGCCGGTATTCCTCCGCCAACCGGGTGCCCTCCAGCACATGCAGAAGATGGATCTTCACGCTGTGCAGCGGCAGCCGGGCCAGCTGCCGGGCCGTTTCCCTCATCATTTCCGCCGTCTCTCCGGGCAGGCCGTCGATGATGTGGGCGCAGACCGGGATCCCCCGGTCGTTTAAGGCGCGCACTGCGTTTTGAAAGCAGGCAAAATCGTGCCCTCGGCCAATGCGCCGGGCCGTCTCGTCGTGGGCGGACTGCAGCCCCAGCTCCACGATCAGATCGGTGCGCCGGGCAAGCCCGGCCAGATAATCCAGCACAGGCGCGGGAAGGGCGTCGGGGCGGGTGGCGATCGAAAGGCCCTCCACGCCGGGGATCTCCAGCACCGGCTCATACAGCTCCCGCAGGCGTTCCACCGGCGCGTAGGTGTTGGTATGGGCCTGAAAATAGGCGATGGCCCGGGCCCCGGGCCACTTGCGCCAAAGCCCGCGGCGCGCCTTTAAAAATTGAACGGTCACGTCCTCGCAGGGATCTCCCGCAAATTCTCCCCCTCCGGCGTCGGAGCAATAGGAGCACCCCTCGCTCCCACAGGAGCCGTCCAGGTTGGGACAGGTAAATCCGCCGTTGACCGGCACCTTGCATACCTTTCCCCCATAGCGGCGGCGCAGATAGCAGTCCCAGGTGTAATAGCGCTTGCCCCCGTCAGAATTTGGGAACGGGTTCTGGCAGGCCTCTGCGGCCAGGGCCAGCAGGGCGTCCCGGCGGTTTAAGCCCGGGTCTTCCAGCACCCGGGCCAGCAGCCCTTCCAGGGCCTCTTTCACCCGTTTTCCCCGCGGTATTCCCAGTTCGATCAGGTCGTTGCCGTTCACCGCCAGGGTTTTTAGAGAATAACATTCGCCCCTTTGCAGGATGCGTTCCAGCTCCCTGCGGTAGCCCTCTCCGGCATCCCCCGCCGCCTGCAGCAAGGCGCAAAAACGCCGCCCCTGTTCCGCCCCGCCCAGTTCCGCCAGGGCTTCCCGAGGCGTACAAAGGCCTTTTTGCCAGCGCCGGGTCAGCGCCAGCACCGCCGCGCTGCGATGACGGTCCAGCCGCAGGCCCCTGAGCGCGTCGTCCGCCTGGGGCTGAGGGATATTCCGCAGCAGCCAGGCCATGCGTTCTATCAGATCCGGGGAAAGCTTTGAGAGGCCCTCTAAAGTCTCCCGGCTCAGCTGCCCGGCCTGCGGCAAAAAGCCCCCGCAGACCGCGCCAAATTCCGCCAGCACCCGGGCGGCCCCGGGCCCGCACAGCAGCCGCGTCCACTCCTGACACACCCGCTCCCGGGCAACGCCTTCCAGGCGAAAGGCCTCGCTGCGCACCGCCGCCGCCGTCTCCTCCTCCAGGGCAAAATCCAGCACCGAAGCAAACCGCAGCGCCCGCAGGATGCGCAGGCCATCCTCCTCAAAACGGCGGGCGGGTTTTCCCACACAGCGCACCAGGGCGGCGGAAAGATCCTTTTGTCCGCCATAAAAATCCTGCACCTCCCGGCCCGGGCGCCAGGCCATGGCGTTGATGGTAAAATCCCTCCGGGCCAGATCCTCCTGCAATCCAGCCCCAAAGCGCACCCGGTCCGGGTGACGCCCGTCGCTGTATCCCCCGTCCACCCGGTAGGTGGTGATCTCCAGGGGCATCTCCCCCATCAGCACCGTCACCGTCCCGTGTTCCACCCCGGTGGGGATTACCCGGTACTCCGGTTCAAAGCAAGCCGCCGTCTGCCGTGGCAGGGCGGAGGTACACAGGTCATAATCCTGGGGGGTCGCGCCCCGAAGCATATCCCGCACACAGCCGCCCACCAGCCACGCCTCATATCCGCGCTCTTCCAGCCGCGCCAGGGCGGCGGAGACCTCGGAGGGGATCTCACGATTCATCTTTCCGTCCTCCTCTCCGCCGGTACTGCCAGCAGGCTGATCTCCCACGCCGGGATATAGGGCTGCCGCCGCAGATAAAAACGATAGCCGGGACAGATCTCCCGCAGATAAAGCGGCAGGTCAAAGAGATCCCGGCTTCGGTGATAGGCCGAAACCAGCAGCGCCGGGCGCTGCCGCAGGATCGTTTCCCGCGCCCCTTCCAGGGCGCGGCGCTCGCTGCCCTCCACATCCATTTTTAGAAAAGTTGCCGGAGATCCGGATAAGATCCCATCCAGCGCGCATCCCTGCACCGGACGGCTTTTGCGCCCCGCCTGGGCTCCCACGGCCCCCGCCACAGCGGAATTGCGCCCGCTGGCCCCCACAAACTCCAGTTCCTCGTCCCGATCCCAGGCTCCCCGGCAAAAAAGCCGCAGCCCTGTAAGGCCCAGGGCCAGAGCCCGTTTTTCCAGTTTGGCAAAGTTTTTCGGATCCGGCTCCAAAGCCGTGATGCTGCCATATTTCCCGCCGGTCTCTTCCAAAAACTCCTCCACCGTATCCCCGGTGTAAGCCCCGCAATCCACATAATGCTCCCGCGGGCCCAGGCAGAGCAGGGCATAGGCCTCCCTTTTGGGGCTCTCGCAATCAAAAAGGTGTTCCGTTTTTCCGCTGATTTTAAAATCCAGCACGTCGCAAAACACCCGGCGGGAGCTCTCGTCCTCCAGCATCTCATAGGCCGCCTGGAATTTTTCCTCATGGGCGCGGTAATAATCCGGCGTGAACAGATCTTCCCCCGCCACCGGCATATCCGGCGCCACCAGCGGATGCCGGGCGGCCAGGCGGCGCACCTGTTCCAGGGTGGGCCGGTCGTGGACGGCAAAGCACATAACGGCGGTAAACCCGCTGTTCCATCGCTCTTCTGTCTGCGCCAGGCTCTGTACCCGAAAGCCGCGGAAGGACTGCCCCCGGACAAAACCGTCGCTGGCAAAGACCCCCGCGCAGGGGATCCCCCGGCTCTCCATAATGTCCAAAGCCTTGTCCGCCCCGTCCCCCATGCCATAGAGCACCACCGGCCCCGGTTCCCGTGCCAGGCGTTCCCAGACAGATTCCGTCTCCCGCAGGACGATCTTTCCCATGCCGCACCTCCGCGCTGTTTCTGCTTTCATGATAGCATGACTTTCCCGAAATCACAACACCGATGAAAACCGGCTTTGAAAGGTTTTGCCGAATTTCGCCTTTGCTCAAATACGATAAGGCCGGCGCTGGCCGCAACAGCCCCAAGACAAAAAGCCCCCGAAAGAATCAAATTTTTTGCCCCGTCAAAAGCGGCAGAACAAAAGCCCGCCTCATCAGGCGGGCTTTTGTTTTTGAGTAAATAAAGCCTTCAGCGTTTTTCTTTTGATCCAATCATCCGGGCCTATTCCCGTTTGTTAGGAAGCCGGGCGCTTTTTATCCCGATACATGGCGGCGTCCGCCTCCCGCAGCAGGGCCTGTGCGTCATCGACGGCGGCGCAGAGCCCGGTGGCCGTTCCAACGCTCACCACCAGGGAAAAGGGCTTGCTCTCTTTTTGCAGGCATTTTTGCAGCTCCTCGCAGATCCTGCCCCGCAGCTCCGCAACGCCGGCGGCGTCAAGCTCCGTCCCGGCAATGACAAATTCATCTCCGCCGTAGCGGCACAGGAACATCCTCTGGTTGCCCTCCCGGCAGGCCATCCGCAAAGCCTCCGCCACGTCCCGCAGAGCGGCGTCGCCCATAAGATGGCCAAATTTATCGTTGATCTGTTTAAAACTATTGATATCGATCATCAGCAGGGTAAGGGGCTGCTCTGTGGCGTGCTGCACATGCCGCTCCAAATAGCGGTCGAGGCCGCGCCGGTTGTTGAGGCCGGTCAGCGCGTCGGTAAGCACCTGCTGGTTTTGCTGGGCCAGGCAGATCATCGCGATCGAAATGGTAACCCCCGCCTTGGCGGAAGTTACGCCGAAAAACATCATCTGCGCGACGCAGGCGACGACCGGCGCCACAATAAAATACAAAAGCGGAACCAACTCTTCCCGCCGCTGCTTGCTCTTCTCCTGCGCGATGGCGAGCACAGTCTGCGCCGTGGGGAGCACCAGATACATCCAGGTGACGATCCAATGGAAGGTTACGCCGCCGTTGCGGATATAGACGCTGTTTTCGTCCACGCTGAACAGGATATGGGTAAAAGGGTTGGTGATGTCCACCAGCGTAAAAACAATCAGCGGGATCCGAAGCAAGAACATCTCTTTCCTGTTAAATTCCGTCGCGTTGCGCAGCTTGATCAAAACGTACAGCATCCATAGATAGGTGATAACCGTGAGGGATTCAAAATAGATCATGTTCCCCGCTTCGATCAACAACCGCGCACCGCGGAAAGAGAAGCCGACCAGGCCGGTGCCTACAATATCAGCCACGCAGAACACCACTGTCGCCCAGATCAGCCGGTTCAGCACCATCCGGTCGGTGGAAAAACGCTCGGACTGGCGGCGCAGATGGCTTCGAAACAAAAGCAGGATGACCACGCAGATCACATTGGTCTCCACATAATAGGGGATATTCACAGCGGCCCTCTCCTTCCTTCTGTCGCCCAGGCTATCCTGGCCCCCGCCAAACGCCCTGGAGCGTCAAAGCCGGGAAACGCACGGCAGAAATCCTTGTATTGACAGTATGTCATGCGGCCGCGCAAAATGGAAGCCGCCATTTTGGCAAAACATTCCCATCGCGGCCCCTTTCCCACGGGCTGACGCCGGAAAAAACCTCCTCTCCGGCGGCCCCAAGGGGTCCTTTTGCCAAAAACGGGCATCCCGGTCGCCATTTTCACGTTTTGCCCAAACGCAGAAAATTAAGGGGCGATCTCCAGTATTCCAAACGGCCAAAACAGCCAAAAAATTAAAGCAAAGGAAGATCCCATAGGATCCCCGGCAGGCCTGACGCCCGGCAAATTTTGTGTATCTGCAAAGCAGGGCTGTTTTTCTCCTATTGCGCATTTCCGTCTTCCCCTCGCGCGCAAATTTGCTTCGTCTCCATCCAGCATATCACAGCGAAAATAAAAGATCCACAGCGTTCCCCAAAGCGGGAACGCTATGGATCTTTGGCAAGCGTGGACACTTTAGGGCCGCACCGGTTAGCAGGCGATCCCCGTTAAAACCGGATTTTATCAGAACACCCTGTCGCCGTTTTCAACGGTTTCGGTTGGCGTCAACAAAACCACACCTTGCCGCGAATCCGTTCCGAGAATCCGAACCTCGCTTTTTACCGAGCCTATATGCATCGGTTCCAGATTGACGCAGCAAATAATTTGTCTGCCGATCAAATTCTCAGGCTTGTATAGCGCCGTAATCTGTGCAGAAGATTTTTTGATCCCGATCTTTTCCCCAAAATCTATCGTTACGACATACGCCGGATTGCGCGATTTTTTGTTTTCTGTTACATCGAGGACGGTTCCGGCCCGCATCTCAACTTTGTCAAAATCTTCAATGTTTATCATCATCCATGTCCTTTCCGCTTTTGATTTGTTTCCATTTATCATATCACAGCGAAAACAAAAAATCCATAGCGTTCTCCAAAGCGGGACTGTGCCGTTTTCGGTTTGCACAAAATGCTGATCCATGTCATATCGCCCTTTTTTGCCTGGGCAAGATACTGCTGTCGAAAAAGCTTCCTATGCCGAGTATTTCTGAATGATCTCCGCGCATGCATGGGTTAAGGTGAAATATTTATACTTTTCTGTTGTATTTTATCAATAGTTATATCAATATTGTTTTATTTAGTAGATTTTCTCACCTTTATTTTACCGTTACATAGTGCTTTCCGCCGATGACAGGTGTAAAATACTGATATAGAATAATCTTAACGTATGAAGTGGAGGTATAACAAATGAGTCAGCGCGATTGGGATATGCGCTCAATATTTGACATACCGGAGCTGGAGACCATGCAGGACTCTCTCGCCGAGGAGTCGGGTCTTGCGATCATCACGATCGATTACAGGGGCATCCCCGTAACGAAGCACAGCATGCGCACAGATTTTTGCTCTGTGATCCGTGAAAATCCGGTCAGCCGCAAGCGCTGCTACAAGTGCGATTCTCTTGCGGGCCTTGAGGCGGTGCGCATGGACCGTCCGTTCATATATCTGTGCCACTGCGGCATTGTTGACGCGGCTATTCCCGTCACAGTTGGGGAGAAGTATCTCGGCGCAATGATGCTCGGTCAGGTGCGCCTGATCAGTGAGGACAGCAGTAAGGTTGAGCGGCTGATAAGCGAAATCAGCTCCTTCCGTCCGGAATGTGACAGCTCAAGAATGAATCTTATGGAACTGTACAACAGGCTCCCTGTGATGGACTACAAGACTGTCGAGCACTATGTGAATTGTGCCGCCTCCTTCGTGCGGTATACAGTCTCACAGGCGATAAAAAGACATACCGAAATGCTCAGCTATGAATATCTCCTTCGGCGCGAAGATCAGCCTATTCAGAACATCCGGTTAGCCGAGGCCGACATAACGAAGCTTTTTCCCAGCAACAGCTCCGAGCTGCCCCCGGAGCTTCATGACAAGGAACTGCAGCACATCAAAGGCAGCAGCTCGATATATCCGGCTATCATGTACGTTCTGAATCATCGCAAAGAGGCCGTCACGATGCGCGACATGGCCGATCTCTGCCACATAAGTCCAAGTTACTTTTCAAAGCTGTTTTACCGCGAGGTCGGGGAAAACTTTACCGATTGGATGAACCGCAAAAAGGTTGCTTGGTCAGCGGAAATGCTGAGAAACTCAAAGGAGAGCATCGCTCATATTGCCGCGGAGCTCGGCTTTATGGATACAAGCTATTTTATAAAGGTGTTCAAAAAACACGAGGGCGTGACCCCACTCGCATACAGGCAGTACCGATAATTTTTATCGGAAAACGAAGCTTTCTGTTCTATGAGCCTATGAAGCGTGTCAGCGCACAATCGCGTTTGCACGGCCTCCGCCTGATGGGGGGAGGCGGCGCGGCCGTGACGAAGGGGAGAAAAAAACTCCGGTCATAAAACGGCTGCCCTTCAGTCAAACCCCCGTTTGGACAGCTCCCCTTACAAGGGGAGCCAAGAATCGACTTTATAAACATCAAAAGTGGGCGCATAAAAGCGCCCACTTTTTTAATATGTCAGAAATTAGCGGTTTGTGCATAGTGCACTAAGTATATATTAATTGTTTGTTAACGTTAAATTTTTGTCTATATTTTATAGTATTTTATTGCCATATAATGCATTTTTACCGCACTCTTTTGCGATTTTGTACGATTTTATTCTAGTGACTTTTCACAAAAATACGAGTAGAGTTAATTTGAAGTTAAGGCAGAGTGCCTATGTATCGGATCAAAAAACATAAAATGGGAGGAAAACGTGAAAATGAAAAAAGAAAAATTTTCGTTAAAAGCTGCCTTTGGGTAGACTTATATTTTCGTCGCTAAGTAGGTTCTACTGAAAGACTTGGTTTTTAATCCTATGCCAAAATAACGACTCCAAACGGCTGGAACAGCAGTTGTAGAAGCAGGCGCAAAAGAGCGCGCAGGCAGTGTGCGGCATTCATGGCAAATAC
>JAQVCU010000018.1 GCA_028689635.1 Oscillospiraceae bacterium
CCCCTCCTTCCTGATACCAGGCGCAGCGCTCCAGGATCAGATCCGGGGCTCCCTTTACAAAAACCATTCTTTCTCCCCCTCCTCCATATGATCCAGCTCCCCGCCGGTGACCACCCGGGCCCCGGGGCGAAGGATATGCAGCTGCGAGGCCACTGCCGCCGCGGTGGCTTTGTGATCCCCGGTGATCATCACCGGACGTATTCCGGCCCGGCGGCATTGCTCCACCGCGGCAAAGGCCTCCTTTCGCGGCGGATCCATCATTCCGGCAAGGCCCAAAAACACAAGCTCCCGCTCCTGTGCCTTTTCTTCCTGCCCCAGCGGTTTCCAGGCAAAGGCCAGCACCCGCAGGGCCCGGCCCGCCATCTCCTCGTTGGTCTTTTCCGCCCGGCGGCGGGCCTCCGGCGTCATCAGCCGCCTTTCCCCTCCTTCCTGATACCAGGCGCAGCGCTCCAGGATCAGATCCGGGGCTCCCTTTACAAAAACCATTCTTTCTCCCCCGCGCCCCTCCACCGTTACGCTCATCCGCTTTCGGGTAGAGTCAAAGGGGATCTCGCCGATCCGCCGGTATCGATCCGCCAAGCCCTGGGCTGTCATCTGCGCTTTGGCGGCCATGATCAGCAGCGCCGTCTCCGTCGGTTCCCCTCGGGTCTGCCAGCTGGAGGAGGAACGGTTTTGGGCGCGGTCGCGGCCAAAATCCGTCATGTCCTCCAACAGCACGGCGTTGTTGCAGCACACCGCCGCCGTAAAGAGCTTTTCCACTTCTTCCATGGAGGAAATCGCCGTCCGCCGTCCCTCTTCCAGCAGCTCCCCTCCTTTTTCGCTGCCGTTTCCGGTAACGGTCAGGCGATGCACCGGGGTGACCACCTCGCAGACCGTCATTCGGTTTTCTGTCAGCGTTCCCGTTTTATCGGAGCAGATGACCCCTGCGCAGCCCATGGTCTCCACCGCGGGCAGGCGGCGGATCAGGGCGCCGCGCCGCAGCATCCGCGAAACTGCCAGGGCCAGGGCGATGGTCACCACTGCGGGCAGCCCCTCCGGGATGGCCGCCACCGCCAGAGAGATGCCGGTAAGCAGCATGTCAAATATCTTCTCCCCCCGCAGGACGCCGGCGGCAGCCACCGCCCCGCAAACGGCCAGGCACCCGGCCCCAATAAATTTTCCCAGCCCGGCCAGCTTTTGCTGCAGCGGCGTTTTTTCTTCTTCGATATCGCTGAGCATCCCCGCTACCTTTCCCATGTCGGTAGCCATGCCCGTCTCGGTCACCACGGCGCGTCCGCGGCCTTTCACCACCGTGGTGCCCATATACACCCGGCCCTCGCCCGCGCTTTTCCCCACCGGGGCCGATTCTCCGCTTAGCATGGATTCATCGGCCTGCAGCAGGCTCTCCTCCAGCACCCGGGCGTCGGCCGCCACACGGTCGCCCGCCTCCAACAACAAAACACCCCCCGGCACCACCTGCGCCGCCGGGATCTCGGCGGGCACGCCGTCCCGCAGTACCCGCGCCCCAGGGGCCGCCAGCTCCTTAAGGGCCTCCAGAGTGCGTTCGGTGTGGTACTCCTGAAAAAATCCCAGCAGCCCGTTGACCAGCACGATCACCACAATGGTCAGCGCCTCCAGGGTCTCCCCCATAAAGACCGAGACCACCGTGGCCGCCAGTAGGATCAGGATCATAAAATCCCGAAACTGATTGGCCAGTATTTTGAGCGGATGGACTTTTTTTCCCTCCTGAAGCAGGTTTTCCCCATGCTCAAACAGCCTTTTTTCCGCCTGTGCGGTGGTCAGCCCCTGCTCCTCCCGGTGCTCCCTCTGCGCCATTTTCTTTCCTCCCCCGCCTGCCGTTTTATGGTTTGGCTCTTTTCCGGCCCACGTCTCACTGTCATATCTATTCCCGGCACGTCCTCTTTATTCCCGCAAAAATCCCCGCCACCCTTTACCGGGGCGGGTTTTCGTTGTACAATAAAACCAGGATATCCCTCTTTGGAAAGGAGCCTTCGCGTGAAATTCATCCACACCTCCGATTGGCACATCGGCCGGGTCATGAACGATTTTTCCCTGTTGGAGGATCAGCGTTTCCTGCTTTGCCAGCTGGAAGCGCTGCTTGTGCGGGAGCGTCCGGACGCCCTTGTCGTGGCCGGGGATCTTTACGACCGCTCTGTCCCGCCCGCCGACGCCGTGGCCCTTCTTGGGGGCTTTCTCAGCCGCGTCGCCGGGGAAATGTCCATCCCCGTATTGGCGGTAAGCGGGAACCACGACAGCGCCCAGCGCCTTGCCTTCGGCTCCTCCCTGCTGCAGCGCTCCGGGCTGTATTTGGAGGGGATCTATCGAAAAGATATCGCCCGGGTGACCCTGCAAGACGAGTTGGGCCCCGTCCATTTTTATCTGCTCCCCTATCTGGAGCCCGCCCTGGTGCGGGCGGATTTCCCCGAAGAAAAGATAAAAAGCTATGACGACGCCTTCCGCCTGGTGATCCAGCATAACCTTCCGGCCATCCCGGCAGAAGATCGCTGCGTGCTGGTCACCCACGGCTTCTTTTCTTATTTAAGAGATCCGGATTCCATCGTCTGCAGCGAATCGGAAGTTTCCCTGGGCGGGGGGGATCTTATCGACGCCCGCCACATGGATCTGTTTGATTACGCGGCCCTGGGACACATCCACCGCCCTCAGTGGGTAAGGGAGCCCCGCATGCGCTACAGCGGTTCTCTGTATAAATATTCCGTCTCCGAGGCGGAAAATCAAAAATCCCTCACCGCGGTGGAACTGCGGGCCAAGGGGGAAGTCTCCGTCTCCTTTCCCGTCCTTCCCGTCCTTCGGGATCTGCGGGTGCTCTCCGGAAGCTTTGACGAGCTTTCCCATGGCTCCCCCGGCGCAAAGGACGCGGAGGATTATATCTTTGCCCGCCTTTCCGACCAGATGCTGATCCCCGGGGCCATGGCCCGCCTGCGCAGCGTCTATCCCAATATTTTAGGCCTTTCCCTCTCCCGCTCCGGCAGCGGAGCCGGCCTTTCCCAAAGTTTTCGCACCAAATCCCCGGAGGAACTGTTTCAGGATTTTTACCGGGAGGTGTTGGGGGAAACGCCCTCTGCACAGCAGATGGAGGAATTCCTCTCCGTGTTAAAGGAGGTGTCCCCATGAGGCCATGCCATTTGACCATCACCGCCTTCGGCCCGTTTCCCGACCGGCAGGAGATCGACTTCGACAGCTTTTCCGGCCAGAACATTTTTCTCGTCTCCGGCCCCACCGGCGGCGGCAAGACCACGGTTTTCGACGCCATCTGCTTTGCCCTTTACGGCGAGGCCAGCGGGGCCCGGCGGCAAAACGAAAACTTCAAAAGCGATTTTGCCCCCGATGACGCCACCTGCTCCGTGGAGTTTTCCTTCACCCTGCGCGGCAAGGCGTTTTCCATTCTCCGTTCCCCGCGGCAGACCCGTCTGAATCGCCGCGGCGTCTATGCCGTGCTCCCGCCCAAAGCGGAGCTCACCCTCCCCTGCGGCGACGTCATTGCCGGCGTCAAGGAGGTAAACGCCCGGGTCGTGGAGATCCTGGGCCTGGAAGCCGTGCAGTTTAAACAGACCGCCATGCTGGCCCAGGGGGAATTTCAGCGTTTTCTCACCGCCGGAAGCGGCGAAAAGCAGGAGATCTTCCGCCGCATTTTCGATACGGGCCTGTTCGACTTGATCGCCCAGAAAATGGCCGACCGGGCGCAGATGGCCCAAACAGAGCTGGCCCACTCCCGCGCCCGGCTGGATCTGCTGGCCCGCTCCCTGGAGCTTTCCGACCCCCAATGGAACGAACTGCTCTCTGCGCCCTACCCGGATTACGACGCCGCCGCCCGCCGTCTTTCCGCCCTTTTGGAAGAATCGGCTGCCTTATCGGATTCCCTTGCCGCCAAAGCCGCCGAAACCGAACGCGCCCGCGCCCTTCTTTCCCTGGAAGAGCGCCGCGCCAACAACCGGCGTTTGGAACAGCTGTCGCAGCTGCGATCCCGCCAGGCGGCCCTGGCACAAAACGCCCCGGAATACGAGGCCCTGGGGCATCAGCTGAAGGAACTTTCTGCGGCTGCCGCCCTGGAGGACAGCTGGAGCGCCCTCTCCCGGGCCAAACGGCAGGCCCAGCAGGCCAAGGAAGAAGCCCAAGGCGCAGAAAGCGCCCTGCAGGAGGCCTCCGACGCCCTGAAAAAGCTGCAAAGCGCCCTTCCCGCCGAGGAACAGGTCGTCGCTCAGCGCCGCGCCCTGATCCGCCAGGCGGAGGAACTTGCCCGGCGCCAGGAGCGGGCCCAGTCGCTCGCGGCGGCCCGGGCAGAGCTCTCGGCCCGGGCCGCCGAGCGGGATCGCTGTCAGAAGAACCTGCGCGCCTTTTTGCTGCTGGAACAGCGCGCACAGCTGCGGGAAGATCGATCCGCCATGGATGAGCTGGGGCGGCTGCTGCAGTCCCTCAGCGCCTGTGAGGAGCATTACCAGCGCCTTTTGCAGGAAAGCCGTGGCGCCAAAGCGGAATACGATGACGCCCACCACCGGTTTTTTGCTCAACAAGCGGGCTTGCTGGCTGTCTCCCTCTCCCCCGGGCAGCCCTGCCCGGTCTGCGGCTCCGCCGAGCATCCTTCCCCGGCGCCTGTGCCAAGCTCCGCCCTATCCCGGGAGGAACTGGAACGTCTCCAAAGCCGTGCGGAGGCCCTTTCCACCGAGCTTTCCGCCCAGCGGGAAGCCTTTGGGACAGCCTTCGGCCGCTGGTCCCTGCTTCGGCCCGGCTCCCCTTTGGAAAGCGCACCGGAGCGTTGGAGCTGGCAGGTTTTCCGGGAGGAAGAACAGGCTCTTGAAGAGGAAAAAGGCCTGCTGCAAAAACAGCTTTTTGAGGTTGAAGCGGCTTTTTCCGCCCTCTGCCCCGGCCAGGATCCAGACGACCCGCGCTGCCGGGACAAATCTTCCCGAACTGCCCTGTCGGAAAACATTTCCCGTACCCTCAGCCGCCTGGAGCAGGAGATGGGCGAGCTCTCCGGAAAGATCGGCCAGCTTTTGCAGGACGCGCCGGAAGAGGACGGAGACGCCTCAAAGGCCGCCCAGGAAGCCGCCTTGGCCCTAAAAGCCTTTGAAAATTCTCTCGCCGCCTCCGCCCGGGAGCTTTCCTCCCGGCGCAGCGCTTTTGACCGCGCCCAGGAGACCCATCGCCTGGCCATACAGCTTTGGCAGCAGCGAGGGCGGGAGGCCGAAGAGCTTCAGACGGAATTTGACCGCCGCCTTGCCCAAAGCGCGCTGGCGCAGGAGGATTTTTTTGCCGCCCTGCCCCGGCTCTCCTCCCTGCCGCAATTGCAAAAAAGCTGGAAGGACTATCAGAACAGCCTGCGGGATACCGCCGCCGCCATTGAAGCCTGCGCCGCCCTGCTCACCGGGGATTCCCCGGCGGACTTAAAAGCACTGGAGGCCCAGGACGCCCAGTACAAGGCCGCCCTCGACGGTTTTTTACAGCAAAACGCAGCCCTGAAGGCCCGTTTTGCCTTTCAAAGCGGCCAGCTGGCTCAGATGCGGCAGGAGCTTGCCCGCGCCGAAGTTTTAGAAGCGGACAACAGCCGCCTGAGCCTGCTGGCCGGCCTTACCGGCGGCATGAATCCCCGCCGCCTTTCCTTCGAACGCTATGTCCTCGCTTTTTATTTTGACAACATCATCGCCGCCGCCAACCTTCGCCTGGCCTCCATGACCGGCGGGCGCTATTCCCTGCAGCGAAAGGAAGAAAAAGAGAAGTTCGGCCGGGCCTCCGGATTGGATCTGGTCATCGCCGACAGCTACAGCGGCAAGCTGCGGGAAGTCTCCACCCTCTCCGGCGGCGAGAGTTTTCAGACCTCCCTGGCCCTGGCTCTCAGCCTGGCCGACGTGGTACAGGCCTATTCCGGCGGCGTCAGCATCGAGACCATGTTCATTGACGAGGGCTTTGGCTCGCTGGATCCCCAGGCGCTGGAGAGCGCTGTCTCTGTCCTGATGTCCCTGAAAAACGACGGGCGGCTGGTGGGGGTCATTTCCCACGTCGCCGAGCTTAAAGAGTGGATCCCCGCAAAAATCGTGGTAACCGCCGGGCGGGATGGGAGCCGCCTATCCGTCGCTTCCCCTTCGTGACCGCGGGGACGGGGCGTCTTTTCCGCCTTTCGCCCTTTCATCATACTGCCGCGGGCCATGCCCGCCACAAAAAGGAGTGTTTACTTATGGCAAAGATCTCTTTTGGGTCTACCGGCATCACCGTCGAAAAAAATGGTTTTGGCGCTCTTCCCCTGCAGCGTATCCCGGTTGAGGAAGCCGCCGCCCTTATGCGCCGCGCCTTTGAGGGCGGCATGGAGTTTTTCGATACCGCCCGCGCCTATTCCGACAGCGAAATCAAAATGGGCCTTGCCTTTGAAGGGGTCCGCCGCCAGGTGGTCATCGCCACCAAGACCCACGCCAAAACCGGCGACGTTCTTCGCCAGCATTTGGAACAAAGCCTGCAAAACCTCAAAACCGACTACATCGACCTTTATCAGTTTCACAACCCTTCCGCCGTGCCGCGCCCCGGCGACGGCAGCGGCCTGTACGAGGCGGCTTTAAAAGCCAAGGAAGAAGGGCTCATCCGTCATATCGGCATCACCAATCACAACCTTTCCGTTGCAAAGGAGGCCATTGAAAGCGGCCTTTTCGAAAGCCTGCAGTTCCCTTTCAACTATCTCTCCTCTTCCCAGGAGCTGGAGCTGCCCTCCCTCTGCGCCCAAAAGGGCATGGGGTTCATCGCCATGAAAGCCATGTCCGGAGGCCTGTTCCAAAACGGGCGCGCCAGCTTTACCCACATCGCTTCCTTCCCCAACGTCATCCCCATTTGGGGGATCCAGCGGCAGAGCGAGCTGGACGAATTTTTGTCCCTGATGAAGGCGCCGCCCACGATGGACGAAGAAATAGCGGCGGTGATCGAAGCGGATAAAACCTCCCTGCAGGGGGAATTCTGCCGCGGCTGTGGCTACTGCATGCCCTGTCCCGTGGGGATCGAGATCAACAACGCCGCCCGTATGTCCCTGATGCTGCGCCGGGCCGTCACCGCCCAGTGGACTTCGCCGGAATGGCAGGAAAAAATGAAAAAAATCGAAAATTGCCTGAACTGCGGCGCCTGCGCCAGCAAATGTCCCTACCACCTCAACACCCCGGAGCTGCTGCGCAAAAACTACGAAGATTATAAAACCTTCCTCAAATAACGGTTTCCGGCGCTCGAAAAAAGCGGCCCCACGCAAAAATGGGGCCGCTTTTTTCTTGCTTTTTTTCAATTGGGCGGCTATAATCAGTGTGTTTGATTTGTCCTGTATCTTATTATTTTGGAGGCCCCCTATGAAAGCTTTTGGTTCCAAACCGCTCACCAAAAACCAGGCGCTTGTCGCCATTCTGGTTTGCAGCGTGATGTGGAGCACCAGCGGCCTGCTCATCAAACTTGTCCCCTGGAGCGGCATGGCCATCGCCGGAGTGCGCAGCCTCATCTCCTCCCTGGTGGTGCTGGTCTATATCAAGATCCTGGGCATACGGCTCACCATCAACCGCTTTACCCTTTTAAGCGCGGTGATGCTGTGCTGCTGCCTCACCCTTTTCGTCAGTTCCAACAAGCTCACCACCTCCGCCAATGCCATCGTCCTGCAGTACTGCGCCCCCATTTTCATCATCCTCATCAACGCCGTGTTTTTCCATCTTCGCCCCCGCCGCAAGGATATTGCCGTAGTGGTGGTGGCCCTGACCGGGATCTCCCTGTTCTTCCTCGATCAGCTTAAGATGGACAGCAGCTTTATGCTGGGCAACCTTATGGCTCTGGTCAGCGGTGTGTTTATGGCGGCCTTTTATATCAGCGGCAGCCATTCCCCCTCCCTTTCTGAAAACATCAGCGCCATTTTGATGGGCCAGTTCTTTACCTTTTTGGTCTCCATCCCCTTCCTGGTGATGGATCCTCCCGTCCCCACTGTCGCTTCTGTGGGCACCATTTTGTTCCTGGGCATCTTTCAGCTTGGTATCCCTTATATTCTCTACGGCGTGGCCATCAAATCCATAGACGCTCTTACCTGCTCCATGATCTCGATCGTCGAGCCCATCCTAAACCCGATCTGGACGCTGATCTTCCTGCAGGAGGCCCCGGCCCCCCTGTCTATCGTAGGCGCTGTCATCGTTTTGGCGGGTATTACCCTCTGGTCGGTGGACGACGCCCGGCGGGCGCACAAAAGCGGCGCGGAGGAGCTCCCCCGCTGAAAGCCTGATCCATTGCTGTTCCAAAAAGCGGCGGCCAGCTGATGCTGGCCGCCGTCTTTTGATTTTCCCCCCTCGTCGGGAACAGTCTCCCCCGCTTTGGGTATCCCGCAAATCCATGCAGGCTGTCGCCCCCTCCCCTCCGAAAGGGCAGGGGATGACATGCTTTTTTGTTATGGCCCGACCGGCAGCGTAAAAAACGCTGTCCGGCGCAAAGGCGTCGCCATCGAGACAGCCGATGACGCCGCCGTCGTTATCCTGCGCCCTGCCCGGCCTCAGGCCCTTCGCAGTCACTTTCCCTGATAGGCATACTCGGAATAAACCTGGCTGCCGCCCTGATGCATCGAGATCTTGTTATCCCGGGGCGCCCCCGTATCGATATAATAAGCGCGGCCAGAAAAACTGATCTTCCACACCGTATCCGAAAGCTGGAAAGCGTCGGAGACTTCGCCGCTTTCCCCATCGATCTCCATGACTGCGGCCCCATCCTGCGTCCAAAAGGCCGCCTGTCTGTCCCCGCAGTCCCATTTTCCCTCCAGGGTATCCCATAGTGCCAGCAGCGCCGCCTCATCCAAGGGCTTCGGGGAATCCGGAGCCGTTAGATAATCGCAGCTTACCGTGCCATAATCATAAAACCGCATCAGCACGTTCCCCGCCTGGGGGAAGGATACTTTATCCGCAAAGACAAAGAAGTTTTTGGAGGATACCGGCACCGTCAGGCCGGTGGCAAAGCGGCGCACCTCTTTCCCGTCGCGGCTAAACACCGCAAGCTTTACTTCCCACCAGTTGTCGGTCTGTGCAAGCCAGTCGGCGTATCCCGCCACATAATATTTGGCCGCCGCGTCATACCCAAGGCCAAGGATGACACGCTCCCGGCTTCCCCCTGCTTCCCGGCCGTAATCGAACTGCAAAACGCCGCCCGGTACCTCCTCGCCGGTGTTCAGGTCAAAAGCTTTTTGCGTCGTATGATCGTACACCAGCAGGATATCGTCATCCTCGTTCTGGGCCATATGCTCGCTGAAGCAGGAGAGCAGGCGGCTCTCCTGCCCGTTGTTCCAGATGAGATAACAGGGGCTGTAGTAAGCTTCGTTATCGAAGAAGAGATAAACCGACTTGCCGCGATCCCGGGAGACCGCCCCTATCCGATTCGCCTGCTGGGCCAGCTGCTGCGGCGATAGGGCCAGCCAGCCGTCGATCACGGAGCGCTCCCGTTCAAATTCCGTTTGCAGGCTGGGCGGGGTCTCGCTGTCGTTGAGCAGCTCGTCCGGGGCGAGCCCGGGGCGGTATTGGCCGATAAAATCCAGATATTCCTGAGTATAGCCCATGGCCAGCGCCTTTTGCCGGAATTCTTCGCCGTCAAGGGAATCGGCGCTTTGATCCGGCAGGTAACCGCTGATGTAATACCAGTACCGGTATCCGTCGTCCGTCAGGCGGACCGCCAGGACCCGGGGCATCTCCCCCTCGCTTTCGTTTGTCAGGGTCAGGCCGATGGCAATGGTATCCTCGTCCCGCTGATATCCGGTCACCGTGATGACCGGCGTATCGCCGAGCCCCCCGCCGCCGTCTACCCAGTAGCCCTTTCCCTCTTCGTGGTAAAACTGGGGGTCAGAGCGAAGCGTTTCCACCGTCACATCGAAATATTTCATCACGCTGGCTTCGTATTCCTCTTGAGGATAGAAGTAGCCCCGGTCCTCCCCATAGGGGGACTCGTATTTTTTCACATATTCCTCCCAGGGGATGGTCTCGTCCCACTGGGAACGCACATAGCCGTGATACCAGGAAAAATATTCCCCCGCCGTCATGTTTTCCATCAGCAGGTCGTCGGGATAATAATACAGGCTGACGGCCTGCGGCTCCATAACCGCGGCCCCCGATCCGTCCTCGGTCCATTCCGCGCCAAAATTGAGGATGATCTCCTGGATCAATTCTTCCTCGGAAACGCTTTCCCCTTTGCTTTCTTCCGAAGCCTCCTCCCCGGCGGAGGCGCTCTTGCTTTCGCTTTCGCTCTCCGGCTCCCGCAGCTCCATCTGCCAGCCGGAGCAGGCGGAGAGAGACCCGGCTGTCAGGGCCAGGGCCGCCAAAACCGCGCAAACTTGTTTCTTCATGTTCGCTCCTCCTTTTCCTGTTGGTCAAGATATGGCTTTGATCTCGTACCCGCTTTTGAGGATCTTGGTAAACAGGGCGTTGTCCGCCGTCCGGCATTCCGGGTACGGCTCCCTGTCGGCGTAAAACTCATAAATGGTCAATCCGCCGCTCTCCGTCACCTTGTTGCCAAAGGGGCCATTCCCTTCCATACTCTGCTTCTGTTCGGGGGTCAGGGCAAAAAAAGTCAGGATCGGGGCGTTGCTGTCCTCTTTGTAATAAAGCTGTAGCCGCGGCGCAAAGCTGCCCGCAAATAGCTCATACTGCTCCTCCTGCGGCGTGTAATTATCCTTCCAAGCTTCGGCCAGGTCCAGCTCGATTCCCAGAGCCTGGCTGCGGTAGGAACCGCCAAAACCCGTCGCAACGGCTGTCGTATCCAGCGGCACTTTTTGCTCCACGCCTTCCTCCTGGGAGGATATTTTCCACAGCAGCTCGCCGACCTCCCCGTAACCTTCACCGCCGTAAACATAGCCGGTATCGCTGTCCGAGCGGGAGAGGGAAAGCGACGTGCCGTTACTGAAAAACGCGCAGGCAAACCCGTCCTCCAGCTGCAGATAGCATTCCCACCCACCCCCTGTAGGCGGATTACCCGGCACCTCCGAATAAGGCCTGGCCTGAGCCTTCAACAAAAGCTCTATCAGCTGCCGGGCGGTACTTTCGGATAAGGTCATCGCATAGCCGCTATTGTCAGAAGGGATATCCGCGCATTGCAGCCGGATGCTGGGGCTGTTCGCCACCTTTTCCCTCACTTCTTCCAGATAGGCCATTTTGTCTGCGGAGCGGGCATCTCCCCACACCATCACCGGGATGTTGGAAGAAGGATAGGGAGAACTCTGCCAGACGGCGTCGATCCTCTGGGCGGCGATGGTCTGGGGAACGCTCTGCTGCGCCTGGGAGGTTAGCTGCCGGTAAAAGGGCTCGCCAAAAGCTGTCGCCGCCCCGGCGACTTCCTCCGGGGCAAAATAAGCTTCTGTCCCGCCGTTCTCTCCGGCGTCCTCCCGCGACAGCCAGACCAGCGTTTTTTCTTCCCACTGCGAAACCGCAAGCCCGCAGTCGCGCGCCTCGTTGACTGCCGCCAAAAGCGGGCTGATCCCCATTTCTGGAAGGTCTTTTGCCGGGATCCAGTCCTGGGGCTGCAGCAATGCTTGCAGCTCTTTTTGCTGCGTTTCAGTCAATGGGCAGCGGTAGCCTCTGTCCCCGGGGGTGTCTCGATCGAATACCAACACCGTAAACTCTTCCAGCGCCGGGCCGGAAAGGGCCGTCCCCTCGTCTAAACTGCTGGAGCCCTCCTCCTGGGCCGAGATACTCTGGGGGGGCTTTGGCTTCCATCTGCCAGCCTGAGCAGGCGGAGAGGGAACCGGCCGTCAGGGCCAGGGCCGCCAAAACCGCGCAAACTTGTTTCTTCATGTTCGCTCCTCTTTTCCTTCGTCAATCGTAATAGCTCGCCGGCATGGTAGTCTCCAGCAGCTGCCGGTAATGGGAATCGTCTATGAGATGATAGACCCAGCGCTCCTTCTGAAAAACGCCGGCGTCGTTAAAATAGCGGTCGAAATAAAGCAGCCCGTCCCGCAAGGTCACATCCGCCGGGGTGGAGCAGTATTCCGCCGTCCCCCACACGGAAAGCCCGGTGTCAAACATCTCGATGACCCGGAAATCCTTATCCAGGGTCACGATGTACCAATTGACCCCGCTTTCCATGTGTTTGCCATTGGTGCTGTCCGGCATCCTTTCCGGAATATAGGGGTAAACCATCAGGGCATAGGGGCCGTCTTCATAGCTGTCATCCACAAAAAAGCGCGAACTGACGCACCAATGGGTCGCCCCCTGGGGCAGTTGGGGCAGAATGGATCCGTCCAGCACCGCCAGCGGTTCGGCTGGGTTCGCAGGGTCGTACACCTGCATCGAAGCCGCCCCGTCATGAACTTCGCTGTTCCGGTTTTGATACAGCAGGAATAGTCCCGCGTTTTCGTCGATAAAATTCGGGTATAAGCCACCGCCGTTGGGGATCTGCCGGGCAACGGCCGTCACCTCATTGCTCTGCGTGTCATAAAACGCCACATCGTAGCAGTAATCTGAGGCCTTGCCGTCCAGCTCCTGCCACTGCGCGTTGTAAAACAGCATCCGGTACCGCCCGTCATACCGGTCCGAACCGGCGGGGTATTGCCTGTAAGATTCCAAAAACGGCCCGTCGCCGTAATTTGAGATCGCATAGGCGATGTGGGGGGCGGGGGGACAGCACAGGGTCACCCCGGTATCGGGGTTATAGAGGGAATAACTCCACCAATCCCCGGAATACAGCTTTGCGTTTTCAAAACTGCCAAAGCCCGCCTCGGATTCATCATAAAGGTAGATCACCGCATCCTCATGATATTCCTGGGCGGAAAGGGAATCCCCGTTTGGGCGGTAGCGCACATATTCCACGACCACCCGATCTACGTTTTGAGGGATATCCGCCCGGGTATCTTCCCTTCCATAGGCCATTGTCTGGCGAAGATATTCCGTCAAATAAGAGGTATCCACCCCCTGCGGCTTTCCATAGACGGCCACCCGCTTGAGGACATTGTCCTCGCCGGTCTCGTTCCAGGCGTAAAGCTCCGTCCAGGAGGAAAGGTCAAGGGAATATTCGTCCGCGGCGCCAGCCTGCACCGTTTCCAACTGGGAGAGGGGCTGGCTGTCCATCGGCAGCGGGTCCAGCGGCAAATTATCGCTTTTTATCGGGGAGGATCCCGCCTCTTCCGCCGGATCCAGCTCCGCCGCCGGGGCGGACGCCGCAGGCGGCAGGGAGGGCGGCTGCGGGGCTCGGTCTGTCCCAATGGCCACCAGCATCCCGCCGCCGGCCAGAAGGGCCAGCGCCAGGGCCGCCAGTATCACGCCGCGGCGCTTTTTCTCCCGCATGACCGCTTCAAAGCGCTTTTTCAGCACATTTTTTCCGCCGTTAAAACCCGTGGAAAGGGCCGGAAGGCGGCGGGAGCGGCGCAGCAGCCGCAGGATCGTCTCGCAGTAGCGCTGCCGGTATTCCAGATCCCGGCCCAGCACCGCCGCTTCGTCGCAGGCGATCTCGATATCCTCATCCGCCGCATGGGCGGCGGCCCAGATCAGGGGGTTAAACCAGTGAACGCACCGGGAGAGGGCCAAAAACAGCTTGAGCCAGAGGTCCCCCCGCCGGTAATGGGTCAGCTCATGGCGCAGCACCACTTCATACTCCCCGGCGGAAAGCGGCGACGCCGGCAGCAGCACGCAGGGGTGAAACAGCCCGGCGATCATGGGGCTGTCTACCCGGGGGTTCTCGTATAAGGGGAGCGCGGCGCGAATGCCAAGCTCTCCTTTGACCTTTTCAAAAACTTCTGTGACCCGCCCGTCGGCGACAGGCCGGTTCCAGCGGAGCACCCGCCAGGCAAAATTCCGCCAAAGGAACAGATGCAGCGCCAGCGCGCCTGCCAGACCCAGCAGCCACAGGCATCCCAGGGCTGTGCCAAGGGAAAACACATAGCTCTCCCGCCGGGGAGCGGGGGCGGCGGCGCCCTGCCCCGCCCCATTAGGCCCATTCGCCGGATCCGGGATTGGCGCAGATACGCTGGAACCGGACGCTCCCTGTGCCTCGCTGCCCTGCGGCGAAGTGTGGGTGATCACCACCTGCTTTGCCGGGGCGGGCACTGCCACCGGCGCCTGGGGCAGCGCAAAGCTTACCGGCAGCAGCAGCCGCACCGCCAACGCCAGCCAGACCCAACAGCGCCATTTTGCCGAAAAACGCTTTTTGGCCGCCGGGGGTGACCAGCAGCACCACGGCCGCCACCAGGGATGCGGTGGCGGAAGCCTCCAAAACCGCAAAAAACGCCCGTTCTATCATCATTTTTTCTCCCGCCGCAGCTTGGTGATGTAGCTTTGCAGCTCATCCAGATCGTTATCGTCAATGTTCCGGCTGTCGTAAAGATGCAGGATCAGGTCGTTGACCGAGGCGCCGCAGAGCCGCCCCAGCACCGATCGGCTCTCCTGGGCAAGATACTCGTCCCGGGAAATCAGGGCGGAATAGAGGTTTACCCGGGCGCGGCCCTGCTGCTCGCTAAGGACAAACCCCTTATCCGCCAGCCGGGAAAGAAAATTGAGCACGGTGGTAGAGGCCCAGTTCTGCCGGCCTTTTAACTGTTCATCGATATATGCGCGGGGCACCGGCTTTCCCGCCTCCCACAGCACCATCATGATCTCCAGCTCCGTGTTGGGAAGATGCGCGATTTTTTTGTCCATCGAAACCAGGGCCTCCTTCTGCAAATGGAGTAACTTTTCTACTATTGTACATTTGTAGAAGAGCTTTGTCAATCACAAAATACCCTCGCGGCAAAAAAAGGGACGCGCCCCTGGGCGCGTCCCTTTTTTGTATCAGCCCGGCTCCGCCGGGCCGGGCTGCATATGGAAAAGAAAGGCCCCCCCGGCCCTGCCGGGATCATCCGCCGCGGGGCGGCCTCAGCGGCCGGATGGCTCCCCGCAGAGCTCCACGCCATCCCGGCTCACCCGGGCGCGGATCAGCGCCCGGGCCTGCGGGGGCTGATTCCCAATGGAAACGGCTTTCAGGTATACCTGCTGCCCTTCAGCCAATTTCCCTTCCTCCGAAGAATAGATTTTTGCCAGCGCTTCGCCTTTTTCCACCCGGTCGCCCCGCTTTTTCAGCATGACGATACCGGCGGCGTGGTCGATGGGATCCCCCTTTTTCAGCCGTCCCGCTCCCAAGAGCACCGAAGCCCTCCCGCAGGCCAGGGCGTCGACGCCGGTGACATAGCCGCTCTCCCGGGCCAACACCTCCTGGCAGAGCCCCGCCTGGGGGAACCGGGAAAAATCGTCCAGCGCCAGGGCGTCCCCGCCCTGGGCCCGTACCATCTGGCGCAGCTTTTCCAGCGCGCCGCCGCTCTCTACCGCCTCCCGCGCCCGCCTCCGGCATTCCTCCGGCCCTCCCATCCCGGCCAGCCGCAGCATATGGGAGGCCAGCTCCAGGCTCACCTCAGTAAGGTCCTCCGGCCCCTTGCCCCGCAGCACCTTAGCGGCCTCCATCACTTCCAGGGAATTGCCGATGCAGCATCCCAGGGGCGTATCCATATCGGTGATGACCGCCATCACCCGGCGGCCCACCTTTTCGCCGATGGACACCATTTCCCGCGCCAGGGCCAGGGCGTCAGCCTGGGTCTTCATAAAGGCGCCGGAACCGGTTTTCACATCCAATACGATGGCGTCGGAGCCGGCGGCGATTTTCTTACTCATGATGCTGGCGGCGATCAGGGGCATGGAATCCACCGTGGCGGTGACGTCCCGCAGGGCGTACAGCTTTTTATCCGCCGGGGCCAAATTGCCGGACTGCCCCGCCACGCAAAGCCCGATCCGCCTCACCTGCTCCAAAAACTCCTGCCGTCCCATCTCGGTTTTCAGGCCGGGGATCGCCTCCAGCTTATCCACTGTGCCGCCGGTATGGCCCAGGCCCCTGCCGCTCATTTTGGCCACCGGAACGCCGCAGGCCGCCGCCACCGGCGCCGCGATGAGGGTGGTTTTATCTCCCACGCCGCCGGTACTGTGCTTATCCACCTTCACCCCCGGGATCCCGGAAAGATCCACCAGATCCCCGGATCGGGCCATGGCCATGGTAAGGCAGGCGGTCTCCTCCTCGGTCATGCCGCGAAAACAGATGGCCATGGCCAGGGCGGCGGCCTGGTAATCTGGGATCTCCCCCGCCGTATATCCCTGGATAAAAAAGCGGATCTCCTCCGGCAGCAGCTCGCCGCCCTCCTTTTTTTTGAGGATCAGATCGTACATTCGCATGGCCGCGCCCTCCTTTTTGGCTTATTGATCGCCTTTATTGTAGCATTCCCCCAAAAGGGTTGCAATCCCCGTTTTTTCATCTTGGATTGACTTCCTCCGGCTGGAAGACTACAATAAAAGCAATACTATCGGGAAGGTGAAAATGATCGTGAAAACAGATTTTGACCGTGTGATCGACCGCCGCGGCACCTGCAGCGTCAAGTACGACTGCGCTGAAGGCCGCGGGAAACCCGCGGATATCCTGCCCCTTTGGGTGGCGGATATGGATTTTCAGTCTCCTCCCGCCGTCCGGGAAGCAGTGCAGAAGGTAGCCCAGTTCGGTATCTATGGCTATACCGCCGCCGATGATTCCTACACCGCCGCCGTACGGGGCTGGTTCTCCTCCCGCTTCGGCTGGGATCCCGAGGCCCAGTGGCTCGTCACCACCCCCGGCGTGGTCTGCGCCGTAGCCAACGCCGTGCGCGCCTTTACCCAGGAGGGGGACGGCGTGCTGATCCAGACCCCCGTTTACTATCCCTTTGGCGAGAAGATCCTCTGCAACGGCCGCCGGGTGGTGGAAAACCCGCTGATCTTCCGCGACGGGCGCTATACCATGGATTTTGAGGACATGGAGCGCAAGATCATCGAGGAAAAGATCAAACTGTTCATTTTCTGCAGCCCCCACAACCCCGTGGGCCGCGTTTGGAGCCGGGAGGAGCTGCTGCGCCTGGGCGACCTTTGCCACCGCCACGGCGTCATCGTCATCTCCGACTAAATCCACTGCGATTTTACATATCCCGGTGTTACCCACACCGTCCTTTGCTCCCTCAAAAAAGAATATGAGGAAAACGTCATCACCTGCACCGCCCCCAGCAAGACCTTTAACCTGGCGGGGCTGAAGCTCTCCAACATCTTTATCCCCTGCAAAGAGCTGCGGGAGCGCTATGTCCATACCCTGGATCAGGCCGGGATCGGCGGGGTGGGGATCATGGGCCTGGCCGCCTGCCGCGCCGCCTACGAACACGGCGGGGAATGGCTGGAGGAGCTCAAGGCCTATCTGGACGGAAACCTTGGCTTTTTGCGGGAGTTTATCCGCACCCGCCTGCCTGGCGTCCGCCTGGTAGAGCCGGAGGGCACTTACCTGGTTTGGGTGGATTTCCGCGGCTTGGGCCTTTCCGCCGATGCCCTGGAAGATCTGATGGTCAACCGGGCCCGCCTGTGGCTGGACCGCGGCGCCATGTTTGGAGAGGCCGGCGAAGGCTTCGAGCGATTTAACATCGCCTGCCCCCGGGCCACTCTGGAAGAAGCCCTTACCCGGGTAGAACAGGCCGTCAAGGCCCTCTGATCCTTTTTCGATTTTTCAAAAGGCGGCCCCGATAACCTCGGGGCCGCCTTTTTCCGTTCCGTTTCTCCCCCTATTCCCTTGCAAAAGAGGCCGCTGGGCTTTATAATAAAAGCTCAGCGGCAAAAGAGACCGCCGGCCTTTTTTCAATACCGCCCGGTTTCCCGGGCTTTGGAGGTTTCCATGTATCAGCTTATCAAAAAAGAAGGCACCGCCCGCCGCGGCGCCTTTTCCACCGTCCACGGCGTGATCCAGACCCCGGCTTTTATGAATGTCGGCACCGCCGCCGCCATCAAGGGAGGGGTCTCCTCCTACGACCTGGTGGATCTCCACTGCCAGGTGGAGCTTTGCAACACCTATCACCTGCACCTGCGCCCCGGCGATAAGCTCATCCGGGAGCTGGGCGGGCTGCACAAGTTTATGGGCTGGAGCGGCCCCATCCTCACCGATTCCGGTGGTTTCCAGGTGTTTTCCCTGGCTTCCCTGCGCAAGATCCGGGAGGAAGGGGTTTATTTTTCCTCCCACGTGGACGGCCGCCGCATCTTCATGGGCCCAGAGGAAAGCATGCAGATCCAGTCCAACCTCGCCTCCACCATTGCCATGGCCTTTGACGAATGTGTGGAAAACCCTGCCACCCACGAATACGCCGCCCGCTCCATCGCCCGCACCACCCGCTGGCTGGAGCGCTGCAAGGCCGAAATGGCCCGGCTCAACGCCCTGCCCGATACCCTAAACCCGCACCAGCTCCTCTTTGGCATCAACCAGGGCTGCGTCTATGAGGATCTGCGCGTTTCCCACATGAAGGATATCGCCGCCCTGGATCTGGACGGCTACGCCATCGGCGGCCTGGCAGTGGGGGAAACTGCCGAGGAGATGTACCGCATCATCGAAGCGGTGGAGCCCTTTGCCCCCCAGCAGAAGATCCGCTATCTCATGGGGGTGGGCACCCCGGTCAATATTTTAGAAGCTGTCTACCGGGGCGTGGATCTTTTCGACTGCGTCATGCCCAGCCGCAATGCCCGCCACGGCCACCTGTTCACCTGGAGCGGCATCCGCAATATCTGGAACCATAAATATGAGCGGGATCTGGAGCCCATCGACCCACAGTGCGCCTGCCCCGTGTGCCGCCGCCATTCCCGGGCCTATCTGCGGCATCTGTTTAAGGCAAACGAGCTGCTTGGCATGCGCCTGGCCGTGGAGCACAACCTGTTCTTCTACAACACCCTGATGGAAAAGATCCGTGACGCTCTGGACGCCGGAAACTTTCAAAGCTTTTACGAGGAGCAGCGGGAGATCCTCGGCCGGCGGATCTGACCGCGGATGCGCCAAAAGCGCGTTTTTTCAAAAGCAAAAGCCCCCTTCAAAGGGGGCTTTTTTCCGTTGCCGCCAGTATGATGCGCCCGAACCGGACGGATCATACCGGCGCCGCTTTTTCCACCACCGTGACCGTGCCCGAAGCGCAGTCCATCTCCACCCGGTCGCCGTTTTGCAGCCGGGACATGGCCCCTGCCACCGCGGCGATCATCGGGATATGCATCTCCCGGGCCACAATGGCCGTGTGGGAAAGCAGCGATCCCTTCTCGCTGATCACCCCTGCGGCCCCGACGATCAAAAACGCCCAGCCCGGGTCGGTGGAATGGGTGACCACGATCTTTCCGGAGAGATCCCCCGCCTCCTGGGCATCCTCCACCAGCGCCACCTCGCCGCAGGCTTTGCCGAAGGAGCAGGGAACGCCCTGCATCGCCAAAGGCCCGGCGGCGTCCTGCCGCAGTTTTGCCGTCAAACAGGGCTTTTCGATGATCTCGCCCGCAAAAACCAATCGGGAATAGGCCGGGTAACCGGCGTAGGCGGCAAAACGGCGGCGGCGCTCCTGTACCCGGGGGCGAAGATCCGCTCCGTCCGGCGCAAACAGCTCGTCGATGGTCAGGTAAAACACATCCCTGCCCTCATCCAGCCTGCCCTGCCGCCGCAGGATTTCCCCCGCCCGCAGAAAAACGCTGCGGGCAAAGCCGAACAGCCGCGTCCGGTCCATGCGGGAGCGTTCCCGATTCTCGACGCCCAGGCGGGCACGGGCGAGGAAGAACCCCGCCAATCCGCCGGTTTCTCCCTTTTTAGCCGGGGCGCCCAGGCTCTTCAGCAGCGTCTCCAGGTTTGGCAGGGCGGCGAACTGTTCGATCTGCTTTTGCAGCTTTTCCGGGAATTCCCGAAAGGTTTCGGTCTCTATTTTCAGCTCGCCTACGCTGCGGTCGCCGTAGCGCTCCAAATAATGGGCAAAGCCCTCGGAAAAACATGCGCTCTCCCCGTTTTTTTTCCATTCCAGGGCCAGTTCCAGCAGCCTTTTCACCGGCTGCAGGCTTGCCAGATAGGCGGCGCTTGCCAGGGCGCTTTGCAATTGCTCCTCCGGCGCGCCCCGCCGCCGCATGGCCGCCCGGAACAGCGCCGTGTGCAAAAAGGTGTACATATCGTTGATGAGGGTATAATCCCATTTCTCCATTACCAGGGCGGTAAGCCGGCGGTAAAGCGCCCCCAGCTCCTCCAGCCCGGCGTCCCGGGGCAGCGCCTGAAAAGCGTCCTCCGCTTCTTCCATACATCGCTGCAGCTGCGCCATTTTGGCCGTCGCGCGAAAAAAATAATACAGCGTATGCAGGGCGATGGAAGCCTTCTGCCAGGGAGAGATCCGGTAGAGATCCGTTTTCGCCGTCTCCTGCCGTACCCCCAGCATCTCCTGCCAGACCGGCACGATCTTTTTAGAAAAGGGCAGCAGGCCGATGACCCCGTACCAGTTTTCTATGCGGTAATACATGCGTCCGTTGCAGCATTCCACCATGTGGGCAAACCGCTCTCCATACCGGCGGGCGATCTTCCCGCTTCCCGACAGCCGCGTCACGACGCCGCGGAAAATAGCGGTATACTGCCGCGAGACAAAATCCGCCGTCAGCGGGCAGGTAAGCCCCGGGTAGCTTTCCACAATATTGCTGTTATCCAAAACGACGCGCCTGCCCTCCGGCAGAGTGGTGATCCGACGGGCCTGCAGCAGCCAGAGCCGCCCCGCCTGCAGGGCAAACTCCACATCCAGCCCCGGGCCCAGCAGCGTTTCCAGCCGCTGCCCCAGCTCCAGCAGTTCCTCCAGCGCCGCTATCGGCATCTCCGGCGCGCCTTCCTGGCAGATATGATATCCCAGCCCGTCGGCGCGGTTGCGGTAATAGGTGGCGGTGGGTACTTTATCTTCCACCACGCCGTTGCCCGCCCCCGCCCCGGCCACGACCACCGCCTCGCTGAGGATGCCCAGAGGGTTCTGGGTAAACAACACGCCGGATATTTCCGGTTCCACCATCTGCTGAACGATGACGCAGCGCGCCTTTTGGGGAGCCGTCTCGCCGGGATAGCGCAGGGCGCTCAGCTTTTCAAAGCAATCCCCGGCGCGCGCCGCCACTTCTTCCTCTGGAACAAAGAGATAGGTCGCAAACTGCCCGGCGTAGGAGGCCGTTTCTCCGTCCTCCGCCGCCGCGGAGGAACGCACGGCATAGGGCCCGGATATCCCCTCCCGGCGCAGCAGATCCGGCAGCTCCCCGGCGGCCTGCCTATCCTCCGGCTCCAGGCACACAAAGGGCGGCACCGGGAAACCGGCTTCTCGCATCCGTGCCAAATGAAAGGCCTTGGCGCCGCACCCGGCAAAAGCTTCCGCCGTATGGCTTTGGCTGGAAAGGATCATTATTTCAGTCTCCCCCCGTCTACGTCCTCCACACATTCAAAGGTCTCGTACCGCATGTATTTCGGCAGCTCCTCCCGCAGGCGCTCCAAAAATTCCTCCACCGGTTGCCGCTCCCCGGCATACCATACTTTCAGATGCAGACGGTCGTTCTCCTCGTACAAGGTGGCCCGGTTCACCTGCGGGCAGAGGCAGGCCCGCTCCTCCACCTCCTGGGGATAGACATTTTTGCCATTGCTGGTCAGCAGCAGCTGACGGCGGCGGCCCATCAGATACAGATGGCGGCTTTCATCGATGCGCGCCAGATCCCCGGTGTGGAAAAACCCCTTTTCGTCCAATACCCGGCGGTTGACCTCCGGCAGGCCGTAATAGCCCGCCATGCGGCTTTTTCCCCGCACCAGCAGCTCTCCCACGCCGTTTTCATCCGGGGAATCGATCACCGCTTCCACGCTTTCCATCAGCACACCGGCAGAACCCTCCCGGTAATCCCCTATCCGATCCAGCGCCACCACCGAAGAAGTCTCGGTCAAACCGTAGGCCTCCAAAAAAGGGATCCCCGCTTCGATGTAAGCTTTTTTCAGTTCCGGACGGATGGCGGTGCCGCCGCAGTAAAAATAGGAAAGCTTTCCGCCGAAGGCCCCGGCTGGATCCCCCGTCGCCTGGGCGATCTCCCACATTTTTTCCGCCAACAGGGGCACTCCAATAAACACACTGGGATGCAGCGCCGCAAAATCCTCCATACAGGGGCCGGGCTGCGGCGTGCCGAGATAGATCTTCATCCCGGAAACGATGGTATAGAGAAACGCCGCCACCCCGGCATAGACATGGTTTAAGGGCAGCACCAGATAGATGCTGTCGCCGCGGGCCATGGGCGTGCGGCGGTAAAGGGCCTTCCAGTTGGCGAAGAGGTTGGCCTGGCTGAGCATCACGCCCTTGGGCACTGCGGAAGTGCCGGAAGTGTACAGCACTTTGGCCGTCTGCTCCGGCGGCGCCGCTGCAAGGCCGTCCTCGCCGCTGTAGGAGGCGTATTCTTCGGCTGCCTGTTCCATGGATAGGAAGGAGACCTCGGGGAAATCCCCCCGCAGGGCGTCGACGATCTCCGCCTGCTCCCGCCCGTAAAGCATCAGGGAGACCCCGGAGGCGGAGAGGATGTTGCGCACTTCGCGCTCCCGGTATTGGGCGTCCACCGGAAAGCAGACCCCCGCATAGCCCATGACGGCGATATCCAGCACCATCCAGCCGTAGCAGTTTTTGCCGTAAAGGGCGATCTTTTTGCCGCCAAACCCCCGCTCCCGCAGCCAGCGGGCACATCTGCGCGCGTCTGCGGCAAAACCGGCAAAGCCGTGCCAGTTCCAGCCGGAGGCCGTCTTCTCCGCAATGTATTCCCCGTCGCCCCACAGTTCCTCTCCCCGGCGCAGATAATCCGCAATGGTAAAGCGGCGCTCCAAATATTCATACTCGTAGCGCCCGTCCATATACTCTGCGGCGTAATCGTAGTTTGGGTTGCCGCTGCGGATCAGGGAGCCAATGGACGGCGTTCCCTTTTGGGCCAGCTCCTCCATGATGCAGTGGGTCAGGGCCATCCCCGCCCCACGGTGTTCCGGCATCACCCCCATGTAAAGCAGCACATAGCGCTCCGGCTTCTTTTTGGTCCTCAAAAAGCGCAGCACCGTCCCCGGCGTCTTTCTGCGGGAGGCAAGGTTTCCATAATCCGGCGCGCCCATAAAAAAGCCCACGGCCTCTCCATGATAATAGGCGAGCTTAATGATATCGTAATCCACCAGGCCGCGATAAGAGCTGTATGCCGCCGCAAATTCCTCCCGGGTAATGGCGTGATAGGTGAGAAACCCCCGGTAAAGCACCGCGATCATATCGTAAATTTCCCCGACGCACCGGTCCCATTCCTCCGGGCGGGGGGAGCGGATCTCATAACCCATGGCGGCAAACTTTTCCCAGCGCTCCCGGTAGGCGGGCAAGGCAAAGCCCTCCTTTGGCAGGGCGCGGTACCGATTGGAGACGTAACGCTCCTTCACAGCATATCCGCGCCCGGCAAAGAAAGGCAGATAATAATCTTTGTTGTAAGGCTCCCCCAAATACGGCGGCTGGTCAAACAGGTTCGCCTTAAAGCGATATCGGATCCAGAGGGACACATCCAGGGGGCCCTCGATGGCGGGATACTGGCTGTCCATGGCAAAGCGTTCCACCGCGTCCATCAGACAGGCGAACACCTTTTCATCCTTTACGCACTCAAAATACCCAAAATAGCACACCTGATCTTCCGGATATTCCGTCACCAGACAGCGCGCCAGGGCCCGGCCCTTTTCCAATACCAGAAAGGGCGTAAGCTTTACATAATGGTTCAGGTAGTGGGTCCCGCGCAGCAGCTGTTCCTCTTCTTTGGGCGACTGCACGATCTCCGCCTGGGAATACAGCCTTTGCGGAAGGCTGATGAACTGCCGGATATACGGCTCTTCTCGGTCAAAACGGATGGCTTTCATGGATCATTTCTCCTCTTTGTTGGCCCAAAATTTGCTGATCAAAAAATTGATGGGGTACAGGATCAGGACGATGATCACCGGCGAAAGATAAGGGGAAACGCCCCAGACATCGATGAACAGCCAGGAAAGCAGATTGGTGGCGATGACCCCGGTGCCAAAATACAGCACGTAGTTTTTAAGCAGCACCTTCCACCAGGGCGCGGCCTTGGCGCTGGGAAACACCACCCGCCGGTTCCAATAATAAGAATTAAACACGCTAAGTATAAACCCAATAATATTCGCCGGAATGTATTGATGCGTTAGCCCGTAGCACAAGGCATAAGCCACATACTGGATGACCGTACTGCCGATCCCGACCAGGGTGTATTTGACCGCTTCTTCCACGTTCTTTTTTCGATCCATATTATCGCACCTCAAAGCACAAAGATTGTCGCTGTCCTCAGCGCCGGGCCACTGCCAGGGCCGCCGCTACGATGAGGGTGCCCTGCATCACCACGATATACCCGCGGGCAAAAGCGCCGATCTGCAGCCGCCGGTCCTCCGGACGCCGCAGATAGAGCAGGGCAAACGCGCAGTAGCCAAGATAATAAAGCGCAAACACCGCGCACCACGCCCGGGGAAAATACAAAAACGCAATGTATTCGGTGGCGGCCAGCTCTATTAGGGATACCACCAGCAAAAACAGCACCGAGGGACGAAACCCCAGGGTTTTGGAGTAGGTGACATATTCGTTTTCCATGGACGGGGCTTTGATCTTGCGGCTGATCTCGTACTCCAGCGCCGGAAAATACAGCATCAGGTTGACGCAGAAAAAATCCAGGGTCATCAGCGGCAGGCCATAGCGCCGGCAGGTAATGCTCAGCAGATAGTAATTCATCAGCAGCATGCAGGGGTTGTGGGTCACCAGGGCCAGCAGCAGGTTTTGCTGAATGCGTTTTTTCTGGAAAAACCAGACGCACATGAGGATCATGTACCCCATCAGCGCCGCAAACCAGACAAGGCTCGCCGTGTTTACCACCATCAGGTTGGCGGCGGTCATGACCAGAACATCCAGCACCAGCAGGATCTGCAGATCTCGCCGGGTCACCCGGCCGGAGGGGTAGGGGCGGGATGGGAACAGCCGGCGATCCAGCTCTTCGTCTTTGAAATCATCGGCGATGCGCAGAAAGAGCAGCGCGCAAAAAACGGTAAGCCCGCCCACCCATTCCTGCGCGGAAGGCTCAAAGGGGACGCGGCAGGTGAGCACGGTGAGGAAATAGAGGGCCCCTTCCAGCAGCACCGCCGCCGTAAGGCTTAGCCCCAGGGGATACATCTCCCGGCAATAAAGATACCATCGTTTGACCATGGTTTGCTCCCTCCCGCGGCGCCCAGCGCGCCGCATTCCGTTCTTTTTTCGTCGCCGGAGCCCGCTCCCCGGCGGTTTTGCCCGGGGATGGAAAACAAGCCGGCAGCGGTGCCGGCTTGTTTTATGGCGTCGTTCTTTTTTTCCCTTCGATCAGCATGGCGTCGCCAAAGCTGTAAAAACGGTACTGCTCCCCCACCGCCTCGCGATAGGCCCTCATGGTGGTCTCGTAGCCCGCAAAGGCGCTCACCAGCATGATCAGGGTGCTCTCCGGCAAATGAAAATTGGTGATGAGCCCGTCCAGCACCTGAAACTCGTACCCCGGATAGATAAAGATATCGGTGTAGCCGTCGTCCGCCACCAGGCGTCCGTGCTTTTTGGCCACGGATTCTAAGGTGCGGGTGCTGGTGGTACCCACCGCGAAGACCCGGCCGCCCCGCGCCTTGGCGTTTTCGATCAGATCCACCGTCTCCTGCGGCAGATGGTAATGCTCCGAATGCATTTTATGGTCGGTGATCTCCTCCGCCTTTACCGGCCGGAAGGTGCCCAGGCCCACATGCAGGGTAACGTAGCCGATGGAAACGCCCATCCCCTCCAGTTTTGCCATAAGCTCTTTTGTAAAATGGAGCCCCGCCGTGGGGGCCGCGGCGGACCCGAGCTCGTGGGAGTACACCGTCTGATAGCGCTCCTTGTCCTCCAGCTCCGCGGTGATATAATGGGGCAGGGGCATCTGGCCGATGCGCTCCAGCGTCTCATAGAAATTGCCCTCGCAGGAAAAACGCACCAGACGGTTCCCGCCCTCCAGCACCTCAAGCACTTCGCCGGTCAGCAGCCCCTCCCCAAAGGAGATCACCGCCCCGGGCAGGGCCTTTTTGCCGGGCTTCACCAGGATCTCCCAGGTATCCGGGCCTTTCTGTTCTAGCAGCAGCACCTCGATGCGGGCGCCGGTGGATTCTTTGATCCCATACATCCGGGCGGGCAGCACCCTGGAATCGTTGACGACCAGAACGTCGCCGGGGCGCAGCATCTCCGGCAGATCATAGAAATGCCGGTGCTCGATCCGTCCGCTGGAAGCGTCGACGCACATCATCCGGGAATGATCCCGAGGCTCTATGGGGGTCTGTGCAATAAGCCGCTCGGGCAAATCATACCAAAAATCACTTTTTTTCATCTTGTTTTTTCACCTGTTTGTTAAAAATAGAAAATTTATTTGACAGACTACTGCCGCAATGATAAGATAATGGCAATATTTTGAGGATAGAGGCGCGGTTTTCATCAGTACCTCCGGTTACGAGCCCCGTATGGGCGCTGCCGGTCGGGAAAGGGCGAACCGCCGAAGAGGATGCCGGTACGGCGGCACCGCTCTGGTTGCATGGCTGAACAAGCGTGGAACTGTCATCATGTGTGTGATGAAGAGCTATCGACTGCAAAAAACCGCCTTTTGGGCGGCTTTGCAGATCAATGTCTTTATTATATTGCAATGATGACCGGTTTTCAACCGGTTTTTTTATTGTCGCGATAAAAGCCGGAAGAAGAACGGGGAGCGCCGCTGTCCCGCCCTTTTCCGGTCATTTTTTTGTCCGGTTTTCCGCCGGAACGCATTCCCGCCCGCTTTTGTGCCCCGTGGGAATACAGCGGTAGAAAAGCCCTCAAAATTGTGAAAACGGGGCGAAAAGGGGTCACAAACTGCGTTTTTTTCGCTATAATAGCTACAAAGGCAATCGTTGCTTTCATTGTCTCCCGGCGACAATCTGCCGGGCAGGATCCACAAACGACAAGGAGGTTCTATCATGAAACAGTTTAACATTGGTATCGTCGGCGCCACCGGTATGGTTGGCCAAAGGTTCATCGCGCTGCTGGAAAACCATCCCTGGTTCCATCCGGTGGTTTTGGCCGCTTCCCCCCGTTCCGCCGGAAAGACCTATGAAGAGGCCGTAGGCTCCCGCTGGGCCATGGACACCCCCATCCCCGAAAAGATCAAAAAGATGGTGGTGTTGGACGCCGTGGCGGACAAAGAGAAAATTGCCGCCGCTGTGGATTTTATTTTCTGCGCGGTCGATATGAAAAAGGATGAGATCAAAGCGCTGGAGGAGGCCTATGCCCGTCTGGAATGCCCGGTCATCTCCAACAATTCCGCCCACCGCCACACTCCGGACGTTCCCATGATCATTCCGGAGATCAATCCGGAGCACGCCGAAGTGATCCATGCGCAGCGAAAGCGCCTGGGCACCAAACGCGGTTTTATCGCCGTCAAATCCAACTGCTCCCTGCAAAGCTACGTCCCCGCCCTGCACCCCCTGATGAAATTCGGCGTCACCAAATCCCTTGCCTGCACCTATCAGGCCATTTCCGGCGCCGGAAAAACCTTCCAGACCTGGCCGGAAATGAACGACAACGTGATCCCCTACATTGGCGGTGAAGAAGAAAAAAGCGAGCAGGAGCCGCTGAAGATCTGGGGTGCCCTGAAGGACGGGAAGATCGTAGAGGCCCAGGGCCCCGCCATCACCACCCAGTGCATCCGCGTCCCTGTTTCCAACGGCCATCTGGCCGCCGTATTCGTCTCCTTTGAGAAGAAACCCTCCATGGAGGAGATCAAAAAATGCTGGGCGGAGTTTTCCGGCGAGCCCCAGCGCCTTGGGCTTCCTCTGGCCCCCAAACAGTTCCTGCATTATTTTGAGGAAGACAACCGTCCCCAGACCGCTTTGGACCGCATGCTGGAAAAAGGCATGGCCGTCTCCATCGGCCGTCTGCGCCCCGACAGCCAGTACGATTACAAATTCGTCTGTCTCTCCCACAACACCCTGCGCGGCGCTGCCGGCGGCGGTGTTCTCATGGCCGAGCTGTTGGCCGCCAAAGGTTATCTCGACTAAATTCCGGCGGGGAGATTCCGCCGGGTAAAGCCTTTTGAAGGAGGAATATCCCCATGAAAAAAACCGTATTTACCGGCGCTGCCACCGCCGTCGTCACCCCCATGAACCCCGATGGTTCCGTCAACTACCCCGTTCTCGGCAGGATTTTGGAGCACCAGATCGAAAACGGCATCGACGCCGTGGTCATCTGCGGCACCACCGGAGAATCCTCCACTTTGACAGACAGCGAGCACGTGGGCGTCATCGCCTATGCGGCGGAGCAGGTCCATGGCCGGGTCCCGGTCATTGCCGGGGCTGGCTCCAACCACACCGATTACGCCGTCTGGCTTTCTAAGGAAGCGGAAAAGGCGGGGGCCGACGCCCTGCTTCAGGTAACGCCCTATTACAACAAAACCTCCCAGGCTGGGCTTATCCGCCATTTTTCCGTCCTGGCGGACGCAACCTCCCTGCCCAACATTCTGTACAATGTTCCCAGCCGCACCGGGGTGGAGATCTCCCCCGCCACCTGCCAGGCCCTAAGCCGCCATCCCAACATCGTGGCGGTCAAGGAGGCCTGCGGCAGCATCTCTAAAGTGGCCCAGGTGGCCGCCCTGTGCGGAGAGGATCTGGCGATCTACTCCGGCAACGACGACCAGATCGTCCCCATCCTTTCCCTGGGTGGAAAAGGGGTCATTTCGGTGCTCTCCAACCTGATGCCCCGGGAGACCCACGAGATCTGTTCTCTCTTTTTTGATGGGCACGTTCGGGAATCCGCCGCTTTGCAGCTGCGCCTGCTGCCTCTGATCGACGCCCTGTTCTCCGACGTCAACCCCATTCCCGTCAAGGAGGCCATGAACTTGGCCGGGTGGGCCGCCGGAAAATGCCGGATGCCCCTTGTCCCCATGGAACCCGCCGCCAAAGAAGCCCTTCGCCTGGAAATGGGCCGGGTGGGCCTTTTGGTCTAACGTCAGCTTTTTACGGGAGGTTTTTGCCATGTACCGCATCATCCTAAGCGGATGTTTTGGCCGGATGGGACGGGAGATCGCGTCCCTGGCCCGGGAACGGGGCGATTGCGCCGTTGCGGCAGGTATCGACCGGGCCTCCGGCCAGGCCGGTTACCCCGTCTTTGCCCGCCCGGAGGACTGCGATGTCCCCGCCGACTGCATCGTCGATTTTTCTCACCCCTCCCTGCTGGAGGGGGTTCTTTCCCTGGCGGAAAAGCGCCGCATCCCCGCGGTGCTCTGCACCACCGGCTGCTCTGAAGAGCAGATCGCGCGCATCCGGCGGGCGTCGGAAGTGATCCCGGTGTTTTTTTCCGCTAACATGTCCCTGGGCGTAAACCTGCTGGCGGCTCTGGCTCAAAAGGCCGCCGCCGTGTTGGGCCAGGGCTTTGATGTGGAAATCGTGGAAAAGCACCACAACCAAAAGTTGGACGCCCCCAGCGGGACCGCCCTGCTGCTGGCCGGCGCCGTCTCCTCCGCCCTGCCGGAGGAGGTCCGTTATGTCTACGACCGCCACAGCGTGCGGGAAAAGCGCAGCAAAGCCGAGATCGGCATCCACTCTGTCCGCGGCGGCACCATCGTGGGCGACCACGACGTTATTTTTGCCGGCCCGGATGAAGTGATCACCCTATCCCACCATGCGGCCAGCCGCCAGGTCTTCGCTGCCGGCGCCCTTCGCGCCGCTCTCTTCCTTCAGGGGGCGGAGCCGGGACTTTATGATATGGGCCGTCTTATTGAATCAGGAGGTGCACAATGAACGGAGTCAGCCAAATCTCCCTTTTGGAGGATGTCAGCCTGGTGACCTTTCACCAGATCCCCGCAGATCTGCTCTTTTTGGGGGAAGTTCTGCAGGAATTTGCCCGGGAGAAGGTCAATATCGATATGATCTCTCAATCCGCCCCCACCGGCGGCCATGTCAGCGTCTCCTTTACCGTGCCCAGCGGGGAGCTTCCCCAGGTGCTCACGGTGATCGGCCTGATCCGCAAGAAATACCCGGCCGCCAAGCCTTTTGTGGCCAGCGGCAACAGCAAGGTGGCCCTTTACGGCAATGAAATGAAGGATATGTACGGCGTAGCCGCCGCCGCTATCCGGGCTGTAGCCGCCTCCGGCGGTGAAGTGACCATGATCACCACCTCCGAAGTGGATATTTCCCTGCTTATGACCGACTGCCATCTGGAAGATGCCCTTGCCGCCCTGGAGGCGGAATTTGGCGTTCACTGCACCAAAGCGTAACTGACAAAAGACCGGCGGAGGCTTTTCTCAAAGCCCCGCCGGTCTTTTTTTGTAACGTCTGGCCCGCGCAAAAAGTGGGGGAACGGGCCTTTGCCCGGCGCTGTCGCCGAGGCGGCAAAAACTACGGCACCGCCCTGCGCTCACGCCCCTGTGAGGATACGGAACCGGCACTGCGGCGCACCCTCCCGGATGGTGGCGATCTTCTCCACCCGCACCGGCATACCCGGGCACAGATCCTCCATCACAAAAAGGACGCTTTGGCGGGAGCACTCGCAGATACACGCCGAGCGAACGCCTCCTTCGGCGCAAAGGTCGCACAGGCACCGCGGGAAGATCAGCTCGTATTCCCGGCCCGGCTCCACCACGCGCCCCTCCACCTGGCCCGGTGTGGATGTCTCCGCAAAAAAGCGGTCAAGATCCTCCCCGGCGTCCTGAAAACGCCGCCGGTACCAATCCAGCACGCCGGTCTCCGCACAGCGCCGCCCGCAGTTTCTCAGCACCCGGGCCTGGATCTCCGGTTCCATCTCCTCCAGGCCATCGGTGAGCCAGCGCGCCCATTCCATGCAAAAATCCGCCATTTTTCCCGCTTCCTTCCTTTGGCGGGTGCAAACCGCCTTCCTTCGCCCCCATGATAGCACACCCTTCACCGGCGTGCAAGAAACTGCTTTGGGGATGGGTTTGACATTTCGGTCCTCCTCTGCTATAATCTTAAAAAAATAATCGATGCCTCTGTGCCGCCGGGTATGGAGGTTTTGCGTCGGATTTTCCTGTCGTTAGGCCTTTGAAGACAGGGAGGTTTGGCGCTTGTTTTTTGTGCCGGTGTTTTAGGGAGGTTTTCATGGATCGTTCCGCCCGTCTTGGGGAGTTTCTCCGCTACGCCATTTTCCAGACCCTGGGGATGCTGGGGCTCTCCTGCTACATCTTAGCCGATACCTATTTTGTCGCCAACCGCCTGGGCGCCCAGGGGCTGGCCGCGCTCAACCTTGCCATTCCCGTCTATAGCTTTATCCACGGCTGTGGGCTGATGCTGGGGATGGGCGGCGCCACCGCTTTTTCTGTTTTGCAGGCGCAGGGGGAGCAGCGGCGCGCCCGGCGGCTGTTCTCCTGCACCCTGTGCCTGGCGGGCGGCTTTGCCCTTGTGTTTGTGCTGTTCGGCCTTTTTGCGGCGGATCCCATCGCCGCCCTTCTGGGGGCGGGGGAGGATGTTTTTGAAATGGCCCGCTCCTACTTAACGGTGCTGCTGCTGTTTTCCCCGGCGTTTCTTGCCAACGACGTGCTTCTCTGCTTTGTCCGCAACGACGGAAACCCCGGCCTTGCCATGGCTTCCATGCTGGCGGGCAGCCTGCTGAATATTCTGCTGGATTATCTCTTTCTCTACTCGCTGCAGCTGGGCATTTTCGGCGCCGCCCTGGCTACCGGCGCCTCCCCCGTGGCGGGGCTGTTCCTGCTGGCCTTTCACCGCCGCAGCAAGACAAACACCCTTCGTCTTTTGGCCCCCGCCCCGTTGGGGGAGGCGCTCCGGAGCATCCTGTCCCTGGGCCTGCCCTCCCTGGTAGCGGAGTTTTCCTCCGGCCTTGTGATCGTGGCTTTTAACCGCATCATTTCCGGGCTGGAGGGCAGCGTGGGCGTAGCGGCTTATGGCGTGGTGGCCAATCTCTCTTTGGTGGTCATGGCCGTTTTCACCGGCGTCGCCCAAGGCGCCCAGCCGCTGCTGAGCCGCGCCCACGGCCGCGGAGAGAAAAAGGCCGCGGGCCAGGTGTTTTTTTATGCGGCGTGTACGCTGCTGCTGCTTTCCGCAGGCCTTTACGCGGCGCTGTTCTGTTTTTCCGGGCCTCTTGTGGGCCTGTTTAACGGCGAAGGCTCCCCTCGCCTGCAGGAGCTTGCTGTTTCCGGCCTGCGGTTTTATTTTTCCGGCCTGTTCTTCGCCGCCTTTAACCTTTTGGCCTGCGCCTTTCTGCCGTCGGTGGAAAAGGCCGCCCCCGCCCATTGGATCTCCCTTTTGCGCGGTATCCTTCTGATCCTTCCCGCCGCGTGGGGGCTCTCCCGCCTGGCCAGGATGACCGGCGTCTGGCTGGCTTTCCCCCTCACCGACGCGGCTGTATTCCTCCTCTCCGTCTTTTTTTGCCGGCGGGAGCTGCGCCGCGCCCCGTCTTGACCGTTTCATCCGCTTTTTTGGGGGATCTTCCCCCGTATCATTTGTTTGATAAGACAACAAGGAGGCTATTTCTATGGATCATTTTTTCTACAAAGGCCTGAAGACGGAGGGAAACCGCCGCATCCTCAAAGTCAACATCCTGCCGGAAAAGACCTGCAACTTTGACTGCATCTTCTGCCCCATCGGCCGCGCCCGCAAAGGGGATTCTATGCTCTCCTTCGGCAGCCTTGCCGCCCCCTTGGCGGAGCTGGCAAAAGAGATGGAGCTCACCGGGGCGGATACCGTCTTTCTCAATTCCAGCGGCGAAGCCCTGCTGCACCAGGGCATTGGCGAGATCATCAATTTCATCCATTCCAAAGGGCGGGCCGTGCGCCTGCTGACCAACGGCTACCTGTTGGGAAGAGAGCCGTTTGCAAAGATCGCCCGGCGCTGCGAAGAGATCTTCTGCGAGATCAAGGTCATCACGGAGGAGGATTTTCAAAAGGCCCAGCGGCCGGTGGATGGCTACACCCTGGCGGAATACATCGCCAACATGGAGGCTTTCCGCCGCGGCTTTCAGGGCGGCGTTATCTTTGAAGTCACCATCATCAAAGGCTACAACGATAGCGACAGCGCTGTCCAAAAGCTTCAGGATGTGGTGCGCCGCCTCTCCCCCACCGTCCTGCGCATTGCCCGCATGGACGAAGAACCCTTCCGAAAAACGCTCGACATAACGGACGAGCGCTTCGCCGAGATCTCCGCACAGCTGCGCGCCGCCCTTTAAAAGCGCCCGCCTGGGGCTGGAAATCCTTCGGTTTTTGTAGTACACTGGGGAAAGAAATTCTTTCTGTGAGGTAAACGATGAAAACAGGTTTGGTTCTGGAGGGCGGCGGTATGCGCGGCCTTTATACCATCGGTGTGCTGGATGCTTTTATGGACGCCGGGGTCTCTTTCGATTATGTGGTCGGCGTTTCCGCCGGCGCCTGCAACGGCGTTTCCTATCTTTCCGGGCAGCGCGGGCGCAATCTGCGCATCGATCTTGCTTATGGGTCGGATAAACGCTACGTAAGCCTGCGCAATTTTTTCAAAACCGGTTCCATGTTTGGGATGGATTTTATTTTTGACGAGATCCCCCACAAGCTGGATCTCTTCGATTACGACGCTTTTTTTGCCAATCCCTGCGAATTCGTCACCGGCGTTACCGATGTCGAGACCGGCGGGCCCGTCTATTTTGACAAATCCCATCTGCGGCCCAACGACTGTACCATTCTGCGCGCTTCTTCCGCCATCCCCATTTTCTCTCCCATGGTGGAATATGCGGGAAAAAAGTATCTGGACGGCGGCACCTCCGACCCCATCCCGGTGAAAAAAGCTTTGGAGGACGGCTGCTCCCGGGTGGTGGTGGTGCTTACCCAGGCCCGGGACTACATAAAAAAGCCCGAATCCTTCCGGCCTGTCTATCGTCACCTCTTTCGGAAATTCCCCGCCATGGTGGAGACCCTCGACCATCGGTACGAGGCTTACAACGCTTCCACCGCCTTTGTGCGGGAGTTAGAGGCCCAGGGACGCGCCCTGGTCATCGCCCCGGATACTTCCCTTGGCATGAGCCGTTTTGAGCACGACCCCGAAAAATTCAAAGAGGTTTATGCCCGGGGCCTGAAGGACAGCCAAAAACAGTTTGACGCCCTTCGGGAATTTTTAAGCGCCGCAGTTTGATCCCGCGCTTAGGGGCCGCTTTTGCCCCCTTTTTTTACAGACAAAAAGCCCGCCTATAAAAGGCGGGCTTTTTGCGTATATTGGATATTTCTGTGAAAGCGGATCAATATTCCATCTGGCGATAGTAGCGGCGGGTGGTCAGGGGGTGATTTCTCACGTGCTCCAGATGGCGGCTCAGGCACTCGGTAATGGTATAGACGACCATGGGGCTCATGATCTTGCGGAACTCCTCGTCCAGGGGCAGCTCCACTTCTTTGGTGTCGTAAACGGCGATATTTTTGGTGATCTTCTTCGAGAAGTTCATCACGCGATCCATCAAAGGTCTGGTGGAATCCTCGCCATAGAACAGGATCAGGCTGGTATCTTCTTCCACCAGCTCCAGCGTGCCGTGGAAATATTCGCAGGCATGGATGGATTTGGTCTTGATCCACTGCATCTCTTCCAGGATGCACATGGCGTAATCGTAAGCCTCGCCCCAGAGGTAACCGGAGCCGATGACCATGTGATAATCCGTATCTTTATGCTTTTCAGCCAGGGCCTTGCTGCGATCCTCATACAGCTCTTTGGCTTTGACCAGGTAGGGGGAAATGGTGCACAGCTGGTCGGCGAAACGCTCGTATTTCGGGAAGGAGCCCGCGTTGTGCATCATGCGGGTGAGGAACAGCATGTTGGTCAGATAAATGGCCTCGGCCAGGTTGGAATCGGTAGCGAAAGAGCAGAACAGGTAGTCCGCATATTCGCAGGCGGGGGTACCGGCGTTGGAAACGTACATCACAACACGGGCGCCGGCGTCTTTGCAGAATTTCGCGGCGGCAACGATTTCTTTGGTGTTGCCGGAACGGGTGGAGAAAACGCAAATAGAATCCTTGGAGAATTTCTTGTGGTTCATCACCATGAATTCGGAAGCGATCATCGTGTAGGATTCGATCTCAGATTCTGTATCCAGCATGTATTTCATAGGCCAGGAATGGCAGTAGGTGCCGCCACAGCCGATGAAGAAGATGTTGGAATAGCCGGCTTTGCTGATCTCGTCAGCAGCGGCCTCGATCTTCGGGCGAAGGGCCAGGGCGTCGTTGACTACTTTTTCATAGGCAGGGGCGTCAAAATTGAACAGCATATGGTTTCCTCCTTAAATGTCTGCCGCGTCTGCATGGGAATTTACAGCCGCATTTGAAACTATTTGAGCCTTTTTGATTCATTTTGCATCATCATTATAGCAACCCATCTTCCACCTGTCAATAGGTTTTTTGAAAAAAATCTTCCGAACTTTTCCGGAATCCGAAACGGGCGGGAAAAGAAAAGCAGGCGCCAAAAGGAGAAGGCGATATCTTCCCCTTTTGGCGCCCGCTTTTGGGCTGGTCAGGCCAGCACCACCTGTATCCCCTGCTTTTCCAGCTCCCGCACCAGGGCCGGATCCAGTTGGCGGTCGGTGACCACCACATCCACCTGGGAAAGGGGGCACACCGATACAAAGGCGGTGCTCTCAAATTTGGCGTGGTCGCAAACCGCCACCACGCGGTCCGCCGCTTCGATGATGCAGCGTTTGAGCGCCACTTCATCGGTGTTGGTGATATAGCAGCCGGAGCGCACATCCACCGCGTCAAACCCGATGAAAGCCGCGTCCAGGCGCATGTTCCGCACCAGATCCTCCGCCAGATAGCCGCTTAGGGTGTAGTACCCCTGCCGCAGCTGCCCGCCGGTCACCGTCACGTTGATGCCCCGGCAGCTGGAAAGATCCGCGGCGATGGCCACATCGTTGGTGACAAGGTTGAGCCCCGTGCGCTCCTTTAAAAATGGGATCATGGCCCGGGTCGTGGTGCCCGCGTCCACCAGAACCGCAGAGTGATCCTGCACCAGAGCGGCGGCGGCCTCCCCCAGGCGGGCTTTTTCGGCGCTGTGGGCCACGCGTTTTTCGTCATAAGCCAGCTCCTCGCCCCGGGCGCCATTCTGGATGGTGGCGCCGCCGCGCACCAGCGCCAGCTCGCCCCCCTGATCCAAAAAAGCCAGATCCCGCCGCACGGTGGCCTTGGACACCCCCAGCACGCCGGTCAGATCCTCCACCGAAGCAAACTCATGGCTTTTCAGGTAATCGCAAATGCGCTTGAGCCTTTCCTCCCGTATCATCGCTTCCTCCTGCTCCGGCCCGGCCAACTGCCAGCCAAATTTCATTTTTCTCCACAAAAATGGATCAAAATACTTCAAAATTAATCATAGCAAGAGTATAGCGCCCTTTCCCGGCAAAGTCAAGGCTCCGCGTTTTCCGCGGGCTTGCGCAGAAGATCCCGGGCTTCCCGCCAGTCTGGCATGTATTGCTCCACCAGGCTCCAAAACGCGGCAGAATGATTCATTTGGCGCAGATGGCAAAGCTCATGCAACACCACATATTCCAGGGCCCGGGGCTGAAACTGCGCCAGGCGAAGGGAGAGGGAGATGTTGCCCTCAGACGAGCACCTGCCCCAGCTGGCAGTGAGCTTTTTCACCGTCACCTTTGCCGGAACAAGCCCTGTTTGGGCGCTGAGTACCGCCAAAGCCTGGGCGGCAGCACGGCGGACCTCCTGCCGGTAATACTCTTCCAGCGCTTTTTGCGCCTCCTCCCGGCAGAGGGATTCCCCGCGAAAACTGATTTCGATCGCGCCGTCCCTCAGGCAGGCCGCTGCCCCGCCCGGGGATCGCCGAAAAACCAGAGGGTAGCCCTTTCCCCACAGGGGGAACTTTGCCCCCGGCTCCGGTTGTGGCAGGCGGGCACGGGCAGCCTCACGCAGCTTTTGCAACACCCAGCCCTCGTGGCCCCGCAGGGCCGTTTCGATCTCCCTCACCGGCGTTTTTGGGGCGGCCTTGACCAGCAGTCCCTCCCGCCCCACGCAGATGCTGAGCGTTTTCCTTTTTTTCCTCTCCACCTGATAGGGGATATCCTCCCCGCCCAAGCGGATGACCCGGCTCTCCGCCGTGGTCCCCTTCCCCTCCGGCTCAGGTT
>JAQVCU010000019.1 GCA_028689635.1 Oscillospiraceae bacterium
GGTCACAAAAGTGGATTCTACGACCCATGGTAGGGTTTAGCCTGATCACAACTTACGTCTCATTATATCCCGCCCTAATTATGTACGAAATATGTTGTAGACTTCTTAGATCATACATGGTAGGGTAAAAGGCGCGCTTATTAAATTCGAAAGGATGGGCTATATGAACGCAAAAGAGAAAGCGAAACTGGTACGGCAGGCAAGTAAACTATATACCTTAGGGCTGGCTTTGGAAAAATACAGAAACAACCTGCGACGTCTTGTAGAAAAAGGAACAACTTATGTATTGTTCAAGTTGCGGAACGCAAGTATCGGAATGACGCCCCAATAGATTTCTGCCGGCAGAGCTGATTCTGCCGGGTACATAAAAAAACAGGCTCACAATGAGCCGGAAAGGAGAAGCCCATGAAAGCACTGAAAAATGAAAGCTCCCTCTACATGGAGCAGATCACATCTGCTATCACCACTTGCTACGAAAACAATGACAAGCCGGCCGACCGATCTCTGATGGAGCTTTATATCTTGATCGGCCGATGCATCTGTCGCCAGGGGGAAAAAGCCTTTGTCACTCACTTGGCCGAAAACCTCGCCACCCGTTTCCCATCGCTGAAAGGCTTCTCCTTTCGCAATCTCCGCAGGATGCGTGACTTTTACCGCACCTACGAAAACGACCCGGTTCTCATGGGGAAAGCTCAGTCTCTTAGCTGGACGCAAAACACTGTTATACTGGAGTGCTGCGAAATCCATGAGCAACGCTCTTTTTATATCGGACTTGCGGCAGCACAGAATCTTTCCAAGCTGGCCCTCATGAAAGCCATTCAGGAAAATACCTTTGATACTTTATTTAATGAAGGAATTCCTGCTGAAACCACTGAACCCGGTATCGCCCCTATAGGCAATATTTCACCCGATACGGGCGTAGACACCGCCGCATCTATTGAAACGGCGTGTGGGCCATCTGTGCCAGCGTGTGAACCGCTCCGCCAAGGGGTTGATATGCACTGCGGGAGTGACAGGTTACCCACCCCTGCCTCTGCATGGAGAGCAGCCGGCCGACCGGCGAAACACAAAGCTGATGAAGATCCTCCTCCGCTAAATTTCATAAATCAGCAGCCGCCACCATATCCTCCGCCTCTGATGTTCTGGACTGACAAGCTGAAACCACCGCAAAACTTTCCACCCGGTGTGCGCCCTCGAATGGAAAATCTCCGAGAGCTTTTTATAACTGCAATAAAACAAAACACCCCCGCCAAATTGACGAGGGTTGTTTTGTGCCAGAATAACCTCTGTGCAGCATTTTAATCCACGGAGCCAGGATCGAGACCCGCCAGATACAAGGCGCCTCCTTGTATCGACACCTTGAGTATAGATATTTTGCAAGAAATTGTCGAGTATTGCCTACGCGGTATAACTGCCGAATAATTAACGACAAATTTGGTTATGGCCAAGGGTAGCCTAAAGCTGATTTTTTTGATATAATTAAATTTATGAATGAGGGCAAAAAATTGCTTTATTTTGTGGAAAGAAGGATCTCTTTACAGAAAAATAATAAATTTTTTTTGCATCGTTTTTACAAAAATCCTTGTGCCGTATATTATGGCGCAAGGATTTTTTCATAGGGGGCGCTGCCCTCTCTTGACGTCGGTTTTCTCCGCTTTCAGCTCTAAAAACCTCCTGTCACTCCCGAAGGGGAAAGCGGTTTATGCCATTCGGCAAACCGCCGGATGCGAAAAAGCGGCATCTGCCGTTACCTTTAAAGACACGTCGCAGCGGATCCCGCTGCCATTAAAATCACCAGTCTTCGGACTGGTGATTTTTCTTTTGCGCCATTGCTCCATGCGGTTCCGGTCCACTAAAGATGGAGCTCCGCTTGCCTGACCGGTCGTAAACGGCCTTGCGACGACTCACGGCCGCTGCCAACCTTTTGCAGGTTACAGGGGTTCAGCGCTATCCACGGAAACCGGAATAAACCTTTTTCGCCGCCGTTTCTTATCTGGAGCGCTGGCCATCGCTGGCTTTTTCAATTTGGCGTGGAAAGTTCGGCTGGCGAAGAAGCAAAAAGAAAAATATCCATTGCAGGCAGCTTTTTAGACGCGGGGTTTCATAACCCCCGCGTCTTTTTATTTCCACAAAGCGCTCATTAGCATGCAGACAACGGAATATGACGCAACAGAGAAGCCTTGCTGTTTGGGACGATATGCGCTACAATCATATCAGCGGCACCGGAGAAAATGGCGGATGGGACAACGGCCGCTGCCGGCATGCCAAAATGATCGAAACAAAAAAGCGGGCTGAAAACCGGCGGAGCTTTTTGGAAAAAGATGGCTTATCATTGGCCACAAGATCAGAAAGGGAGGAAATGGAATGGATTTTTCAGAGGTAGTCAGGAGCCGGTACTCCTGCAAAAAGTTTGACGGAAAGGCGGTCGAAGAAGAGCAGCTGATCAAGATACTGGAAGCGGGACGTTTGGCCCCGACTGCAAAAAACCTGCAGGAGCAGCATATTTATGTGATCCAATCTGCAGAAGGGCTCGCTAAAATCGATAACGCCACGCCGTGCCGTTACGGCGCGGGCACCGTTCTGGCTGTCGCGTTCCACAAGGAGAACGTATACGTATATCCGGGCGGAAAGAGGGATTCCGGCGTAGAGGACGCAAGCATTGTTGCGACCCATATGCTGCTTGCGGCGAGAAACGAGGGGGTCGACAGCTGCTGGGTCAATTTCTTTGATCCAGAGGATCTGGCAAAGGACCTGGCGCTCCCCGAAGACGAAGAGATCCTGATGCTTCTGGATCTTGGCTACGCGGCGCAGGGCGCAGGGCCGCTGCCAAACCACAGCCAGCGAAAACCGCTTTCCGAGACGGTAGATTATATTTGAGTCGGAACAAAAAGACGACGATGGAAAATAGATCAGGGAGGGATGGACTATGAATATAGTCGATGAGGAACAAAACGGCGCGTTGGAAAAGCTGGAGCATATGGCAAAGCAGCAGCTGGTTTGGACGCGCCTGGGCGCGATGGCGCTGGTAGGTACCTTTGTGGTGGTGCTGATCACAATTTTAGTCATGGCTCCCAGGGTCGGGAGCCTGCTAAACCAAACCCGGCAAGCGGTCAGCGGCCTGGAGGAAGTGACGGAACAGCTGCGGCAGGCGGATCTTCCGGGGCTGCTGGATCAGGTGGACAGCCTGGTTGGGCAGAGCACGGAAACGGCGTCGGCTGCGATGGAAAAGATCAAAGACCTGGATGTAGAAGCGCTCAACCAGGCCATTACAGACCTTAAAAATGTTGTGAGCCCCCTGGCAAGGCTGTTTGGAAACGGATGAACGCGGCCCCTTCTCCCGGTGCAAACGGGGGAAGGGGCCGTGTTTTTTACATCCAATCCCCCAACGGGGAGTTTTTCAAGATAGGACTACGACTTTTGGAGGCTCTGCAAACGAAACATCATCGTCTCAAATAACGGCTGTACTCGCGAAAACCGCAGCTCTCCCAAAAGGCGAGCCCCGGCCCGTTGCCGCTTAGAACTTCAAGGTCAAGGCTTTCGGTCTGAAGGGTTTTGAGCAGCAGGTCAAAGGCTGCTTGTCCGCAGCCGCGGCGGCGATGGCTGCGAAAAATTATGATCCCATAAGCGCGAAGCACAAATGGGATCATTGGCCATGCCCGTAGGGCGGACATAAAATCGAGGATCATAACCATGTTGTGGTTATAATAGCACAAAATGGCGGGGACTTCGACCGGCTCCGTGGAGCAGTTATTTTTTCAAAGAGGGGAATGCTAGACTATTATAATAGTCTAGCATTCCCCTCTTTGAACTTACAGAAGCGGGACATGGTGAACGGAAAAGCCTGTTTGAGGTGGGGCTCCATGAAATGATAGACTAAATAAATAGTCTACAGCCCTTTGTGGGAATGCGGCGGAAGGGAAACTGGCGCGGGCTGGAGCGCCGGCAGGGCAGAACTGCCGCCCTGCCGGACCTTTGGCGAAAACCCGCCGCCAGCCGGCCCGGCCCAATGGGAAAAATGGCCGGATCCATTGAAAATGACGAACAAAACTTTATTGTAAACATAAGGTTTTAAGGCTATAATAAATGAGAAAACAGGGGAAAACAGGCGGTTTTAAGCGGAACAAGACAAAATTCCCGTCCCGGGATACTGCGCAAGACATGAAGCAGGATCAGGCTGGAAGGGTTTTGAGGGAAAGGGGAAGATCCATGGGATATCTTTCAATTGGGGAAATGGCAAAACTGAACGGGCTTTCCGAACAAAGCCTGCGGCTGTATGACCGGATGGGGCTGATCTCTCCCACCCATCGCGGCGAAGAAAACGGATACCGGTATTATGATATCCGACAAAGCGCGGTGCTGGATATAATCCAGTACATGAAATCCCTGGGAATGAGCCTAAAGGAGATCAGTGTTCAGCTGCGGGATCCGGACATCAATTACATCGAAACGGTGCTGCGCCGCCGTCAGGAACAGGTGGATGGTGAGATCAAAAACCTGAAATTTCAGCGGCGGGCGATCGAACGCACCATCGAAAGCATTGAGCATTACCGCACGGCCCCGCCGGACGGTACCATCGTGTTGGAATATATCGGCCGGCGGCAGATGTATCTGATCGATTGCGGCATCAACTTTTATGACTATGATATGGACGAATACGAACGCCTTTTGCGGGAATTGAAGGACAGCCTTTCTGCCGATCAGCTGCCCCAGATCTATTTCTGCAACGCCGGTACGGTGTTGCGGCAGGAAAACCTGGCCCAAAGGCGCTTTTACTCTACGGAGCTATTTGTTTTTGTCGACCGGGAATTTGTAAGCGCGGATCTGACTACGCCTATCCCGGCCAGCAATTATCTGTGCATCTACTGCGACAGCTTTTACAAAGAGAAGGAATACGCCGAACGGCTGCTGCAGGAAGCCGAAAAACGCGGTTATCGCGTCACCGGGGATTATCTCTGCGAGAGTATTTCCGATATCCCCATGGTGGATACAACGGCCCGCGGCATGTTCCTGCGCCTGCAGATCCCGGTGAGCTTTGCCTGAAAAAATATTGTTAAAAAATTATCTTTTTCCCGTTGACTTTATAGCAGCTGCAAGGTCTATGATAGAAACCAAGGAAGAAAACTTCCAAATATGAAAAAGAGGTGCATGATCATGAGCTGCAATGGGAAAATCCGCGTTGTCCAGTATGGCTGTGGGAAGATGAGCAAGTATATCCTGCGTTATCTGTACGAGCATGGGGCGCAGATCGTCGGCGCTATCGACGTAAACCCCGCTGTCGTCGGCATGGATATTGGCGACTATGCGGAATTGGGCGTAAAAACCGGCGTATTGATCAGCGACAATGCCGATGAAGTGTTGGATAACACCGACGCGGATATCGCTATCGTCACGCTGTTCAGCCTGGTGAGCGACTGCTACGATCACTATGTCAAATGTCTCAGCCGCGGCATCAATGTGATCACCACTTGTGAAGAAGCCACCTACTGCTGGACGACAGATCCCGTCCGCGCGAACAAACTGGATAAGATCGCCAAAGAACACAACTGCACCTTCGTGGGCAGCGGCATGGAGGATACTTTCTGGGTTAACATGGTCGGCATGGTGGCCGGAAGCTGCAACCGGATCGAAAAGATCGAGGGCGCGGTCAGCTACAATGTAGAGGATTACGGCCTGGCCCTGGCCAAGGCGCATGGCGTTGGCCTTACCGCCGAGGAGTTTGAGCAGCAGATCGCCCATCCTACCGAGATCGAACCCTCCTATGTCTGGAACTCCAACGAGGCCCTGGCCTCCAAAATGGGCTGGACCATCAAGAGCCAGACGCAGAAATGCGTCCCTTATTTCCATGGCGGGGATCTTTACTCTGCCACCATGGGCTATACCATTCCCAAGGGCAATTGCATCGGCATGGCGGCGGTAGTCACCACCGAAACGTTCCAGGGCCCGGTCATCGAGACCCAGTGTATCGGTAAGGTGTACGGCCCGGAGGATGGCGATATGTGCGACTGGAAGATCACCGGGGAGCCTGTCACCGAGTTCCATGTGGTAAAACCCGCGACGGTGGAACACACCTGCGCCACCATTGTAAACCGGATCCCCAGCGTGCTGCGTGCCCCGGCGGGACTGGTCACCATGGATCAGCTTGACGAGCTGGAGTATTTGACTTACCCCATGGAATTCCACCTGTAATTGTGCAAAAGGTTTATAAAAGGACGCCTGTCTACGGCAGGCGTCCTTTTTGTTTGGCGGGATCCCGCGGGGATCCGGCGGCCGATTTTGGGCGTTTTTGCAAAAAACTGCCGATTTTTTAGGGGGACGCAAAAACAGCGCCCCGAAAACCGGGGCGCTGTTTTTGGTGCCGCTAACCGGGATCGAACCGGTACGATGTTGCCACCGAGGGATTTTCTCACTACTCTCAGTTGCCTGAGCCATCGGCCAATCAGGATGTTGTAGTCCGGACTATGTCTTCGCCATATCGGTACAAACCGACTTAGGCGGCTGCCGTTTAGTCTCTACACCTTCTACGTTGCAGTAGCTTGGCTCGGCGTTGTCCAGAAGGAGTTTCACCGAATTTGACAGCATTCACCCGGAAGTTTCCAGCCCGGGTGCTCAAATTTTAAGTCCCTTGCGTCTGCCAGTTCCGCCATAGCGGCATGGATGGAAAGCGTTTTTATCATACAACATTTTGGTGGAGCCTGTCAAGAAATTGAAGGCCGGGACGGGCTGGCTGCGGCGGGGTTTGTAAATTTTTTATGATTTGCCTGACACACGCTTGCCATGCTGCGAAAAATGCAGTATTTTAGTAGATAGAAACCATCAGGCGGTAAGCCAAATTGAGAAGGGAAGATTACATATGATTTGTAGCAACTGTCATCAGGAGATCGCAGACGGTCAGGCCTTTTGCCCCAATTGCGGGATGGCGCTGAACGCCCAGCCCGAGCAGCCGGAATACACGGCCCAGCCCCAGCAGCCGGAGTACGTGGCTCAGCCCCAGCAGCCGGAATACACGGCCCAGCCCCAGCAACCGGAGTACGTGGCTCAGCCCCAGCAGCCGCAGTATACGGCCCAGGCCCAGGCCCAGGCCCAGGGCGCGGCCCCGGCCATCAGCCAGACGCCTTACCTTGTATGGGCGATCATCGTAACGCTGCTCTGCTGCCTGCCGCTTGGCATCGGCTCCATTATTTATGCCTGCAAGATCAATTCCGCTTTGGCCGCCGGCGACTACGCGGGCGCCCAGGACGCTGCCAAAAAATCGAAGCTGTTCTCCATCATCGGCGCTGCTGCCGGTCTGGTAGTGGTCATCGGATATATTTTGTACTTCGTTTTGGTGATCGGCCTGGCCGCGTCTGGCTATTGATGTGACTTTCCCAAAGTGGCCGAGGCCTTGGCGGGTGGCGGCGGCGTGCCTGTTGCTCGTTTTGGCGGGCGCCAGCGCGGCGGCGGCCTATTGGCTGCTCAAGGTCTGCGGGATCCCCTGTCTGGTAAAGACTTTGACGGGTCTCTACTGCCCCGGCTGTGGGATGGGGCGGGCTTTTTCTGCCCTGGTCCAAGGGAACCTTCTTCTGGCTTTCCGGCAGAACCCGGCCATCTTTTTGGTGTTGCCGTGGGTGGGCCTGTACTGTGGGGCCCGTTTGGCCGATTGGGCCGCCACCGGCGGCAACCACATCGACCGTTATGTGCCGGACCGGCTGCTGCTGTGGGTGCTGATCGCGCTGTTTGTTTTTGCCATTTTCAGGAATATCCCCTTGAGCTGCTTTGACATTTTGCGGCCCATAGGATAAAAGGCCCGCCCCAAGGCGGGCTGTCCGGTTTGCCGCAAAAGACCTTCGCCCCGGGGCAGAGGTCTTTTTGCGTTTTACGGCCTGCGGCAGGCTGGCGCTTAGCGGAAAGCCAGGCGGAACAGCCGCCTGAATAGACGAAAAGGAGGAAGGCCCGGCGGAGACGCTGCGCTGCGGCCAAACAACATGAACAAAGTGAAAGAGCTGCTTTCCCATTATCAGGTGATGATCCTGGACGGGGCCATGGCCACGGAGCTGGAGAACCGCGGCTGCGTGATCAACGACGCCCTCTGGTCCGCCCGGATCCTGGCGGAAGCCCCTGAGAAGATCGAGCAGGTGCATTACGATTATTTTGAAGCGGGGGCGGACTGCGCCATGACGGCGAGCTACCAGGCCACCATCCCGGGCTTCATGGGCAAGGGCTTTTCGGAGGAAGAAGCGGAGGAGCTGCTCCGCCGTTCCGTCCGGTTGGCTGTCCAGGCGCGGGAACGTTTTTGGGCGAATGAGAGCGCGCGCAGCGGCCGTCCCTATCCGTTGATCGTCGCGGCGGTGGGCCCTTACGGCGCCTATCTTGCCGATGGGTCGGAGTATCGCGGCGGTTATACCATCGGCGAGAAGGAACTGGCGGATTTTCACCGCCGCCGCGTCGAACTGCTGATAGAGGCCGGCGCGGATGTGCTGGCGTTTGAGACCATCCCCTGCCTGTACGAAGCGCGCGTGATCGCAAAGCTGATGGAGGATTATCCCGAGGCGGCTTACTGGATCAGCTTCAGCTGCCGGGACGACGGGCACACTTGCGACGGCACGCCCATCGAGGAGTGCGCCGAACATCTGGAACAATGCGGGGAGGCGCTGGTGGCCATAGGCGTCAACTGCACGCCGCCCCAGTACATCGCGCCGCTGGTCAAGCGGATCCGGAAGGTTTTCTCCCGGCCGGTGGCGGTCTACCCCAATTCCGGAGAGAGCTATGACGCTTCGGATAAGACCTGGCATGGGGCCGGGGCGGAGAACTGCTTTGGCTGCGCCTCCCGCAGCTGGTACGAAGCCGGGGCACAGCTGATCGGCGGATGCTGCCGCACGACCCCAGCGGATATCGCCGGAGTGTACGAGTGGGTAAAGGCTCTGCGCGGGGAATAAGCCCCGTTTAGGGAAAATCATCAAAATTTGCCGCTGGGAGAAAAATGGTTTTGGCAGTTTGCGAAAACCTTTTTCCCAGCGGCATTTTTTTGCTTTTTTCCCTTGCGCGCCGCACCGGCGGATGGTATAGTAGACCCAATATCGTTTGAAACTGTGAAGGCCGCTTTTCCAGAAGCTTCTCAAGGGCGAGAAGGGTTGGGGGCGGCTTTTTTTTGGAGGAAACAGCAAATTATGGCAAAGGATATGACCAAAGGGACGCCCTGGAAACTGATTTTGATCTTTTTTGCGCCCACCTTGGCGGGCAACCTGTTCCAGCAGCTGTACAGTATGGTGGATACCATCATTGTGGGGCGCTTTATCAGCGTGGAGGCTTTGGCGGCGGTAGGCGCCACCGGCTTTATTTCCTTTTTGGTGCTGGGCTTTGCCATTGGGCTCACCGGCGGGTTTTCCGTCATCACAGCCCAGCGCTTCGGCTCCGGCGACGAGGAGGGCGTGCGCCGCTCGGTGGCCGTTTGCATCCTGCTTTCCGTGATCTTTACCGTGGTGCTGACAGCCCTGAGCACCGCCACCACCATGCCGCTTTTGCGCCTGCTCAATACGCCGGACAACATCATCCAGGACGCGGCGGACTATATCAACGTTATTTATCTCGGCATCGTCGCCACCATGTACTACAATATGATCGCCGGGATCCTGCGCGCTTTGGGGGATAGCAAAACGCCCCTTTATTTTCTGATCCTTTCCTCCCTTGTCAATGTGGGGCTGGATCTTGTGTTTATCATCAATCTTGATATGGGCGTGGCGGGCGCCGCCTGGGCAACGGTGCTTTCCCAGCTGATCTCCGCCGTTTTGTGTACCCTGTGGTGTGCCAAAAAATATCCCATCCTACACCTGAAACGGGAGAATTTCCGTGTGGACTGGCAGTTCGTCTGCTCTCACCTGAACGTTGGAGTCCCCATGGCGTTTCAGTTTTCCGTCACGGCGGTGGGCTGCCTGGTGCTGCAAAGCGCCATCAATGTTTTTGGCTCCGACGTCATCGCCTCCTTTACCGCCGCGGGCAAGGTGGAAAACCTGGTGACCCAGCCCCTTGGCACCATGGGCACCACCATGGCGGTATACTGCGGGCAGAACCTGGGGGCGGGCCGGATCGACAGGATCCGCAAAGGGCTGCGGGATTCTATGATCATGAGCATGATCTTCAGCGTGGCTGGCGCGGCCATCAACTTTTTCTGGGGCGGCGCGGTGACCGGCCTGTTTATGGATCAGCCCACGGCCCAGATCATCGGCTACGCCCAACAGTACCTCAACACCATCGCCGTCTTTTTCCCCTTCCTGGCGGTTTTGTATATCTACCGCAACGCCCTGCAGAGCATGGGGGAATCCTTTGTCCCGCTGATGGGCGGCGTCGGGGAATTTTTGGCGCGGCTGGCCGCCGCCCTGATCCTGCCCGGGCTGATCGGCTACGCCGGGATCTGCCTGGCCTCTCCCTTGGCCTGGATCGCGGCGGCGGTGCCCTTGACGGCCAAATATCTGGCAATGCTGAAAAAAGGGCAGCTGCAAAAGCTGTACGAAAGATCCCGGCTGCCCGGCGAGGAATGACGCGGCAGCGCGCCGCCCTGTTTTCCCTCTCCGTCCCGCGCCCCGCGGGGCGGAGTTTTTTTGCTTTGAGGAAGAAAACTGCCGGAAAAGCGCGAAAAAACAAAAAAGCGGTTGTAAAAAAGAGGGGGATTCTTTATAATAAGAAGTAATAAGCGACGGTTTTTTCGCGGGAATAGATGCGGCCGGTTTGCCGGAAGGCGGATCTGCCGCTATTTGCTGTAAAAAACGGGAAAAAGGGGTACAAAAGATGAAACGGATCGGGTTTGACAATGAAAGATACCTGAAAATGCAGTCGGAACATATCCGGCGGCGCATCAGTGAGTTCGACAACAAGCTCTACCTGGAGTTTGGGGGCAAGCTGTTCGACGATTATCACGCCGCGCGGGTGCTGCCCGGTTTTGAGCCGGACAGCAAGGTTCGGATGCTTATGGAGCTGCGGGACCAGGCGGAGGTCGTCATTGTCATCAACGCCGCCGATATTGAAAAAAATAAAGTGCGCGGGGATCTGGGCATTACCTATGACGCCGATACCCTGCGGCTGATCGACGCCTTCCGCGGCGTCGGCCTTTATGTGGGCAGCGTGGTCATCGCCCAGTATTCCGGGCAGCCTGCCGCGGACGCCTTTCGCAGCCGTCTGCAGAACCTGGGCGTCCGGGTGTATCTTCATTATCCCATTCCCGGCTATCCCACCAACCTGCCGCTGATCGTCAGCGACGAGGGCTACGGGAAGAACGACTATATCGAGACCACGCGGCCTTTGGTGGTTATCACCGCGCCCGGGCCGGGCAGCGGCAAGATGGGTACCTGCCTTTCCCAGCTGTACCACGAATATCGCCGCGGCGTCAAGGCGGGCTATGCCAAATTTGAGACCTTTCCCATTTGGAACCTGCCCCTGAAGCACCCGGTGAACCTGGCCTACGAGGCCGCCACGGCGGATCTCAACGACGTGAACATGATCGACCCCTTCCATCTGGAGGCCTATGGAGAGACCACCGTCAACTACAACCGCGATGTGGAGATCTTCCCGGTGCTCAACGCCATTTTCCAGAAAATCGCGGGGGAGAGCCCCTACCGTTCCCCTACGGACATGGGGGTGAATATGGCCGGGCGCTGCATCATCGACGACGAGGCCTGCAAGGAGGCCTCCCGGCAGGAGATCATCCGCCGCTATTACGCCACCCTGTGCGACCATCGTCAGGGCAAGGCCGGCGAGGATACCGTATATAAAGTGGAGCTGCTGATGAACCAGGCGGAGGTCACCGTGGAGGACCGCCCGGTGGTGGGACGGGCCCTTGCCCGCGCGGAGGAAACCGGGATGCCGGCGGCGGCCATCGAGCTGCCGGACGGGCGCATCGTCACCGGAAAAACGACGGGCCTGCTGGGGGCTTCTTCGGCCATGCTGCTCAACGCCTTAAAGGCGCTGGGGAATATCCAGGACGATATCCACCTGATCTCTCCCATTATCATCGAGCCGATCCAACACCTGAAAACAGAGCATCTGGGCAACCACAACCCGCGGCTGCACACCGACGAGGTCCTCATCGCGCTGACCATCAGCGCCGCCACCAACCCCACGGCGGAGCTGGCCATGGCCCAGCTTTCCAAGTTGCGGGAGTGCGAGGCCCATTCTTCGGTGATCCTCTCCCAGGTGGACGTTAACGTGTTTAAGAAGCTGGGGGTCAACCTGACCTGCGAGCCCCAGTACCAGACGAAAAAGCTGTATCACAAATAATGGGCCGCCCGGAAGGGAAGGCCCCTTCGAAGGAGGGACGGCGGAATGCTCAAAAAATTGATGCAGCCCTGGCGCATTTTAAACCCCCTGCGGGAACAGCTCCTTCCGCCGCCGGTTCAGAAGGAAACCCAAAAGCTCCGCGGAAAACTGGAACGGCGGGATCCGCCGCCCCCCAAAAAGGGATAGGCCGGGAGACATGGAAAACGGGCAACATCCGCATAAAGCAAAAAAGCTCCTCCGGGCATTGCCCGGAGGAGCTTTTTACGGATAAATGGGCCGTCATCCCCGCCCTCTGACGCCAAACTGGCAGATGGTGACAGAATCGAAGGGTTCCCCCGCCCGAAGAAGCGGAAGAGGGGACTGGGGCGGTTGACAGGGCTTTACGCAGAGGCCGTTTTCCTCAAGATCCCAGGAGACCTGCACGCCGGGGGCCGTGGTGCGGCAAAAGACATAACGTCCATTTTCGGGATGATGCAGCAGGGCGCAGGCCTGGGGCTCCTGGGAGGGCTCGTTCCCCAGGGCCCGGTAGTGGGCGGCAAGGCCGCTGTCCAGGGGACGGGGCCCAGAAAAATCCAAAAGGGCGGAAGCGTCCGGCCCCGCGTTGGGAACAGGGCGGCCGAAAAGCTGAAGCTCCTGCAGCGCCCGTCCCCCCTCCCGTCCGCCCAGGTTCAGGCAAAGGCGATTGGAAAGGTCACAGGTCATATCCCGGTCGCCGGCCGCCCAATAGGAGAGGATCAGCTCCCCCAGGGCGGTGAGGGTGAACACCGCTGTGGCGCGCAGGACGCCTGGGCGTCCATCCTCGCCGTCAGGGCTTACATACAGCATGGCCACGGCTTTTCCATGGTCGGACTCCACAACTTTAGCTTTCCAGATCTTTTGGGAAAAGCCCTCGCCGCCAGGGCCGGAAACTGCGCCGGGACATCCTGCGGCCACATCGGCCATGCAGCCCTCACGATCCGGGACAAGGACAGAGACGACAGCGGCGCCCCGGGTGGAGACCGTGACCTCCATGCCGTGGCGGTTGGTCAGAGTATACAGCACAGCGGCCCCGCCGTCAGAGACGGGGCGCTCGGTGATGGTCGTCATAAAAAAACCTCCTGCAGGCGGTCATTCCGCTTCGTCCGGGATCACCGAAAGATCCGCCTTGACGTTTTTCAGTACAAAATGGGTCTTGGTGGCGGAAACCCCCTCGGTGCTTTTGATCTGCCGGTGGATCAGCTCCAGGCTGTCGGAGGAATCCGTAATGATCTTGAGGATAAAGTCGTAGTCGCCGGTGAGATAATAGCAGGAGACGATATTTTTGTTCTCCTGGATCATGGCGGCGAAGGAATCGTAGTAGCGGGGATGTTCCAGGCTGACTTCCATAATGGCGGTCATCCCGTTGCCCAGCTGTTTCTGATCCACCAGCACGGTATAATTCTGAATGATGCCGGAGGCCTCCATTTTCCGGATCCGCTCGATGACGGCGGAGACGGAAAGGCCGATGGCGTCGCTGATGGCGGAAGCTTTCTGACGGGCGTTTTCTTTCAGGCAGCGCAGGATCTTATAATCGACAGCGTCCAAAATAATTCAGCTCCATTCTCCGGCGCGGGCCCCAAGGGCGGGCCGGGCACCGTTTCTGGCAACAGTATACCACAAGAAAAGTGGGAAACCAACCAAAAAAATTTTTTAATATTTTAGATTAGACAAAAAAACACGGGGAAAATTGCGGCAGCACCGGATAAACGCGGGGAAAGACGCAAAAACGGCGGGATCCCCCGCCGCCGGCCTTAGTCCGCCAGCTCCCCCAGGCAGCGCCCGCCCAGCGCCGCGGTGATACGCACCAGATGCAGCTGCCCCCGGATATCCTGGGGGACGTCGACGCAGACGGGGGTGTAGTTGCGGGTATACCCCTCTATGCCGTAAGGGGTTTGGGAGGTCTCGAAGAGCACCTCCTCAACCCGGCCCACCTGGCTTTGCAGAAAAGCGTCCCGGGTCTTATCCGTAGCGGCGATCATCCGGGCGCTGCGGCGTTCCTTTTCCGCAGGGGAAAGCTGGTCCGCCATGGCGGCGGCGCGGGTGCCCTCCCGGGGGGAATACATAAAGACGTGGGCCTTGGCCAGCTGGATCTCCTCGGCGAAGGCAAGGGACTGTTCAAAATCCGCTTCCGTTTCGCCGGGAAAACCGACGATGATATCGGTGGTGACAGAGGGATTGGGGAAAGCGCTGCGGATCCCGCGGACGATGCGGCGGTATTCCGCGGCGTCATAATGGCGGTTCATGGCTTTGAGGGTGCGGTCACAGCCGCTTTGCAGCGAAAGGTGGAACTGGGGACAGAACTGGGGCAGCGCCGCCATGGCCGCAATATCCTCGTCGGTGAGCAGCTCTGGCTCCAGGGAACCCAGGCGCACCCGCCGGATGCCGGGGACGCGGCAGGCGGCCTTTACGGCGTCCAGAAGGCGCAAACCCAGATCCCGCCCGTAGGAGGGCAGGTTGATGCCCACCAGGACGACCTCTCGGTATCCCTCCCGGGCAAGGCCCTCCAGCTCCCGGGTAAGATCCTCCAGGGGTTTGGAGCGGACGGGCCCGCGGGCATAGGGGATGATGCAGTAAGAGCAGTAGCGGTCGCAGCCGTCTTCGATCTTGACAAAAGCGCGGGTGCGCTCCAAAAAGCCCTGGGCGCTCATGGGCTCAAAGCCCTCGCCCCGGTCGTGGGCGGGGATATCCACCACCCGCTGGCGGTTTTCCAAAAAGCCCAGCACCGCGCCGGGCAGGTCTGCGCGGTTGCGCGCGCCGGTGACGATATCGGCTTCGGCGATGGCGGCGGCTTCCTCCGGAAAGGCCTGGGGATAGCAGCCTGTGAGGACGGTTACCGCCCCGGGATGGGCGCGGCGAAACCGCCGGAGGGTCTGCCGGGTCTTTTTATCGCCGGAAGAGGTCACGGTGCAGGAGTTGACCACATAGACGTCGGCGTCGCCGCCGCAGTCCACCACCGTAAAGCCAAGCCGGGAAAACTGCTGTTCCAGGATCTGGGTCTCGTACTGATTCACCTTACAGCCGAGGGTATAAAATGCGATCTTCATCCGCTGAAATCTCCTTTGTGCGGCGCCGGGGGCGGTCGCCGCCCCGCGCGCAAAAAGCCGGGGGAGGACCGCATAAAAGGCGGCAGCGCGTTAAAATTGATGAGGGGAACCTCCCCGTCTGGCTTTCCGGACGACGATGCAAAATTCACCAAAAACCCAGAAAGATTTTAACGCTATTATACTAAAAAAAAGAGATTATTACAATTATCAATTGACAAAATCCGATAGATTGAGTATTGTTATTTTGGCAAGTAATTGGACATTATAGATTATTATATTTTCAGGAGGTAATTATCATGAAAACGGTCAACATTATGCTGAACACCATCAACGATGTCAAGCTGTTTGTCAACATCGTATCCAAGTACGATTTTGACGTCGATCTGGTTTCCGGCAGATATGCCATTGACGCCAAATCCATCATGGGTATTTTCAGCCTCGATCTTTCGAAACCCATCAAGGTAGAGATCCATTCCGATAACTGCGATGCTTTCCTGGCAGAGATCAAAGCCTTCGCGGCGGAATAATCTTAAATAGCCAGATTCCTATTGCTGCGGAAGGGCTTCTTTCCGCAGCAATCCCTGTATTTAGGCCTGTTTTCCGCCAAAGCGGGCAGGCCCTTTTCGCGCGGGATCCCCCGGCGCGAACATTTTGCTTTTCCTCCCCGCATAGGAATTTACCGGGCCGGTAGGTACTATGAGGAAATGAGGTGCGAAAAGCATGAAACACTGAAAACTGCAGGCGGCGGCGCTTTGCGCCGCCCTGTCGGTCTGCGCCGGGGCCGTCACAGCCCGCGGCGAGGAGGTACAGCCCGCTTCTCAGCTGGATCTGCGTTCCCGCTCCGCCATTTTGGTGGAGCAGACCACGGGGGAAGTCCTGTATGAAATGGAGCCGGATATCCCCATGCATCCGGCGTCCATCACCAAGGTAATGACCCTGCTTTTGACCTTTGAGGCCATGGAGCAGGGGAAATTCACGCCGGAGACGCGGGTCTCCTGCTCCGAACACGCCTGCTCCATGGGCGGATCCCAGATCTGGCTGGAGCCGGGGGAAGAGATGACGGTGCACGAGCTGCTGAAGGCGACGGCCATTTCCAGCGCCAACGACGCCGCTGTGGCGCTGGCAGAAACGGTGGCCGGCAGCGAGGAAGGCTTTGTGGAGCTGATGAACCGCCGCGCCGCGGAATTGGGGATGTCGAATACGGCGTTTCAAAACGCCAGCGGCCTGGACGCCGAAGGGCATATGTCCACGGCCCGGGATATCGCCGTTATGTCGGCGGAGCTGCTGCGGCATCCCGGGATCCTGGAATACACCACCGTCTGGATGGATTGCCTGCGCGGCGGGGAGACCCAGCTGGTGAACACCAACAAAATGGTGCGGTTTTACGACGGGGCCACCGGGCTAAAGACCGGGACCACCGACGGGGCGGGAAGCTGCCTTGCCGCTTCCGCCGTCAGAAACGGCCTTTCGCTGGTAGCGGTCACCTTGGGCTCCGCCACCAGCGACGAAAGGTTTTACACCGCCCGCAAGCTGCTGGATTACGGGTTTGCCAATTACACCATGGCCCCGGCCCCCTCGTTACAAGGGCTGCTGGAGCCGGTAAAGGTACTGCGGGGGGCGCAGCCCTCTGTGGCGATAGAATATGAAATGCCCGCCGCGTTCGTGGTCAAAAAGGGAGAAGAAGAAAACATCTCCCAGGAGGTCACGCTGGCGGGGGATGTACAGGCGCCTGTTGAAAAAGGGCAGTCTTTGGGCAAAGTGACCATAGCGCTTCACGGAAAACAATTGGGAGAATACCGGCTCAGCGCCAGAGAAGCTGTGGCGCGCATGACCTTTTCGGTCGGGTTGGGAAGGATGTTCCGTGCCGCTGTGGAGATGAGTTCCTGACCTTATGTACAAAGTGCATAAAATTCATGAATTATCTGCCGCTTTGCTTGCAAAAAATGCCGTTTTAAGGTAATATAAGATTATAGCATTGGGAGGAAGTACAACATTATGGCACTCAAACTGAACACCGGTTATCTTGGAAGCTTTGTCCAACCTCATGAACTGGAGGCGATGAAGCCCCAGGTGAAAATGGCGCAGAGCCAGCTGGTGGAAAAAAACGGACTTGGAAACGACTTTTTAGGCTGGGTAACACTTCCAACCGACTATGACAAGGAAGAATTTTCCCGTATCCAGAAGGCTGCGGAGCGGATCAAAAAGAACAGTGACGTGTTGATCGTCATTGGCATCGGCGGCAGCTACCTGGGCGCCCGCGCCGTCATCGAGGCGTTGCGTTCCCCGTTTTACAACAACCTCAAAAAGGATACTCCCGACATCTATTTTGTCGGCAACAACCTGAATCCCACCTACCTTCACGAAGTGCTCTCCATTTGCGAGGGCAGGGATGTCTCCGTCAACGTGATCTCCAAATCCGGAACCACCACCGAGCCCGCCCTGGCGTTTCGGGTGTTCCGTTCCCTGTTGGAGAAAAAATATGGCAAAGAAGGCGCGAAAGAGCGTATCTTCGCCACCACCGACAAAGAAAACGGTACTCTGAAAGAGCTTTCTGACAAAGAAGGCTACGAGACCTTCGTTGTGCCGGACGATGTAGGCGGCCGCTTCTCGGTTCTCACTGCCGTGGGCCTGTTGCCCATCGCGGTGGCCGGCATCGACATCAAGGCGCTGATGGACGGCGCTGCGGCGGCCCAGAAAGCCACCGTGGAATGCGACCTGGACAAAAACGAATGCTACCGCTACGCGGCCATCCGCAACATCCTCTACCGCAAGGGTTTTGGCGTGGAGATGTTCGTAGGCTACGAACCGGCGTTTGCCATGTTCAACGAATGGCTCAAGCAGCTCTTTGGCGAAAGCGAAGGCAAGGACAACAAAGGGCTGTATCCCTCCTCCGCCGTTTTCTCCACCGATCTGCACTCCCTGGGACAGTTTATCCAGGAGGGTTCCCGCCTGATCTTTGAGACCGTTCTGGACGTGAAGGCCCCCAAACAGGACTTCTTTGTCGAGGATGACCCCAACAATTTCGACGGGCTCAACTTCCTCTCCGGCCAGGAGATGTCGGTCATCAACCGCAAGGCTTTTGAAGGCACCGTGCTTGCCCACACCGAGGGCGGCGTTCCCAACGTGGTGCTGGAGATCCCGGCCATTACGGAAGCCGAAATGGGCTATATGATCTATTTCTTCGAGAAGGCCTGCGGCGTTTCCGGTTATCTGCTGGGGGTCAACCCCTTCAACCAGCCTGGCGTCGAAAGCTATAAACGCAATATGTTCGCCCTGCTGGGTAAGCCCGGCTACGAGGATATGAAGGCCGCCCTGGAAGCGAAACTCAAATAAAGGATATGACACGCCGCCGGCGTGCAATCATACACAAACCACAAGGGAGGAATTAACATGATAAAACTTATCGTGGGTAACAAAGGCTCCGGAAAGACAAAGACTCTGATCGATATGATCAACAATTCTGCAAAGACCACCACCGGCAACATTGTTTGCATCGAAAAGGGCATGCAGATGACTTATAACATCGATTATTCCGTCAGGCTGATCGATATTGCAAATTACGATATCAATGGTTTTGATATGTTCTACGGCTTTATCACCGGCGTGCTGGCCGGCAACTACGATATTACCGAGATCTTTGTGGACGCCACCCTGCGCATTGGCGGACGGAACATGGACGAACTGGCGAACATGATCGAAAAACTCGACAAGGTCAGCGACGGCAATAAGGTCTCTCTGGTCTTTACGGTTTCCTGCGATGCTTCCGACCTCCCTGAGAGCATCAAAAAGTATATCATCTGATGATTTTGCCCCGTCTTTTGCAAAAAGCCCCGGGAGAGAGCTCCCGGGGCTTCCTTTTGCCCACGGCCCGGGGTCCCTTGACAAGGCGGCGGAATGAAGGTATCATTAAAAGCAAAAAGATACGGCGGTGCGCCCCAGGCGCGGCGCTGGATACAAGGAGCGGTGAAGGATGAAAACGATCATATCAACGCCCAAGGCGCCAGGCGCCATCGGGCCTTATTCGCAGGCGGTGGCCGCCGGGGCTGTTTACACCTCCGGCCAGCTGGGGATCGACCCGGCCACGGGCAAACTGGCGGAAGGGGTGGCGGCGCAGACCAGGCAGGCCATGCAGAACCTGAGCGAGGTGCTCAAAGCTGCGGGCGCAGATCTGGATTGCGTGGTCAAGACCACGGTTTTTGTAAAGGATCTGGCGGATTTCAAAACGGTCAACGAGATCTACGGCGCTTATTTCACCGGAAGCTTTCCCGCGCGCAGCTGCGTGCAGGTGGCGGCCCTGCCCATGGGCGGCCTGGTGGAGATCGAGGCTGTGGCCATAAAATAACCTGCGCGTTTCCTGCCGGGCAAAGGCGGAGCGGTTCGCGCCGGATGACGGGGGAGGATGCGGTTTCGGCCGCGACGGATTATGAGCGGATTTTTTAGCTATTTACAAAACATGGAGCCCAGCATCGGCTCTATTTTCCTGCGGCTTTTGCTGGCGACGGCCCTCAGCGGCCTGATCGGCTGGGAGCGCGGGGTGAAAAAGCGTCCGGCGGGCCTGCGCACCTTTGTGCTGGTCTGCATCGGTTCCTGTCTTGCCATGATGACCAACGAATACATCTGCGTGATCTACAATACGGGGGATACCGCCCGCATGGCGGCGCAGGTCATCAGCGGCGTGGGCTTTTTGGGCGCCGGTACCATTATCGTTACCCACCGCAACCAGGTAAAGGGGCTCACCACGGCGGCGGGCCTTTGGGCCTGCGCCTCCATGGGGATCGCCATTGGGGCGGGCTTTTACGCCGGCGCGATCCTGGGTTTCCTGTTCATCTTTTTCGGCATCATCCTGCTGCACAAGATCGACAGCTACTTCAACAGCAAAAGCCGGATCATCAATCTATATATCGAGATCGAAAATTTTCAGGTCCTTCACGACGTGGTGGATTATGCCCGGGAGCAGGGCTACAGCATTTCCTCCTTTGAAGTGAACAAGGGGGACGCCATCTCCGACACGGGGACGACCATCCTGCTGGAGATCAACCTGGGGCGCCAGATGAAACATTACGAAGTGATCTCGGAGATCAGTATGGTGCCCGGCATCCGCTATGTGGAGGAGATCTCCTGACGCGGCGGGCAGAAGGCACAAAAACAGGCGCGCCGCCGGGCGCGGCCGCAGATTGGGAGGCTTGGGATTGGAAACAGCAAAAAAGATCTTTAAAGAGTGGATCCTGCCCTTTGGGCTGGAGATCATCGTTCTGCTGGTGCTGCTAAAATTTGTTTTTACCTTTACTGTGATCCCCTCCGGCTCCATGATCCCCACCATTGACGAGAAAAGCATTTTGTTCACCACCTACATCCACAATGTGGAAAAGCTGCAGCGGGGCGACATTGTGGTCTTTGAATCCGAAGAACTCGACGAGACGCTGATCAAGCGGCTCATCGGCCTGCCTGGGGAGACTGTGATCGTGGACGGCGAGGGCAGGGTCACCATCGACGGTGTGCCCTTAGAAGAGCCTTATGTGGTCTATCCCTCCGACCGCTCCGGGGAGTTCCATATCCCGGAAGGGTGTTATCTCTTTTTCGGCGACAACCGAAGGAGCTCCAGGGACGCGCGGATGTGGGACGACCCTTACATCCCTGCGGATAAGATCATCGCCAAGGCGCAGTTTACCCTGTGGCCTTTTCAAAACTTTGGCATGCTGAATTGACGGCGGGCCAAAACAGGCTTTCGCAATTCCCGGAATACTCCGGTAAAAACAGGAGATGAAAATATGGCAGAAAATTGTACCCACGATTGCAGCAGCTGCGGCGAGGAATGCTCCTCCCGGCAGACTGATCCGAAGGATTTTCTGGAAGCGCCCCATCCCATGAGCACGATCAAAAAGGTGATCGGCGTGGCCAGCGGCAAAGGCGGCGTAGGCAAATCCATGGTGACCTCCCTTTTGGCGGTCATGCTGGGGAAAAAGGGCTACCGCACCGCCATTTTGGACGCGGACATTACCGGCCCCTCCATTCCCAAGGCGTTTGGCATCCACGGCAGGGCGGTTTCCGATGAGGACGGCATCTATCCGGCGGAGACCCCGGACGGCGTCAGCATCATTTCCGCCAACATGCTGCTGGACAGCGAAACAGCCCCGGTGATCTGGCGCGGGCCCATGATCGCAGGGATCGTCAAACAATTCTGGACCGACGTGGTCTGGAGCGATGTGGATTACCTGTTTGTCGATATGCCTCCGGGAACCGGCGACGTGCCGATCACGGTGTTCCAGTCTATCCCGCTGGACGGGCTGGTGGTGGTGGCGTCTCCCCAGGAGCTGGTGGGCATGGTGGTGGAAAAGGCCCTCAACATGGCCCAGACCATGAACGTCCCCGTGACCGGCCTGATCGAAAATATGAGCTATGTCAAATGCCCCGACTGCGGCAAAAAGATCTCGGTGTTCGGCGAGAGCCACATCGATGAGATCGCCCAGTCCTTCCAGCTGAAGGTGCTGGCTAAAATGCCCATCGACCCCCAGCTGACCGAGCTGTGCGACAAGGGCGAGATCGAAAAGGCGGATGTGGATTATCTTGACGCCGCCTGCGAAGAGATCGTCAAAACCTGCGCAATTTGACCGGTCCTTTGGCCGTAAAAAGAGAAGGAGTTTGCTCCTTCTCTTTTTTTGCGTCCCTTTTTGTAACAAAAGGGGCGCAAAGAAGTTAAATTTTATAGAACTTTCGCGTTTTTCTCTGGCTTTTGCCCGGGGTTGATGCTACAATAAAAAAAGTTTCTGCGCGCGCGTGGCCTTTCCCTGCGGGGAGAAGAAAAATGGCGGCGCCATGCAGGAAAAAGCGGAAAAATTGACACTGTATGATCGGACGGGTTCGCCCGTTTGGTTTTGCCGCGCCGTACCGGCCGCAGGCTGCAAAGATTTCTGAACGAGGAAAGGTGACGCTGTTCTATGCTCCCAAACAATAAAAATGCCAATCGAAGACCGCCGGAATCCGCCTATCGAAGGAACCCAGACGGTTCCCGCGCAGGCGGCGCGGCTTATGCCCCCTCTGCGCAGGGCCAGGCCCAGCTGCAGCATCGCCGCAGGGAAAAAATGCCCTGGTACAAAAAAGTGTTCCACTATCTGATCCCCGGCCGCAAGGACAGCACCATGGATAAGGTCCGCAAGGTGATCTTTCTGGTGGCGGTGTGCGTGTTTACCGGCTCCTGCGTTTATCTGATCAACTACTATGGGCAGTCGGAGAGCAACCGAAGCCTGTACAACAGCGTGGCGGAACTGATGGCAGAGGGAACCTCCGGCAAGGTAAAACCCAGCCGCGGCTACCCCGCCGAGTATCAAAGCAAGTTTGCCGCCCTGTGGGATCAGAATCCCGATATCGTGGGCTGGCTCACCATTGAGGGGACCCAGGTGAATTATCCTGTGGTGCAGACCATCGACAACGATTATTATCTGAAAAAAGACTTTACCATGGCGGATAACAAACACGGCATCCCCTTTGCGGATTACCGTGTGGATATGCAGGCCCCCAGCACCAACATCCCCATCTACAACCACAACATGAAGGACGGGCAGATGTTCGGGGAGCTGATCAATTACGAAGGGCTGGCTTTCTATCAGGGGCATCCGGTCATTGAATTCAACAGCGTATACAAGGACGGGCAGTATAAGATCGTCGGCATGTTCATCGCCGCCACCAAGGAAGAGGACAGCTTTGGCTATCACAACTTCATCGAGGCGGCCACCGACGCGGAGCTGATCCAGTTTGCCAACGACGTCAAGACCCGTTCACTGATCGTTACCCCGGTGGATGTGCAGCCCGGCGACGAGCTGATCACCCTCTCCACCTGTACCTATGAATTTTCTGACGCCCGCTTTGCCGTGGTGGCCCGTCGGGTGCGGGAGGGCGAGAGCGCCACGGTGGACGTGACCAAGGCGTATGTCAACCCCACCCCCCTGATGCCCAACGCCTATTATGTGGCGAAAAATCAGGCTTTGGAGGCGCTGCGGGGCGCCGTTACCAGCGTGAGCCTGGAGCAGGGCGACAGCATGGAATTGCCCATGGGCGATCGGGTGACCCTGCGGCCGATGTTCGAGCCGGTGGCGGCCACCAACAAAAACGTCACCTGGGCCTCCTCCGACAACAATGTCGTCACGGTGGATGAAAACGGCGTGGCGAAGGCCGTGGGCCTTGGCACTGCCAATGTCACCGTGACCACCGAGGATGGCGGCCATACGGCCACGATCAAGATCACCGTTACGGAAAAAAAGGTGATCCCGGTGGAGGGCATCAGCCTCAACCACACAGTGCTGGATATTCTGGAGGGCGACACGGTTCGCCTGAAGGCTTATCTGGAACCGGATGACGCCACCAACCAAAATGTCATCTGGACTTCTTCCGATACTTCCGTTGTCAAGGTGGATAGTTCCGGCTGGGTGACGACGGTCTCCCTGGGTACCGCCACCGTTACCGCCACCAGCGAGGACGGCGGCTATACGGCCAAATGCGCGGTCACGGTGGTAAATACCTCCACCCAGGCCCAGAGCGTCTCCCTCAATCACAGCTCCCTGGAGCTGGCGGTGGGGAAAACGTCGCAGCTGACAGCGTCCATTTTGCCCGCCACAGCGACCAATCAGAACGTTACCTGGAGTTCCTCTGATCCTGTGATCGCCTCGGTGGATTCCTCCGGAAAGGTGACCGCCCTTTCTCCCGGCGAAGCGACCATTACGGTGAAGACGGAAGACGGCGGCCACAAGGCAAAATGCGTGGTCACCGTGACGGCGGGGGGCAGCATCTCCCTTTCTCCCTCCAGCCTGACGGTACCGGTGGGCGGTACGGGCACCATTTCCGCCTCGGTTACCGGCACGGCGGTGAACCTGCAGTGGTCCTCCAGCGATCAATCGGTGGCGACGGTCAAAAACGGCGTGGTCACCGGCGTGGCCGCCGGTACGGCCACCATTACGCTGCAGAGCGCCGACGGCAGCCTGAAAGCCACGGCTAAAGTGACGGTTACGGCGGCTACGGTGGAATTGCTTTCCATTTCGATCGATCAGGGCGGAAGCGTTTCCCTTGCGGCAGGCCAGGAAACTTCCCTTACGGTCACCGGGCAGACCCAGAACGGCGCGACAGTGCCCTCCGGGCTTACCTGGCGCTCCAGCGATACCGGGGTGGCCAGCGTGAGCAGCTCCGGCACAGTAAAAGCGCTGAAGGCCGGGTCGGCCACAGTGACAGTTACCGCCGCCAACGGGAAAAGCGCGTCGATCACGATCAACGTGACCGGCTGGGCGGTAAGCCCTTCCAGTTCCAGCTCTTCCCAGCCGTCCAGTTCCTCTCAACCCTCCAGTTCTTCTCAGCCTTCCAGCTCCTCCTCCAGTTCGGAAACTTCCACAAGCTCGGAGAGCTCCGGAAGTTCGGAGAGCTCTGAAAGCTCGGGCAGCTCCGAGAGCGGGGAGCCGGCGAGTTCCGGAGAGGGTTCCTCTGCGGATGTCACGCCCACGGCGTAAACACATAACAAATGCAAAAAACGGCGGCTTTCTTTTGAAAGCCGCCGTTTTTCGGTTTTGGGGAACAACGGGCGTTATTGGCCTTTCCCGCCGCCGCGTTTCCTGGGTGTAAGGGCTTTGTGAGGCGCAAAGGCGCGTTTTTCCGGGGTGTGCGCGGAAGGAGACAGGGGGGCTGCCGAAGAGGGTTTTACACCGTCGTTTTTGGTATCCACAGGCTTTGTACCGGCGGGTTTTGCGCCGCCCCGCGCATCGCCATCCGGCCGGCGGGCCGTTTTGACGGCCTTGGGGGAAGCCTTGGGCGCGGGAGGATGTCCCAGGCGGACATAACCGATGATCTCGCCCTCGGAGTAGGAGCCGTCCGGGGACGTCTTTACCTCCAGAGCCTCGCCCCATCGCTCTTCCGGGCGGCCCAGGGTGTGATATTTTCCGTCGCCCTTGGTGGTGAGGACGGTGCCGTCCACCAGCTCTACCCGGGTGTCGTCCACCTCAAAGCCGTCCAGGATCTTGATTTTTCGAGGGTCTATGACCCTTTCCTCCCCTGTAAAACAATCGGAGAGAATGGTTTTCCAGGCCATGTGAGATCCGCCTTTCTCTGCGGGAGCTTTTTATCCTATGATACCGCGAACGGCGGCGGGACGCAAGGGCTTTTCTTTTCCGTGCCGCCATGGTACACTAAAAGAAAACAAGCGTAGGAGGAAAAAATATGAGCGATGTATTGGAGCGTTTTTTAAGATATATTGCGGTGGATACCCAGTCGGAGCCGGACGTGGAGCGATTTCCCAGCACGGAGAAGCAAAAGGGCCTGGCGGAGCTTCTGGCGGCGGAGATGAAGGCCATGGGCATTGCCGGCGCAGGGGTAGACGCCAACGGTTATGTCACGGGAACCATTCCCTCCAACAGCCGGGACGCGAAAACGGTGCTGGGGCTGATCGCCCACATGGACACCTCCCCGGACATTTCGGGCCGGGATATCCACCCGCGGGTGGTGAAGGCCTACGACGGCGGGGATATCCTGCTGGACGGGGAGAAGGGCATCGTCCTGAGCCCGCGTATGTTTGAAAGCCTGTCGCAGTATGTGGGGCAGGATCTGGTGGTCACAGACGGCTCTACCCTTCTGGGCGGGGATGACAAAGCCGGGGTGGCGGAGATCCTCTCCATGGCCAAAACCCTGATGGAGCATCCGGAGATCCCCCATGGGACGGTGAAAATAGCCTTTACGCCGGACGAAGAGGTGGGCCGCGGGGCGGATTTCTTTGACGTGAAGGCCTTTGGCGCGGATGTGGCCTATACGGTGGACGGCGGCGAGAGCGCCGAGCTGGAATATGAGAACTTTAACGCGGCCAGCGCCCGTGTGGCGGTCAACGGCGTCAACATCCACCCCGGCTCCGCGAAAAACAAGATGAAAAATTCCCTGGAGATCGCCATGGAATTCCACGGGATGCTGCCTGCCTTTGAAAAGCCTCAGAACACCGAGGGCTACGAGGGCTTTTCCCACCTCAACGGCATGTCCGGCACGGTGGAGCGCACAGATCTGGAATATATCATCCGGGACCATGACATGGGGAAATTTGGGGCAAAGAAAATGCGGTTTGAAAAAATAGAGGCCTATCTCAACGAGAAGTACGGGGAAGGCACGGTGGAACTTTCTCTGACCGACAGCTATTTTAACATGAAAGAGCAGATCGAGCCCCACCGCTATCTGATCGACGTTGCGCGGGAGGCGATGGCCCGGGCGGGGGTCACGGCGGTCTCAAAGCCGGTGCGCGGCGGGACGGACGGCGCTCGGCTCTCCTACATGGGGCTGCCCTGCCCCAATCTGGGGGTGGGCGGGCACAACTGCCACGGCCGTTTTGAGTACGTCTGCGTCCAATCCATGGAAAAAACAGTGGAGATCCTGCTGAATATCGTCCAGGCCTTTGCCGGGCGCTGATCAGAAAGGGAAGGGCTGTCAGCCCTTCCCTTTTCGCTGTCCGGGGGATCAGTGGGTATCCTGGGCGCCGAGCACCATGTTGGTGAGAGCGGCCCAGGTGCGGGCGCCGGCGGCGCCGTCCTGGGAAAGCCCCGTGTTTTTTTGGAAACGGCGGACGGCATTTTCGGTTTCTTCTCCAAAAATCCCGTCCACGTCGCCGGTGTAGTAGCCCAGGTAGTTGAGCCCATCCTGCAGCACCAGCACGTAGTTGCCGCGGCTCCCCCGGGAGAGGCTGGGATAACCCGCGTAAAGGGAGGCCGGTTCGTCGTAATAGCGGGCTGCATGGATGGCGTCGCCGGAATTTGGCACGATAAACACCTGATTCCAAAGGCCGGCGGCCTGGGCCAGGCCCGCCAGCCGGGAGAGCTCCCCGGAGGACAGGCCGCGGCCAAAATCCAAAGCCAGGCCGGCATAATGGTAAGACTGATTGGCGTAGCCGCCCTCCCAAATGCGCCGGAAAGCGCCGGAAATATTCAGCGGCTGGTTTGCCATGCTGCGAAAACGGCGGTAGGCCTCTAAAAATTCCCGGCTGGTCCACAGCAGGCTGGAGCGGGATCCTCCCCAAAATTCCTCGACAGTCAGAGTCCCCTCCGGGACATAGGGCATGGGGGAGGCCGGTTCCAGATCATAGGTCTCAAAAACCTGGGACAGGGTATCATAGACAAGGACGCGCATCATCGATCCCTCACAATCGTTTGCTTTGGCCGAAAGCGGGATACTTCCCGCGCCGGGGCGCATTTGTTTTATCCATATGCGCCGGGCGATCGGGAAATGCGCGCCCACAGGAAATACGGTATGAAAAATAAGTTTTGACGCCTTTTTATTGAACCGGCGGGCAAAAGCCGTTATAATAGAAAAAAAGTATTTGCAGGAGAAAGCGAGGAATATAAAATTATGTATGCGGACATGTTGGACAGCATCGGCCTGGTGAGCAAATATGACCCCGAGGTGGGCGCCGCCATGGGGGACGAGCTGGCGCGTCAGCGCCGGAACATTGAACTGATCGCCTCTGAAAACCTGGTTTCCCCAGCGGTAATGGCCGCCATGGGAAGCGTCCTGACCAATAAATACGCCGAGGGCTACCCGGGCAAGCGCTATTACGGCGGCTGCCAATGCGTAGACGTGGTGGAGCAGCTGGCCATTGACCGCGCAAAGGAGCTTTTTGGCGCGGAGCACGTGAATGTGCAGCCTCATTCCGGCGCTCAGGCCAACTTCGCGGTGTATTTTGCCCTGCTGAAACCCGGCGATACGGTGCTGGGAATGAACCTGGCCCACGGCGGCCATCTGACCCACGGTTCCCCCGTCAACGTTTCCGGCTGTTATTTTAATTTTGTCCCCTACGGCGTGGACGAAACCACCGGCGTCATCGACTACGACAAGCTTTATGCCCTGGCCCTGGAGAAAAAGCCCAAACTCATCGTGGCCGGCGCCAGCGCCTATCCCCGCAGCATTGATTTTGCCAAGTTCCGCCAGATCGCCGACGCCTGCGGCGCTTACCTGATGGTGGATATGGCCCATATCGCCGGATTGGTAGCCGCCGGGCTCCACCAATCCCCGGTGCCCTACGCCGACGTGGTGACCACCACCACCCACAAGACCCTGCGCGGGCCCCGCGGCGGCATGATCCTGTGCCGGGAAGAGCTGGGCAAACAGATCGACAAGGCCATTTTCCCCGGTACCCAGGGCGGCCCTCTGGAGCATATCATCGCCGGAAAGGCCGTGTGCCTGGGCGAAGCTTTGAAGCCGGAATTTAAGGCTTATCAGCACCGCGTGGTGAACAACGCCGCCTTCCTGGGAGACTGCCTGGAATCCCGCAGCTTCCATCTGGTGGGGGAAAAGACGGAGAACCATCTGCTGCTGCTGGATCTGCGCAGCATGGGCGTTACCGGCAAAGAGCTGGAACACCGCCTGGACGAAGTGTACATCACCGTCAACAAAAACGCCATCCCCAACGACCCGCAGAGCCCCTTTATCACCAGCGGCATCCGCATTGGCACCCCCTATGTCACCAGCCGCGGATTTGGACGGGAAGAAATGGAGAAAATCGCCGAGTATATCTACCTGGCTGCCACCGACTTTGACGCTTACGCCGGTTATATCCGGGAGGGCGTCACCGCCATGTGCGCCAAATATCCGCTGTACGAATAAGAAATTCCCGGTTTTTTAAAAAGCGGCCTGGCCTTAAGGGTCAGGCCGCTTTCCGGTTTATGAGGAAGGGGTTGATCCTATGGCCGCGCCTTTGGCGGACCGGATCCGGCCACAGACGCTGGACGAGGTGGTGGGGCAGCGGCATCTGCTCTCCCAGGGCAGCGTGCTGCGCCGGATGGTGGACGGCGGCAACGTCTCCAATCTGATCTTTTACGGGCCCTCCGGGGTGGGGAAGACCACCGTCGCCCGCATCATTGCCCGGCAGACGGGAAAAACGCTCCACAAGCTCAACGGGACCACCGCCTCCACCGCGGATATCCGAGAGGTCGTGGCGCAGCTGGATACCTTTGAGGGCATGGGCGGCGTGCTGCTGTATTTGGATGAGATCCAGTATCTCAACAAAAAGCAGCAGCAGTCCCTGCTGGAATTTATTGAGAACGGCCGCATCACCCTCATCGCCTCCACCACCGAGAACCCGTATTTCTATATCTATAACGCCATCCTCAGCCGTTCCACGGTATTTGAGTTTCGCCCGGTGGAGCCGCAAGACGTGGAGGCGGCGGTGGAGCGGGCCTTTGCCCTGATGGAGCGGGAGACCGGCTGCGTCTACCGGAGGGAAGAGGGCGTTTCCGGGGCCATTGCCCGCGGCTGCGGCGGGGATGTGCGCAAATCCATCAACTCGGTGGAGCTCACCTGCCTTTCCGCCCGGGAGGAAAAGCCCGGCGTGCGCGTGGTGACCCTGGAGGATGTGGAACAGGTAGCCCAGCGCAGCTCCATGCGGTACGACAAGGACGGCGACGAGCATTACGACATCCTCTCGGCGTTTCACAAATCGGTGCGGGGCTCCGACGAAAACGCGGCGCTGCATTACTTAGCGCGGCTGCTGACGGCGGGGGATCTGCTTGCGCCCTGTCGCAGGCTCCTGTGTATTGCCGCGGAGGATATCGGCCTTGCCTACCCCATGGCGGTACCCATCGTCAAAGCCTGTGTGGATTCCGCCCTGCAGCTGGGGCTGCCAGAGGCGCAGCTCCCCCTGGCCCAGGCGGTGGTGGTGCTGTGTACGGCGCCGAAATCCGATTCCGCTGCGGCGGCGATCGCCAGCGCCATGGAGGATGTGAAAAACGGCGTTACCGGGGAGATCCCGGCCCATCTGCGGGACGCCCATTACAGCGGCGCCGGCAAGCTGGGAAGAGGCCTTACCTACCGCTATCCCCACGACTACCCCAACCATTATGTGGAGCAGCAGTATCTTCCGGATAACCTGAAGGACAAGGTATATTACCGCTTTGGGGAAAACAAGACCGAGCAGGCCGCGGCGGATTATCGCAGGCGGCTTCGCGGCGAAAAATAGGCAAAAAAGGCCCCGGAAAAGCAGACGCTTTTCCGGGGCCTTTTGGTTCTTAGAGTGTCAAGCTCACGCGGGGCAAACATTGACCGCTCTCAGCTTGCTGCCGTCGCGGGGATCGGGCTCCACGTCAAAAGAGACAGCCTGGCCCTCGTTGAGGGTTTTGTAGCCGTCGGAGACGATGGCGGAGAAATGAACGAACACGTCGCCGCTGCCATCTTCATTGGAGATGAAACCGAAACCTTTTTCTGCGTTGAACCATTTTACCGTACCTTTATTCATAAAAAGTACCTCCTAATATTATTTTTATATTTAGGGCAGAAAACAAATTGCACGCTTCGTTCAAACCATTTTGGACGAAAAAAATGATTTGGACGAAACGTGCAATCACTTTATCTATCGAAAATACTATCACAATATAACATGCTTTTTTCAACCTGTCAAGAGATTCGCGGAAAATTCATATTTGTTTCATCAGCCAATGATACAGGTCGTCATACACTGCGGCGCGGTTGGTTTCGTTTAGCATTTCGTGGCGGCCGCCGGGATACAGGCGGCAGGTTACATTGGCAAGTCCGGCGTTTTGCAGGGCTTTTGCCACAAGGACAGGATCTTTTCCAAAATCCCCCACCGGATCCATATCGCCGGAGAAGATCAGCACCGGCAGGGAAGGGGGAACCCGGCGCAGGCCGGCGGGAAGGTTCGAATAGCGGATCAGGGCGCACAGGTCGCGAAAACCCGCGGCGGTGAAAATAAAGCCGCAAAGAGGGTCCCGGCAGTACTGCCGGACGATCTCCTCGTCGCTGGTAAGCCATTCAAAGCCGGTATCCCCCGCAAAACGGCGGTTGAATCCGCCAAAAGCCAGCTTATCCAGAGAGGCGCTGCGGCAGCGGGACCCCCGGGCGCGGCAGACGGCGTCGGCCGCCAGCGCCCCCGCCGTAGAGGAAGGATGCTGCGCGCCGGTGCCGGAGAGAAGGATCCCGTCCAGCTCTTTTCCGTATTTTGCCATATAGCAGCGGGCGATGAAGGACCCCATGGAGTGCCCCAAAAGAAAATGGGGCAGACAGGGAAAGGCCTCTTTCACCAGGCGGGTGTGCAGATAAAGATCCTGGATCAGGTAGACGTAACCGTTTTTTTTGCCGAAAAAGCCCAGATCCTCCGGGGAGGCGGCGGTGGCGCCGTGGCCCAGATGGTCGTGGCCGGTGACCAAAAAGCCCTTTTCCGCCAGAAAAGAGCAAAACGCGTCATAGCGGTCAAAATATTCCGCCATCCCATGGGCCACCTGGACGACGCCGAGGATCTCGCGGCCGGCGGGGAGATACATTTTCCCCTGGATGGTATCCTGTTTGTTGGAGCTTAAAAAGGAAAAATGCTGGATCTCATAGGCCATGGGAAGATCCTCCTTTTGGGGTTCAAGGTGATAGGCTGGGGGCGGTTTCGGGGGCCCCTTCCGCGGAGGGGGCGGTGTATACCGCCTGCAAAACGCCATCCAGGGAGACGGTGAAAAAGCTGGCGCTGGGAAATTTTTTCCACATCCGGGGCAACACCTGGCTGCCGCCGGTGGGAAGGCCGGTGACGATGTTGACCGGTTTTGCCGTTTTGATGTACCCGATCAGCTTTTTTAAAGGGTCGGCAGAATAGAGGACGGTCATTTCGGCGCCGTGCTGTTTGGAGACCTCAAAAAGATATTCCAAAGCGGCGGCGTCGCCCTGGGAAAGATCCGGCTTGGAAATATTGATAACGGCGAGGCCGGTTTTGGAAATATCCGCCACGGCGCGTCCGGAACGGATCAGGCGCTCGCATTGAAGCTGGTTGGTAACGCAGACCACGGTGAGGCGGGCAGGCGGCGTGCGCAAAGGCTGAGAGCTGGCTTTCATGGGGCTTACCCTCCCTTTCTGTAGATCAAAGGCCGGAAGAAAAGCGGCGCCCATGGCGAGGATGAGGGGGACGGATCTGGAAGATCCATCCCGGCAAGAAGGCCCTGGGGCGGCGCGTCCGGGTTTCTCTTTCTACTTCCAGTATACCGCAAAATTATTAATAAATCATGAGCGGCCCTTAAAAAGAAAGGGAAGGAAATCAGTCGCGGGAAAGCTCCCCAAGGGCCCGGGCCACGGCGGCAAAATTTTCCAAAGTCAGCTCTTCCGCGCGGGCCGTAGGCAGGACACCGGCGGCGGTGAGGACCTGGGCGACCTGGGGTTTGCTTAGGGAAAGGCCCGAGGAAAGGGAATTGGAGAGGGTCTTTCTGCGCTGGGAAAAACCGGCGCGGATCACGCGGAAGAAAAGGCCCTCATCCGCCGTTTCCACGGCGGGGGATTCTCGGATATCCAAACGGATCACAGCGGAATCCACCTCCGGCGCGGGCATAAAGCTGCCGCGGGATACCTGGAAGAGCACCTGGGGACGGCTATAGTAGCTGACGGCGGCGCTGACGGCCCCGGCGTTTTTTCCGCCGGGCGCGGCGCAGATACGTTCGGCCGCCTCTTTTTGCACCATCACAGTGAGGGCGCGGATGGGCAGACGCGCCTCCAGGATGCTCATGACGATGGGGGAAGTAATATAATAGGGCAGGTTGGCGCAGACGACCACCTCCAGCCCCGGGAATTCTTCCCGGATCAGGCGGGCCAGATCCACCTTCAGCACATCTTCGTTGAGGACGGAGACGTTGTCAAACTCCGCCAAAGTCTCATCCAGGACGGGGATCAGGCGGGAATCCAGCTCGATGCAGACCACCTTGTCGGCGCGCAGAGTCAGCTCCCGGGTGAGCACGCCCAGGCCGGGCCCCACCTCGATTACGCCGACGCCGGGGCCGGCGCCGCCCAATTCCGCCATACGGGGGCAGACAGAGGGGTTGACGATAAAATTCTGCCCCAGTTTTTTAGAAAAGGAAAACCCGTGCCGGGAAAGAATATCTTTGACATAGCCGATGTTGGAAAGCTCGGGCATAAAAGACCCTCCTCAAGGATTGATCGAAACGCGAAAAACCTCCCCGCCGCCACAGGCGGGGCGTCAAAAATTAAAAAATAAAGGATAGCGCGGCTGCGGTTTCCTAAGCGCGAAGGGCAGGTGATATCATTGGCCATGCCCATAGGGCGGCCATGAAAATCATGATATCATCGGCCATGTGCCGCGTCCCGCGGCACGGCCTTTGATTGAAAGCGCCAGTCCGCACAGCGGACTGATGCGCTATAATAACCGCTTTGCGGTTATTATAGCACGAATACGGCACGGATAGGAAGAAAAAAGAGAAACCCGTTGCGCCGCGGCGCAAAAAAAGGTATGATGAGAAAAAATGGCGGCGTGCCAAAAACGGAGGAATGTCCTGTGGAACGGAGAGACAAAACCAATTATTATCTCGATATTGCCGAAACGGTGCTTACCCGGGGCACCTGCATCCGGCGGAACTTTGGCGCCATTATCGTAAAAAACGATCAGATCATCTCCACCGGCTATGTGGGCGCCCCCCGCGGAAGGGTCAACTGCTCTGACCTGGGCTACTGCACCAGGGCCCGCCTGCAGGTGCCCCGGGGAGAGCGCTACGAGCTGTGCCGGTCAGTCCATGCGGAAGCCAACGCCATTATCCACGCCTCCCGCAGCGATATGCTGGGCGCGACCCTTTATCTGGTGGGGCGGGAGTGCGACACGGGGGAATATGTGCGGGACGCCAACCCCTGCGCCATGTGTAAGCGCACCATCATCAACGCCGGTATCGCCACCGTGGTGGTGCGGGACGACAAAGAGCATTTCCGGACGATCGACGTGGAAAAGGCCTGGGTAGAGGAGGACGAATCCCTGGAGGGAAAGGCTGGCTATTGAGGAGCCTTTCCTTTTCTTCCCAGGCCTGCGGCGCGCGACCCCTACAGCTGGGGCCGCGCATTTTTTTGTGCATCAGGCGCCGGAGAGGCCGCCGCAAAAATATTTGTAAAAGGTGTTGACAACAAAAACCTATTTGATAGAATGAGCTGGTAATTCTTACAAAGACGTTATAATACTGTTCATACGTCTGGAAGGAGCCGCTCCATGAAATGGCATGTCAATTCCCCCAACATCGTCGAATCGGTCCGCATCCTCAAAGGCAACGCCAGGACGTCGGTGCTCTTTGAACCGATGTGGTCTGTCCCTTATGTGTTTTACAGCTTTTATTTGAGCCTTTATATGAAAAGCCAGGGCGTCACCGACGTTCAGATCGGCTTTTTGATCTCGCTGGGCTATGTGTTTGGCATTTTTTCGGCCCTCATCGGCGGCGCGGTGGTGGATAAAATGGGCCGCCGGAGATGTTCCCTGGTGTTTTCCCTCATCAGCTGGGCGGGAAGCGTGCTGATCTACCTTTTCTCCAACAGCTTTTGGATGTTCCTGCTGGCCCAGATCGTCAATTCCCTCTCTAAGATCAGCGACGTGGCCTGGAATCTGCTGCTGATCGAGGGCTCCGACGACGACCAGCGCCTGGCGGCCTTCAACCTGTTTGGGATCATCGATATCGTGGCGGGGCTGTTTACGCCGTTGGCCGGGATGGTGGTGGCAAATTTTGGCGTGGCGGTGTCGGAGCGGGGCTTTTTGCTGTTCGCCTTTGTGATGATGGCGGCGCAGGCCCTGTGGCGCAATCACTATTACCGGGAAAGCGAGCTCGGCGCCAAAATGGCGGAGCAGAGCCGGAATGTGAGCTTTTTTAAAACCTTTTGCGCCAGCGTCGGCCAGATGAAGGGCGCGCTGACGGAAAAGAACCCCAAAATGCGCACGGTACTGGCGGTGTTTGTGCTTTTTCAGGTGTATATGACCATCGGCGCTTTTTCCAGCCTTTATTTTGCGCCCTATCTCACCGACGTGCTGGGCCTGGATAAGGCGATGATCTCGGTTTTGGGCACGGTGAACGCCTGCTTTACCTTGGGGGTCTATGTGTTTGTCATCCCTTTGCTCTCCCGGTTCAACCGCATCCTCTCCAGCGCGGGGGGCCTTCTGTTGCTTGCGGTATCCATGGCGGCGATGATCCTGATCCCATCCGGCAGCTTTTTGTGGGCCGCCGCCGCAGTGGCATTGTACTCCGTGGGTTATGGCGTGACGCGGCCCATGCTGGACGCCCTGCTGGCCTCGGTGACCTCCGAACAGGGCCGGGCGGGGGTATATGCCCTAAAAAACACCATGATCGCCCTGGCCAGCGCGCTGACAGGGGCCCTTTCCGGTTACCTTTACGGCGCGGATCCCCGGGGGATCTATATCGCGTCTTCGGCGATCCTGCTGCTGTGCCTGGCGCTGATCGGCTGGTATTTCCGCCAGGGCAGGCGCGCGGCAGCGTCCGTCTCCTGAACATATTTTTCCGCCTGAAGGGCCCTTTT
>JAQVCU010000020.1 GCA_028689635.1 Oscillospiraceae bacterium
ATGGGAATCAAGGGGTATAATAACCGCTATGCGGTTATTATACCCTACTGTGCATCGTCTTTCAAATAATTTTTCGCTGTTTGGGCAGATCCTTTTGTTTTTCTTCCCATATTTCATCAGATTTGTTTCCCATTCTTTCCACACATTTGACAAAATATTGCAAATTTCTCTTTGTAATCTTACGGATCTGTGCTATACTTGCAATGTGCACAACGGCTTGTGCAACCGAGAAAAAAAGGCCCGGCACAGCGGCTGACGGCCTTTACGCATGATGAGGAGGCATTTATGAGGGTTGCTTTGTTTACCGAGACCTACGTTCCCTATATCAACGGCGTGGTCACTCATGTAAAAATTTTACAAGAAGGCCTGGAAGAGCTGGGCCATGAAGTATTGGTGGTCACTGCGGACGACACCACCCGCCGCCATTATGTCAAAAACGGCGTGCTGCACTGTCCGGCGCGGCACTTTAAGCGCTTCTACAATTACTCCCTTTCCAACGCCATCAGCCAGCGCCGCCTGAAGTACATCCGGGATTTCCATCCCGATATCATCCACATCCATAACGAATTTGGCATCGGTCTTTCCGGCATTGCCGCCGCCAAGATCCTGAAGGTACCGCTGGTATACACCTTGCACACCATGTACGACGATTATCTTTACTATATCGCGTCCAACAAATTGATGTGGCTGGCCAAAAAAGTTGCCCACCATTACATCCGTTTCCTGGGCAATTCCGCCACAGCCCTCACCGGCCCTTCCAAAAAATGCCAGGAGTATTTTAAGATGGTAGGGGTCAAGAAGGATGTCAGCGTGATCCCCAATTCGGTGGAACTGGATGATTTTGACCCGGATAAGATCACTGCGGAGCAGAAAAAGGCCTTCCGCGATAAATATGGCATTCCCGCGGACGCAATGGTCGCCTGCTTTGTCGGCCGCCTTGGCAAGGAAAAAAGCGTGGACGTGCTTTTGGATTACTGGGCGAAGACCATCCGTCCGGAAGATAAGATCATGCTCTGCATCATCGGCGGCGGCCCCTCCAGCGAGGAGCTTCAGGCCCAGGCCAAAGAGCTGGGGATCGACAATATGGTCGTCTTTACCGGCGCCATCCCCCACACTGAAATGCCGCCCTGTTACGCCTCCTGCGATATCTATGTCACCGCGTCGCTGTCGGAAAACCACTCCATCTCCATGTTGGAGGGAATGGCCAGCGGGCTTCCCGTATTGCAGCGCTACGACGAGCTGAATGAAGATCAGATCATCAGCGGCGTCAACGGCTACACCTTCAACACCCCGGAGGAAATGGCGGCCGAGCTGCGCCGCATCCGCAGCCTGACGCCGGAAGAATTGCTCATCCTCAAAAAATCGGTCATCTCCTCGGTTCGCCGTTCCGGCGCAGAGGCCTTGGCCAACTACACTTTAAACGTCTATCAAAAGATCATCAAAAAATCCTGACGCACCTTGCCCCTCCGCCCGGAAAAGCCGACGCTTTTCCGGGCATTTCTTTTCTCTCCGGCCCGATCCGAAGGTTTGGAAAACGTTTTCAAATTTTTCGTTGACTTACGACTCGACCCATGTCATAATAAAGATAAGAATACGGGCGCATTTTTCCGAAAGGGATGATCTCTGTGAAGGTAGCTCTGCAGACCTATTCCATCCGCAGCGCGCTGGCCCAAAACCCCTGGGAAGCGATGGAAGCCGCCACAAAAACCGGTTATCGCTGTTTTGAGCTGTTTAGCAACCATCTGCCCACCGCCGGAAATTTTGGCCTGCCTATGGAGGCCGGGGACGCCGCCGCCCTACTGCGCGGACTAAAAGCCCAGATCATCGGGGCCCATTTTTCCCCCACCGCCCTGGATGACCCGCAGTGGATGGGGCGTTTTCTCGATTATCAGGAGGAAATCGGCTGTCGGGATCTTGTCCTGGTCACGGGTTTTTATCGCAGCGCGGAGGATATCCGCCGCTGGGGGCAGCGCCTAAATGAAGAGGCGGCCCGGCTTGCGGCCCGCGGGTTCCGCCTGCATTACCACCATCATTACCACGAGTTTCAGCCCTTTGGCGATCAGACGGCGCTGGAGCTGCTGATGGAGGAAACCGACCCGACCCTGGTCTTTCTGGAGCTGGATACCTTCTGGGCCCTGCGCGGCGGGAAGGATCCCTTGGCGCTGATCGACCGCTACCGCGGGCGCATCCGCCTGCTGCATCAAAAAGATCTGGCCCGCGGCTACACCCGCCCCACCAACCTTTTCGATTATAAAGTTTCCGCCGGCGAGGTTCTGGATGTAGAGCGTTATCTGGTGGGAGAGCAGGAATCCTGCGTTGAGATCGGCGAGGGCTGCATGGATATCCAGGGGATCATCAACCACGGCAACCAGGCCGGGGCGGAGTTTCTTGTGCTGGATCAGGATTTTACCCGTCTGGGGGAGCTGCGCTCCATCGAGGTGAGCATGGCGGCCTTCCGGCGGTATTCGGGCTTGGAGCTATAGGCTTTTTCCTGTTTTGTCAAAAACCGCAGCCATTCAAATGCATGAAAAAGCCCCCGGAAAACAGACTGTTTTCCGGGGGCTTTTATTTTATCTTGTAGGTTCAGCGGTTAAAGAGGTTTTTGATATCGTCAAAATATTTGCTGTCGTCCTCCTGATTTTGCTCGCTGTTCCAATTTTTCAGGTCAAAGGGGGCGCCAGTGTGCAGAGGAATATCAAAATTATTGGCGCCGTCAAAACCGGTGGCGATGACGGTGACCTGCATTTCGTCCTTAAAGTTGGGGTCCAAAGCCGCGCCCCAGATGATATTGGCGTCGGGGTGGGCGGCGTCGCGGATCATGCTGGAAGCCGCGTCCACGTCCTCCAGGCTGATATCCGGCGAAGCGACAATATTGATAATAACGCCGCGGGCGCCGTTGATAGAAGTTTCCAACAAAGGGCTGCTGATAGCGTTCTGAGCGGCCTGGGCCGCTTTGTCTTTGCCGGAAGCCCGTCCCATACCCATATGGGCGCGGCCAGCTTCCTTCATCACCGATTTTACGTCGGCAAAGTCCAGGTTGATCAGCCCGGGGATATTGATGAGGTCGGAAATGCTTTGTACGCCGTGACGCAAAACGTCGTCCGCCATTTCAAAGGCGTTGAGCAGAGTGATTTTTTCTTCCGAGATCTCCTTGAGTTTTTCGTTGGGGATCACCACAAGGGCGTCCACCTGCTCCCGAAGGACGTCGATGCCGGCCTCCGCCTGGCGCATCCGCACGCCGCCCTCAAACTGGAAGGGCTTTGTAACGATCCCCACTGTAAGGATCCCCATCTGTTTGGCAATTTCCGCCACCACAGGCGCCGCGCCGGTGCCCGTGCCGCCGCCCATTCCCGCGGCTACAAACAGCATATCGGTGCCCTTCAGGGCCGCCGCGATCTCCTCCCGGCTTTCCTCCGCGGCCTTCTGCCCGATCTCCGGCCGGCCACCGGCGCCCTCTCCACGGGTGGATTTGACGCCGATCTGGATCTTTTGAGAGGCGTTGGACGTCCCCAGCACCTGGCTATCGGTATTGATGGAAATAAACTCAACGCTCTGCAGCCCGGAGGTGATCATCCGGTTGACGGCGTTTCCTCCTCCACCGCCTACTCCGGCTACCTTTATGGCAACCCCTTTGTCAAAATGGTTGTCGATTTCAAAATTCATCAGCATTCCGTTTCCCCCTAAAGCTTTTGTGGACGTCCCGTAATTTATTTTGGCGTTACCCAAAACAGCGAAAGCGCGCAAAAACCGCTTGCAAACCCCGCTCAGATATTTTTTCCAGCCCCGCGGCCATTTGGCCTGTATTTGTTTTAATGTACCATTTTTTACGCTTTAATTCAAGCCTGAAGCGGCTTTTTTTCGAACTTTTTTGTTTTCCCGGATAACCCCGCCGTTACTCCTTCTGTTTTTCCTCTTAGGGCTCAGAGGAACTCTCCTCTTTGCCTGAAGAGCTCTCCTCCCCGCTGCCGGAACCCTCTTCCGGCTCTGTGCCGTCTTCCTCTGGTTCCGACTGTGCCTCCTGGGAGGAGCTTTCCTGCCCGCCGTCCTCTTCCTGCGGCTCGTTTGCCGCCGGGATCATCGGGCGGGAGGTTTTGCTGGGCCTTGTCCAGACCTCGCCTTCAATCGAGGCGTCCACCGTCCCCGTAAAGCTCTCCAGCAGCCCTTCCTGATCCGCTACTTTGCGTATAGACGCCAGCTTATAATCCAGCTCGGCCTGGCTTCCCAGCAGATAGGTGATCTGGTCGCCATAATACAGCATAAGATTATAGGAGTCGCTAAGGTCCACCAATGTAAAATAGGAAAATCCGCTTGCCGATGCCGCGCTGATAAACTGCCGCAGCAGCTGGAGCTGACCGGCGCTCTCTTCCGGGATATATTCCCCTTCCCCAAGGGAAAGGACGTCGATGCCGCGTACCACCGGGATCCCATCCGGCGGGTTGGGCACGCCTTTTTCCAGCACGCGGCCACGGTCGCTGACAATGATATAACCGGTGCCCTGGTCGATAGCGCCCATGGGTGTGGCCTCGGTTATTTCCAACACCACGGTATCCGGAAGTTTTCGACGGATATGCACCGACTGGATGTAGCTGTAGGAGGAGACCATGGTCTCCTCAATGGCGCCGTCGTCCAACCGGAACATGTTCTCTTCCAGCAGGATCCCAGAGGTGGCGATGAGTTTATCCGGGCGATATCGCTCCCCTCCCGTCACCTCCACTGCTTTGATCTTAAAAAACACGGTAAACACAAGCACCACCGTGATCGAGAGCATAAAAAACAGGATCAGCAGATACAAAAGGATATTGTTTCCCCTGCGGCGGCGGCGTTTTGGGGCCGCCTTCCCCTTTCTGCGTTCAGAGCCGCGGGAAGTCTGTCCAAAGGCATTGCCCCCGGACGGGCTGCGGCGATTCAGTTTTTTGTCATTCCGCTTTTTCATCCCACGGCATCCTTTGTATTTCCGCTCCCAAAGAGAGGAGGGAATCTTCAAATTTTTCGTAACCCCGATCGATATAACCGGCTCCGGAAACCCGGCTTTCACCCTGCGCCGCCAAAGCCGCCAGCACCAGGGCAGCCCCGCCCCGCAGCTCGGTGGCCGCAACGTCCGCGCTGTGCAGCTGGCCAAGGCCTTCCGCCACGGCGACCCGTCCCTCCACCTCTACCCGGCCGCCCATGCGGCGCAGTTCCGCCACATGCTTATAGCGGCTTTCGAAAATATTTTCCACAAAAACGCTGGAGCCTCGCGCCAGAAGGGAAAGGGCCAAAAACGGCGCCTGCGCGTCGGTTGGAAAACCGGGATAGGGCATGGTGCGCACAACGCCCAAGGGCCGCAGCCGTTCCGGCGCCCGCAGGGCGATGGTCTGCCCCGCCGTTTCGATCTGGCAGCCGGCCTTTTCCAGCACCGGCAGGACGGCGGCCAATGTGCCCGGCGCCGCGCCGCAAAGCGAAAGGCTGCCGCCGGTGGCCGCAGCAGCGGCCAGATAGGTCGCGGCAGCGATACGGTCTCCCATAATGCGGTGGGCGGCCCCGCAAAGCCGCGGGACTCCCTCCACCGTCAGTTCGCCCTCCCCCGCCCCGGATATTTTGGCCCCGCGGCGGATCAGGTAATCCGCCAGATCCACGATCTCCGGCTCCCGGGCGGCGTTGGTCACCCTGGTAACGCCTCTGGCTGTCGCCGCCGCCAACAGGATATTCTCCGTCGCGCCCACGCTAGGAAAAAGCAGCACGATCCGCGCTCCGCAAAGGCCCTGCGGCGCGGTACACCACAGGTCTCCCCCCGTTTCCTCCACCTGGACAGCCATCTGCCGCAGCGCACAGAGGTGCAGATCGATGGGCCGCGGCCCCAGTTCGCATCCGCCGGGATAGGTAAGGCGCGCCCGCCCAAAACGGGCCACCATGGCCCCAAGAAAAATAATAGAAGAGCGCATGGAGCGCACCAGCGGTGCCGGTACCTCCCAGCGGTAAGCACCGCTGGGATCTACTGTCACGACATCCCCCTCCCGGGAGACGCCACAACCCAGATGTTCCAAGATATCCAGGGTCCTGCGGGTATCGCTAAGCTGCGGGCAGTTGTGGATCTCGCTGACGCCGCCGGGCAAAAGCGCCGCCGCCAAAATGGGCAGAGCGCTGTTTTTGGCTCCCTGCAGTTTGAGCGCCCCCTGCAGCCGGTTTCCGCCTCTGATCCGGTACTGTTCCATTCTCCCTCCGCCTTTCCCTCCGGCGGACGTATGCGCCCGCCTTCGAACTGGTATCATCTTATGCCCCAACGGGCTGTAAGGTGATACCGGCGGGGCTGGAAGAGGGCCAAAGCGTTGAGGGGAACGCCGCCCGGGGCAGGAAACAGCAGGCTGCGCCCTGCCCCGGAGGGCGTCTTTTATGCGCGGTACAGGGCCATGATCTCGCGGTAGATGCGCTCGTTCGCGTCGGCAATGGCCAGGGACGAAGCATTTCGCCCCAGACGCCGCAGCTCCTGCGGGTCGCCGCACAGCTCATCAAACAAGGCGCACAGGCTCTCCCCCGTCAGATTCTTTTCCTCCAGCACCACGGCGGCCCCGGCATTTTGCAGCACCATGGCGTTGTGGTATTGATGGTTCTCCGCCACATTGGGGGAAGGGATGAGAATGGAAGCTTTTCACGCCGCTTCCAGCTCGCTAAAGGTAATGGCTCCCGCCCGGCAGATGACCAGATCCGCCGCCGCAAGGCACCGCGGCATGTCGTTGATGTACTCCCGGATATCCAGGTTGGGCAGATCCCGCCAGCCCTCAATGCCTTTTTCCTCCAGCAGGCGCGGAAGCAGCTCTACCCCGTAAGCGCCGGTGGCATGAATGTGGTGGAAACGGCCGCTTTTTGCGTGGTGGGCGATCAGGTCGGCCACCGCCTCGTTGACGCGCTGGGCCCCCAGGCTGCCGCCAAAGCTGAGGATGCAGATCCGATCCCCTACGCCCAGTTCCCGGCGGGCCTGTTCCCGGTCCGCAAAAAGGATCTCTTCCCGGATGGGGTTTCCGGTGACGATGTATTCGCCTTTGGGATCCAGATATTCCTTTGCCTTGGGCACCGCCAGCAGGATCCGGTCCACCTGTTTGGCAAGAAGCTTTGTGGTGACGCCGGGGAAAGCGTTTTGTTCATGCGTAAGGGTTTTGTAGCCGCGGCGGTGCGCTTCCCGCACCACAGGCCCGCTGACATAGCCCCCGGTACCCATCACGATATCCGGTTCAAACCCCTCCAGGATCTGGCGGGACCGGCGCCCGGCGGTGGTAAGATAGGCCGCCGCCATCACGTTGTTTTTGAGGTTATACCAGCTAAGGCGCCGCTGGAAGCCCTTGACGCGGATGGGGGTAAAATCGAAGCCCGCCTGCGGCACCAGCCGCGCTTCCATCCCGGAAGGGTTCCCGGCAAAGAGGATCTGCGCGTCGGGCATTTTCTGCCGGATGGTACCGGCCACCGCCAGCGCCGGATTGATGTGACCGGCCGTCCCCCCGCAGGCAAATAATATCTTCATAAAGCCATTCCTCCCGCCGGGCCCAGCGCCCGGCCATTTTTATTGTTTCTCCAGCGCCGCCTGGCGGGAGACGGAAAGCACCACGCCCATCTGGGCCATCAGCATGACCATGGAGCTGCCGCCATAGGAGAAAAACGGCAGGCTGATGCCGGTATTGGGGATCGTGTTGGTGACCACCGCGATATTGAGCAGCGCCTGCAGACCTACCTGGGTGGTGAGGCCCACGGCCAGCATCGAACCGAATTTATCCTTGGCGCGGATGGCGATGACAAACCCCCTCCACTCCAGCAAGGCAAAGAAGATCAAAATGATCGCCGCGCCCACAAACCCCAGTTCCTCGCAGACGATGGAAAAGACAAAATCGTTCTGCGGCTCCGGGATATACAGATATTTCTGCCGGGAATTGCCCAGCCCCAGCCCCATCAGCCCGCCGGAGCCAATGGCCAACAGGGATTGGATGGTTTGAAAACCCTTGCCAAGGGGGTCAGAAAAGGGATCCAGCCAATATTGAAAGCGGGACTGCGCGTATTCGATGACCCCGGGGATCAGCACCACAATGCCGACGCCAGCGATGAGAACGCAAAGCAGCAGGAGAAACCATTTCAGATCCGCCCCTCCCACAAACATCATGACAATGCCGATGGAAAGGATCAAAATCGTGCCGGAAAGGTGCGGTTCCAGTACCATCAGGGCCGCCACTGTGCCCAATACCGCGGCGAAGGGAAGGATCCCATAGCGAAAAGTGCGCATCTTCTCTCCATAAAGGGAGATCAGCACCGCAAAAACAAGAATGACCGCAAATTTCGCCACCTCCGAGGGCTGGATGCTCTGCCCGAGGATGAAGATCCACCTTTTGGCGCCGTTGCGCTCTGGCATGAACAGCACCACCACCAGCATGAGCAGGCTGACCGCAAAAATCGGAAGCGCCAGCTTTTTCCACCAGTGATAGTCGAAATAGGCCAAAAAGATCATGACGGCAAGGCCGCCTACCGCAAAAAGCATCTGGCGTTTGATATAGTAAAAGCTATCGTCCTTGCGGTAGTAGGCATCGGCATAACTGGCGGAAAACATCATCACCAGCCCAAAGGTAAGCAGCAGCAGCACCAGGATCAAAAAGGTCACGTCGATATTTCCGCGGGCGGCCGGCTGCATTTCCGCTGCCTGGTGTTTTTTTCTTGTAGTCATATCCCTCATTCCCCTTCCCGCGGCAAAACCATTCCCGATGTCGCTTTACAAAAGGCCCCGTACCCCCACAATGGCGGCGATGCAGCCCAGAGCAGTGACGATAGAAAACACGGTGACGATCTTCACTTCGCTCCAGCCGCACATCTCAAAATGATGGTGGATCGGGCTCATTTTAAAGATCCGTTTGCCCGTGAGCTTAAAGGAAGCCACCTGCAGGATGACCGAAAGGGCCTCTGCAAAATAGACAAAGCCCACCAGGATCAGCAGCACCGGCATCCCCACCCCAAAGGCCAGGGCCACCACGATACCGCCCAAAAAGAGGGATCCCGTATCCCCCATGAACACCTTGGCGGGATGAAAATTCCACACCAAAAAACCGATCATCGCCCCAGCCAGCGCCGCCGCTATGATCTGCATCTCGCTGATACGCACCATGGCGGTGAGCACCATAAACGCCAGGGCCACCACAAAGGTGACCGAGCTTGCCAGGCCGTCGATCCCGTCGGTGAGGTTCACCGCGTTGACCGCCCCAACAATAATAAACAAAGCGATAAAATAATAGAAAACGCCCAGATCTACCTGGCCCAGGAAGGGGATGATCAGCACCGTGGAAGTATCCCCGCCCAAATACAGCATGGCCAGATAAGCCCCGCCGATCAAAAGCTGAAAGATCATCTTTTGCCCCGCCGTCAGCCCCTGGTTCTGTTTTTTTACCACCTTGATGTAATCGTCCAGAAAACCCAAAAATCCGAAAGCCAGCGCCATCAGAAGCCCTGCAAAGAACCGCACCGTCTGCACGGGCAGCAGCGCTGCGTTTTTGCTGTAAAAACAGTAGGAGATATAACCCAGGGTCACCGCCACCAGCAGGCCGATGATAAACATCACCCCGCCCATGGTGGGCGTACCCTGCTTGCTTTTATGCCAGGACGGGCCGATATCCAAAATCGTCTGCCCATATTTCACCTTGCGCAGGAACGGTACAAAAAAAGACCCCAGGGCAGCCGTGAGCCCAAAAGCCACTGCTGCCGTCAAGATAATGATAAACGTCCGCATTGTTTACGTCCTCCCCGACAGTGTCATTCCCTGGCATACAGCGCAGCCAGCATCGTTTCCAGGGCCATTCCGTGGCTCCCCTTCACCCACAGGATATCCCCGGGGCTCAAGGTATTTGCCAAAAACACAGCCATCTCGTCCTTGGTTTCAAAGTGCCGGACGTTTTTGGCTCCGGCTTCTCTGGCCGCCTCGGCCATAACGCGCCCCATCTCCCCGGTGGTGAACAGTCCGTCCGCCCCCAGCTGCGCCGCCCGGCGCCCAACTTTCTGATGCGCCGGGATGGAAAGTTCCCCCAGCTCCAGCATATCCGCCAGGGCCAGATAGCGTTTTCCCGTCGTGGGCCTGCCCATCAGGGTGGTGATGGCCGCCTCCATGGATTCCGGGCCCGCGTTGTAGCAGTCCTCCACCACGGTGCTTTGACGCCACGGTACCATTTTTTGCCGCATACCGGATGGCGAAAAAGCCCCCAGGGCTTTTGTCATATGGTCCGGCGAAAGGCCAAAACAGCTGCCCGCCGTCCAGGCCGCCAGCGCGTTGAGCACATTGTGACGCCCCACGACCGGGATGGTCACCAAAAACTGCCCAGCCCCGCAGCAGAGGGTAAAGGAGGTGGCGTTTCCCCGCTCCTCGATCTCCCTTGCCGTCACATCGCAGGCCGTGTTTTCCAGGCCATATCGGATGATCTTGTATTTGGGTTTTTCATAGCGGTCCAGGTAATCGCTGTCCCCGTTAAGGATCAGGGGAGAGTCCTCCCGCAGCCCGGCGAGGATCTCCATTTTTGCCCGGAAAATATTGTCGCGGCTTCCCAGTCGCTCCATGTGGCTCACCCCGATGTTGGTGACGACGCCCACCTCCGGCAGTACCGTCAAAGAGAGCTCTTCGATCTCCCCCGGGGCGGTCATCGCCATTTCTATCACCGCCGCTTCATGCCCATCCAGGCCCAGCAGCGTCTGGGGAACGCCAAACTGATTGTTGAGATTCGCCTCCGTCTTAAGGGTGCGCAGTTCGGAAGAGAGCACTGCCGCGATCATATCCTTCGTTGAGGTTTTCCCTACGCTTCCGGTCACGGCCACCACGCGCGGCGCCTCATGGATGCGGTGCAGCCGGGCGATGCCCCGGTAAGCCCGCTGGGTATCCCCCACAAAAAGGGTCTTTTCCTCAGGAAACTGGCCATGTTTGTGGGCAACGGCCGCCGCCGCGCCCTTCTCCAGCGCCTGGGCAAGATAGGTATGGCCGTCAAACCGTTCCCCCTCCAACGCCACAAACAGGCAGCCGGGGACGATCTTTCGGGAATCAGTCACCACGCAGGAAGCCGTGCCAAATATTTTTTTATCGGCGCTGATCCATTCGGAGATCTCGCTTAGGGAAAACTCTCTTTTCATTTCTGTTGTCCTCTGTTCTTTTTCTTTTCCTCCAGCAGCTGCAACACCACTTCCCGCTCGTCAAAGTGGATCGTGCCATAGTTCAGCACCTGGTAATCCTCATGGCCCTTCCCCGCCAGGATCAGGATATCGTCCTTTTGGGCGATGTCCAGCGCGCGGGAAATGGCCGAATACCGGTCGCTGATCCGCTCGCAGGGGCCTTCAAAGCCCTGCAGCCCGGGCATGGCGTCATCGATGATCTTTTCCGGGTCTTCATCCCGGGGGTTGTCGGAGGTAATGATAACGTAATCGGCATACCGGGCCACCGCCTGGCCCATCTGCGGGCGCTTGCCCGGGTCTCGGTTGCCGGGGCAGCCAAACATCACCACCAGGCGCCCCTGGCAAAAGCCCTTAAGGGCGGAGAGCACCTTTTCCAGTCCGTCCGGGGTGTGGGCATAATCGCGGATCACGGTATAATCGGTGCCGGTGGGCAGTACCTCGGTGCGCCCCCGCACGCCGGGGCAGCTTTGCAGCCCCGCGGATACCTGTTCCAGCGTAAGGCCCAGGGACAGGGCCGCCGTCGCCGCCGCCATGGCGTTGGAAACGGCAAATTCCCCGGGCATGGGGCACTGGATGCGCCCGATGAGGGAATTCCCCACCAGGGTGAACCGGCTTCCCTGTGCGCTGCAAGAGATGTTGCGGGCGGTGTAATCCGCCTCGTCCCTGTGGGTGGAAAAGGTAAACACCCGGCAGGGCGCCTCCTTGGCCAGGCGCCGGCCGTATTCGTCGTCCAGGTTGACAATGGCCGCGTCGCAGTGATCGAATAGGCTTTTTTTCGCCTGATAATAATTTTCCATGGTCAGATGATAATCCAAATGATCCCGGGTGAGGTTGGTAAACACCCCGGCGGCAAAATGGCATCCGTTCAGCCGCTGCTGTTCCAGGGCGTGGGAGGAGGTCTCCATGACCACATATTCGCAGCCGGCTTTTAGCATGCGCATAAACAGCACATGCAGCTCCGCCGGATCCGGCGTGGTGTTTTTCGCCGGCAGTTCCAAAGCGCCGATCTCATTGCGGATCGTACCGATGAGCCCCACCTTTTTGCCGGCGCTCTCTAAAATATGCTTCATCAGATAGGTGATGGTGGTCTTTCCGTTGGTGCCGGTAATGCCGATCAGTTTCATTTTCTCCGAAGGGCGGCCGTAGAAGTTGGCGCAAAGCTGGCCGTAGGCGCTGCGGGTGTTCTCCACCAGGATCTGGCAGGGCAGGGCAAGGTCTTTTTCGCAGACCACCGCCGCCGCGCCGTCCTCCACCGCCTGGGCGGCGGCGTCATGGCCGTCAAAGCGCATCCCCTTTAGGCACAGGAAAAGACACCCGTCCGTCACCTGTCTGGAATCCGCCGTGATCCGAGGGATCTCGATATCCGGCAGGGAGGTGGTATAGCGGATATCCTGCAACAGCTGCTTAAGTTTCATGGTGTTACCCCCTTTGTATCCAAAACGGCCTGCACCCGCCTTAAATGGCCGACGGGAAATATTCTACGCCCCGCGGGACAATTTTTTCGGGTTTATCTGTCGAAAAGGAAAAATTCTGCCCGCTGTCAATCTGTCAGATCGGTGGCGATGATCTCCACCGTCACCACCGTGCCCGGCTTTACCACCGTGCCGGGGGCGGGATCCTGGCTGATGACCTGGGTCACCTGGCCGGTATCCGCCACGCCGTCCAACCGGATGTTGAGCCCTTCCGCCAAAATCGCGGCGTTGGCCTGCAGGCTGGTGCGGCCCAAAACGTCGGGCACCTCCACGTCCTCCAGGGTCGTGACGCCGTCGGTATAAAGGATGACGGTGCTGCCGCGCGGCACTTCTTCCTTCATCTGCGGCAGCTGGCCCACCACCGTCTCCCCCTCTCCCACAAAACGGGCTTTGAGGTTGACAGAGTTGAGCTCCGCTTCCGCCTCGCCCCGTTTCAGGGTGTTGAGGTTGGGGACGGCGACATCGGCGTATTTCTGCTCCGCCTCGGAAAACTCCGGTTCAATGCCAAGATAGGGCAGCACATCCGCCATGATATTTTTGACCACCGGCGCCGCAATAACGGAGCCATAGGGGTTTGTCATATACGGTTCATCCAGCATGATGAGTACCGCGATCTGGGGATCGTCGGCCGGGGCAAAGCCCATGAAGGAGGATATTCGTTTATCCACCTCTCCGTTGATCTGTTTATCCAGCTTTTCCGAGGTACCGGTCTTTCCACCGATGCGGTAGCCGGGTATGTAGGCGTTTTTACCAGAGCCCTGGCTCACCACCGATTCGCACAGGGAGGCAATGGTGGCGCTGGTCTCTGCGGAGATCACCTGCCGTTTGGCCACGGGGGATTTTTCCTCCACCGTGTTCCCGTCGGAATCGACGATCTGCTTTACCACATAGGGCTGCATCAGTTCGCCGCCATTGAAGGCCGCGGAAACGGCTGTGATCAGCTGCAGCGGCGTCACTTTAAAAGTCTGCCCAAAGGAGGAGCTGGCCAGGGAGACGACGCTGAAATCCTCTTCGGTGTGATAGATGCTGCCGGATTCTCCCGGCAGGTCGACGCCGGTGGTCTCCATCAGGCCAAAAGCTTCAAAATATTTGCGGAACCGTTCCTGTCCCAGGCTCTGGCCGATCATGATAAAGGCCGGGTTGCAGGAGTTTTGCAGCGCCTGGGCAAAATTTTGGTGTCCGTGCCCCCCCGCTTTCCAGCAGTTGTAGCTTACCCCAGGCAGCAGCTCATAGTTTCCGGTGCAGTTGAAGGCGCTGCCAAGGTTCATAGTCTTTTCTTCCAGGGCCGCGGAGGCCGTTATGATCTTAAAGACCGAACCCGGCTCGTAGGGGTCGGAAATGACTTTGTTGCGCCATTGGTCAAACTGGGCCTCCGACAGGGCGGTGCGGTATTCCTGCTCGGCCTGCTCCCGGGCTTCCCCCTCCGCCATGCCCTCCAGGGCCGTTTTCATCTCGTCCAGCTGGGCGGCGACGGCGCTGTCGTAGATCTGGTTGGGGGTGTTGGGGTCAAAATCCGGTTTGGTGCTCATGGCCAGGATCTCGCCGGTCTGAACGTCTATCACCACGCCTGCGGCCTTGTTTTGCACATTGTGCTCGATGACCGCCTGCTCCAGATGCTTTTCTAAAAATTGTTGGATGTTGACGTCGATGGTAAGGACGATGTCGTTGCCGTCCTTCGCCTCGTACATTTTTTCATACTTAAAGGGCATATCGGTGCCCCAGGCGTTTTTGGCCGATACCACCCGCCCCGGCGTCCCGCTGAGCACCTTGTCGTAATAGGCCTCGATGCCGTAAGCGCCCTGGTTTTCCATCCCCGTAAAGCCTAATACGGTGGAAGCCAGCGATCCATAGGGGTAATAGCGCTTATAATCCTCCTCCAGGCCCACAGCCGTGATCTTGTTCTCCTGAAGGAACTGGGTGATCTCATCGGCCAGGGGCCGCTCGATCTTTCTCTTGATGATCTCGTAATAGGTGTTGCGCCTGGATTTTTCAAGCACGAACTCCGGCGTCACATCCAGGATATCCGCAAGACCCTCGGCGATCAGCTGCCGTTCCTCCTCGTTGTCGATATCCACGGGGGAAAGATACACGGTCCACACTGTGCCGCTTTTGGCCAGGATATTCCCGTTTCGATCCCGGATGGTACCGCGCTGGGAGCTGATGCTGGTCACCCGCATCTGCTGTTGGGCGGCCAGCCGCTGCAGATCCTCGGCCTGCACCATCTGCAGCTGAAAAAGACGCAGCAAAATCACCGCGGTGCCAGCTATGGACAGCGCGATGATGCAGAAGATCATTCTCTTTTTCATGCGTACGTTTGGCCCCAATGAGGTCATCGGCCGAGCCCCCTCTCATGTTCCGGCTTTTGTCGAAGCCGGTCGCTCCGGCCTGAAACAAACAAAGAGTCAAGATGTCACTCTTAACTCTTCGTGTACCCGGTCAGGGTATTCCCATCTTATTTGTTCAAGCGACAAGGTATGACTGTATTTTGGCGATCACGTTTCCGATCTGATCCCATACATTCTCTGTTTTTTCCTGCCGGAGCGTCACCACATCTTCCGAAGACATGTCGATGTAATCCACCTGGTATTTTTCCAGCTTCGCCAGCCCAAGCTGCCGGGAGGCGATCTCCTCCACATTTTTATTGGAAAGCTTGAATTCCAGCTCCGTATTCAGCCGCTGTTCCTCCGCCTGAAGTTCCTCCAGGCGGGCGCTTGCGGCATTGAGGCTGTCGCCCACTTCGGTCAGCTTTGCGTTGCTGTAAAGCAGCGCCGCTATGGACGCCACCACCAGGCACATGCAAAGCAGCGCCGTAATGGGCCTCACCCCCATGACAGAGCGCACCGGTTCCGCTCTGCTGACCACCTGCACCTTCGGCTTTTCAGTTTTTGCCTCGTAACGCGACAAATCATAGGCTTGGTTTGCGGCAGTCATGTTGTTTCTCTCCTTCACAATTAGTCTCTATTTCTCTGTTTGCGGGTATTGCTCCCGTTTGACTACAATTTTTCCAAAATGCGAAGTTTGGCGCTGCGGCTGCGCCGGTTTACCGCCAATTCTTCCTCCGAGGGCTCGATGGGTTTACGGCTGATGAGCCGGGCCCGGGGCAGACGTCCGCAGACGCAGACCGGGAATTCCGGGGGACAAACACAGCCTTTGCACAGGTCGGCAAATTTCTGTTTCACCATTCGGTCCTCCAGGGAATGAAAGGTGATGATGCAGAACCTTCCGCCCGGCGCCAGGCGCTCAAAGGCGCTGTCGAGCACCCGGGAAAGGCTGTCCAGCTCGCCGTTAACGGCGATGCGGATGGCCTGAAAGGTCTTTTTTGCAGGGTTCCCGTCCCGTCTGGCCGAAAACGGCATGGAGGAACGGACGATGTCCGCCAGCTGCCCAGTGGTCTCCACCGGGGCTGTGCGGCGCGCTTTTTCAATGTTTTTGGCGATGGACCAGGCATATTTTTCTTCGCCGAATTCCCGGATCACCCGGGCCAGATCCTCCGGGCTCCAGGAGTTCACCACGTCCCGGGCCGAAGGGCCGCTTTTGCTCATGCGCATATCCAGCGGCGCGTCCTGATGATAGGAAAAACCGCGCTCGGCGCTGTCCAGCTGGTAGGAGGAAACCCCCAGATCCAGCAATATTCCGTCCACCTGCAAAATCGAAAGGCGATCCAGTACCGCCGTCATATCCGCAAAATCTGTTTGAACTACCTCGGCCGCCGGAAAAGGCTCCAGCCGCTTTGTGGCCGCAGCCACCGCGTCCGGATCTTTATCCAGAGCGATGAGCCTGCCTGCCGTCAGGCGCCGCGCGATCTCGCTGGAGTGTCCGCCGCCGCCGGCGGTCCCGTCCACATAGATGCCGTCCGGCCGGATGGCCAGGCCCTCTATGCACTCCGAAAGCAGTACGGAAAAATGCTGGAATTCCATCTTCCGTCCTCCCCCCGCAGTTTAAAAGCCGATATCTTCCATAGCGGACGCGATCATCTCCGGCGTCAGCGCCTCGCAGCTTGCCTGCCATGCGTCCTTATCCCAAATCTCCGCCCGGGAAGACGCGCCTATGATCATAATGTCCCGATCAAGCCCCGCGTATTCCCGAAGGTTCTGCGGGATGATGATCCGCCCCTGCTTGTCCACGCATACGTCGATGGCGCCCGAAAAGAAAAACCTCTGCAGGGCGCCCGCCTTTGACATGGGCAGTTCCTTTATCTTTTTCTCTAAATTTCCCCACTCCTCAAGGGAGTAGACGAACAGGCAGTGATCCAGCCCCTTGGCGAGGATGAAGCGTTCCCCCAGATCTTCCCGAAGGCGGGAAGGGAAGTTGACGCGGCCCTTGGCGTCTAAGCTGTGCGCATATTCGCCGATGAGCATTTTCATCCACCTTCCTCTTGTTTCAGGGTTTTTTAACCTTTTTTCACCACTTCACACCACTGTAAGACCATTATAGCCGGTCTATAGGGAAAATGCAAGTTTTATCCACCTTCATTTCAAAAAAATTCGTCCTCCAAAAGCTTCCATTTTCGGCCCGGTTCGCGGCCTTCTGGCATCCGTTAGGAGGCTCCCTGTCCCGACGGCCCCTCCCGCGGAAGTTTTTTCCCATATTTCTTGCCCAAACAGTGGAAAATTTCGTGTAAAACCTTTATAATGATTTTGATATCAGGAGAAAACAACGAAATACCATAACAAGGAGTGCTGCCCGCATGAATCAGAAGACTGCCCGCTTTTCCCTCTGCGCCATGGACTTGCTGCTGTGCGCAGTCCTGTGTGGATGTACGGTAAACGCCCCTTTCGCTGACAGGGACTTTGCCCTCTCCAACGACACTTTCCCGGAGTATGACCCCGTCCTTGCCACCATTGTCGTGCCGGAAGGGGAACATATCTCCGACTACAGCCTGCACATCTCCTGCGACCGCGGCAAGGAGTATTTGGAAAGCCTGTATTTTCAAAAAATCGAAACCGGCCTATATAATATCAAACTGGATCTTAAGAATTTGCCCTGGGTGGGGAGAGACCGTTTTTCCGGCAACGTAAAGGTTATGAAAAAAGCCAAAAACATCACGGAAAGCATCACGAAAAATTTCTCATTCGCATCCTTTGGCAGCTACAACGCTGAAAAAGAACGCATCGATTTTGACCTTCACGTCGGTTACAACGAGGATGGAGACTTATACGGCATCGATCCGTCCAACAATGGAAGCGAAACCAGCATCGATGAGGACGGCGCCATCGAATATGTCGGGTTTGACAACTACAACGTTGTCAGCAGAGACATGCGGCCCGTCATCCTGGCTCCGGTGCTGGATTTTAGCGAATTTATCAATACCGCCGGCGTGGAACCCAGCAGCCTTTGGATCTCCTTTGAGGATACCGGCGTTTTTTACGAGGTAAAGCTGGCCAAGCAGGAGCCGGTCAACATGCTGTACAGCACCAAGGCCGATACCGCCATCGTCGACGCCTACCCAGATTATGAGCTGAATTTTCTCAGTTTCCCCGCCTCCCCCTCCTTCGATTTTTCCGGGACCTTAAGTTGGGAGATTCCAGACGAGGAAAAAGAATGGTACCTTTACGCCATCGGTGAAAACGATGAGCTGACCCCTCTGGAGCCTGTCTTCAATAAAGAGGACGGCACCCTGGAATTGCGCGCCCGCACCCTGGGCCGCTATGTGCTGATGGACGGCCCCTGCAAAGAGGCCGACGCCGAAGCTTCTTTGCAAAACGGCACCGAGGTCTCTGGAAACAAATACAACCCGGAAACCGGTTCTTTTCTCCCCTTCGCTGTCTTTTCCGCCTGCAGATCCCTGCTGTGATCTTCTCTTCCCTGTCATACAGCGCCGGGCGGCCCTAAACGGGCCGCCCGGCTGTTGTTTTACCGTGCCTTTTGCTCTTCCCCATAAAGGCGCAGAAAGGGCGCGCGGCCATGACCGCGCGCCCTTTTCTTTTTGAGATTGGGTTGTGTTACAGTTCCAGGGTCTCCCCCGGCTCCACAACGATCCTGCCGGGAACGTCCACCCGCTCGGCCATGGAGCGGTCATAGCCACCCACCAGGGTATGCACCGGCACCACATGGCGGCAGCCGATCAGCTCTGCGCAGCGCCCCGCTTCCTCCGGGGCCATGTTGTAAACGCCGTCCACCGGAAGGAAGGCGTAATCCACCTTCTGCCGCGCCACTTCCTGCATCTCCCCCACAATAGAGGTATCCCCGGCGCAATAGACCTTGATGCCGTCGAAAGCCACCACATACCCCACGCACTTAGTGATATCGTGGTTTTTGTTGCATGCCGGAACCGCCGTTATCACAACGCCGTCCTTTTCGAAGCTGTTGTGCCTGCCCCCGGAGAGCGCCTCTTTCCAAGTGACGGTAAGGCAGCCCGGGTTCTTGGTCACCAGTTCCACAGCGTTGTGATCGTAGTGCTCATGGGTCACCAGCAGAAAGTCAGCCCCGGGGCCATAGTCCTCCCCCGCGTAGGGATCCACATAGATGAACTGGCCCTCGGCCGTCTCAAAACGCAGGCTTCCATGCCCTAAGTAGAAAAACTTTGCCTTCATACCCTTTCTCCTTTCCCATCTGCGGACAGACCCGATGTGTGAAAACTTTTTCTTTATTGTATCGCTTTTCGCCCCGGCTGTCCACCAAAAAAGCGGGGCGCTCAGCGCCCCGCTTTTTCTATCGATCCAATCAGCCCAAATACCGCAGCAACAGTTCCTTGATCAGGGCGGGGTTCCCCTGCCCTTTGGATTGGCGCATACACTGCCCCACCAAAAAACCGATGGCGTTGGTTTTGCCGTTTTTGTAGTCGGCCACCGATTTTTCGTTGGCCGCCAGCACCGCCTGGACGATCCCATCCAGGGCGCCGGTATCGGAGATCTGGGCCAGGCCCTTCTCTTTTACCACCTGGGCCACCGTTTTCTCGGTGAACATGATCTCTTCGATCACGGTCTTGCCGGCGTTGCCGGAGATCTCGCCCTTTTCGATCATGGCGATCATCTCGCAAAGCCGCTCCGGCGTCAGACGGGTATCCGCCAGGGCTATGTTCTTTTCGTTGCACAGACGGGTAACGTCCCCCAGCAGCCAGTTGGAGATGTTTTTGGGCTTGCAGCTGCCCTTTTCCACGCACGCCTCAAAGAAAGCGCCCTTTTCCATGGATTCCACCAACAGATTGGCGTCGAACCGGGGCAGCTCCAACTCTTTCATAAAGCGCAGGGTCTTGTGGTTGGGCAGCTCCGGCAGGGTATCCCGCAGATCCTTCACCTTCTGTTCCGGCACCACAATGGTCAGCAGGTCCGGCTCCGGGAAATAACGGTAATCCTGGGCGTCCTCCTTGCTGCGCAGCAGCACAGATTTGCCGGCCGGATCGTCCCATCGGCGGGTCTCCTGGTGGATGACGCCGCCCGCCTCCAACACCTCGATCTGCCGGGCGGCCTCATACTCGATGGCCCGGACAGCGCCGGAAAAGCTGTTGACGTTTTTCATTTCGCAGCGGGTGCCAAAGGGCTCCCCGGGCTTATGCACCGATACGTTGATGTCGCAGCGGATGGAGCCCTCCTGCATTTTGCAGTCGGAGATGTCGATGTATTGCAGGATGGATTTGATCGTTTCCAGATAGGCCTTCGCCTCGGCGGAAGAGCGCATATCCGGTTCGGAGACGATCTCGATCAGGGGTACGCCGCAGCGGTTAAAATCCACCAAAGAGCCCTCGAAGCTGTCGTCGTGGATCAGCTTGCCGGCGTCCTCCTCGATGTGGATACGGGTAACGCCGATACGCTTGGTCGTGCCCTCGTCATCCAAAATCACATCCAAATAGCCCTTGCCGCACAGCGGGATGTCAAACTGGGAGATCTGGTAGGCTTTGGGCAGGTCTGGATAAAAATAATTCTTTCTATCCTGCTTGCAAATGGGATGGATCTCGCAGTTAAGGGCATGGCCCATTTTGATCGCGTACTCCACCACTTTCTCGTTGAGGGTGGGCAGGGTGCCGGGCATACCGGTGCAGATGGGGCAGCAATTGGAGTTGACCGCCGAGCCAAAGGAGTTTTTGCAGCCGCAGTAGATCTTGGTGGCGGTATTCAGTTCCGCGTGGACCTCAAGGCCCACGACGATCTCATAGTTGTTCATGTTTTCCGCCTCCTTACTGGATCTCCGGGATCGCCCGGAAAGAGCCTGCTTCATTCTCGTATGCTTTGGCGGCGTCCAGCAGCGTCTTTTCGGCAAATTTCGGGCCGATCAGCTGCATCCCCAGGGGCATATTGTTGGCGCCCCGGCCGCAGGGCACAGAAAGCCCCGGCAGCCCCGCGATGTTCACCGTCACCGTGCAGATATCGGCGGCGTACATTTTCAGCGGGTCGTCCAGGTTTTCGCCCATCCGAAAGGCGGTGGAGGGAGAAGTGGGGGTGAGGATAAGGTCGCACCCCGCAAAGGCCGCGGCAAACTCCGCGGAGATCTGCTGCTGAAGCTGTTTTGCCCGCTTGTAATAGGCGTCGTAAAAGCCGGAGCTCAGCACAAAGGTGCCCAGCATAATGCGGCGCTTTACTTCGTCCCCAAAGCCCTCGCTGCGGGTCTTCTCATACAGCTCGGTGAGGCCCTCGCAGCCCTCGGCGCGATAGCCATATTTTACTCCGTCAAAGCGCGCCAAGTTGGAGGAGGCCTCGGCGGAGGAGATCATATAATAAGCGGAAAGGGCGTAACCGGTGCTGGGCAGAGAGATCTCTTTGATCACGGCGCCCTTTTTCTCCAAAATTGAAACGGCGTTCATGACGGCAGCGCGGGTCTCTTCCTCCACCCCGGCGCCAAAATACTCTTTTGGCAGGCCGATGCGCAGGCCTTTCACATCGCCGGAGGGCGCCGCATCGCGATCCGGATAGTCCCGTTTCGCCGAGGTGGCGTCCATGGGATCTCCGCCGCAGATGGCGGAATAGAGCATGGCCACATCATCCACCGAACGGCCGAAGGGGCCGATCTGATCGAGGGAAGAGGCAAAGGCCACCAGGCCGTAGCGGGAAACCGCACCGTAAGTGGGCTTAAGGCCCACGATACCGCAATAGGAGGCGGGCAGGCGGATGGATCCGCCGGTGTCGGAGCCCAGGGCCAACACCGCTTCCCCCGCCGCCACAGCGGCGGCGGATCCGCCGGAGCTTCCCCCGGGGACATAACCCAGCCCGTGGGGATTGGCAGTCTTGTGGAAATAAGAGGTCTCGCAGGAGGAGCCCATGGCAAACTCGTCCATGTTGGCTTTGCCCACTACCACCGCGTCGGTAAGCCGCTCCATGACTGTGGCGTTATAGGGCGGCACGAAGTTGTGCAGCATTTTGGAACCGCAGGTGGTCAGGACGCCTTTGGTGCAGATGTTATCCTTAATGGCCATGGGGATCCCGGCCAGAGGGGAAAGCTCCTCTCCCTTGGCCCGTCTGCCGTCGATCTCTCTGGCCTTTTGCAGGGCGCCTTCCTCTGTCACGGTGATATAGGCCCCTACCTTGCCCTCCACCCGGGCGATCTGTCCCAGGACGGATTTGGCCGCTTCCTCTGCGGAGCAGGCTTTGTCCCGCATCAGACGGCTCAGCTCGGAGGCTGTCATTTCGTAAAGTTCCATCGTTGTCTCCTCCTTATTCCACTGTTCTGGGAACCACCACACACCCAGCCTGGGAATGAGGCGCGTTTTTCAGGATATCCTCCCGGGGGAAGGAAGGGGTGATCTCATCCCGGCGCAGGGCCATGGGATGGTCGGGATCCACCGGATCAAAACCGGCGGTGATCTCCGGCAGATTTTCGCACATGGCCACAATGTCTTCCATCTGTTTTTCAAACATGGCCGCCTTGTCTTCTTCAATGGAAAGCCGTGCCAGCTTTGCAATATGCTGGATATCGATTTTCATGGTGTCAGCCTCCGTCCGGCCGGGCCACAGCCCTGGCCTGAATTTTGATAAAAGCCCCGGCGGCTCTTCCGCCGGTCGTATGGAAAGCCCGGCCGCCGCAGCGGCCCAGCCTTACGTCTGGGAAAGCAGTTGGCGCAGCCCGTCTTCATCAAGCAGCGGGACGCCCAGTTCCCGCGCCCGGGTAAGCTTGCTTCCGCCGTCCTCGCCCGCCAGCAGGTAGGAGGTCTTTTTAGAGACCGAGGAAGAAACCTTCCCCCCCTGGGATTCGATCAGTTCGGTGGCTTCGCTGCGCTTTAAGGTGGGAAGGGTGCCGGTGATGACAAAGGTGAGCCCTGCGAGAGCTTGTCCCTTCCGGGCCTTTTCCTCCGTCATGGAAAGCCCCAGCCGCCGCAGCCGGCCGGCCAGTTCCCTTGTCTGAGGGATGGAAAAATATTCTGCCACGGCCTGGGCCATGATTTCGCCGAAGCCGTCGATGGCGGCGATCTCCTCCCGCGTGGCCGTAAAAAGCGCCTCCATCTCGCCAAAATGTTCGGCGAGGGTCTTGGCGGCCTTTTGGCCGATCCCCCGGATCCCCAGGGCAAAGACAAGGCGGCCCAGGCCGCTTTGCTTAGATCGTTCGATGGAAAGCAGCAGGTTTTCAGCGCTCTTTTTCCCCATCCTCTCCAGCCCGGCCAGTTCTTCTTGCCGCAGCTCGTACAAATCGGCCGGGGAGTGCAGCAGGCCATTTTCCACCAGGTTTTCGATCAGGGCCGGGCCCAACCCCTCAATATCCATGGCGTCCCGGCTGGCAAAGTGGATCAGGCGGCGCAGCAGCTGGGCCGGACACTGCGGGTTTTCGCAGCGTTTGGCCGCCGCTTCCCCATCAAAGAACACCGGCGCGCCGCAGGCCGGGCAGATGTCCGGCAGCCGGTAAACGGGCCTGTCCGGATCATGCCGGGCAACCGCCACCACCTCCGGGATGATATCCCCCGCCTTGCGCACCCGGATCGTATCGCCGACGGCGATGCCTTTTTCGTCGATGAAGCCCTGGTTGTGCAGCACCGCCCGGCTCACCGTAGTCCCCGCCAGGGTGATGGGCGCAAACACCGCCGTTGGAGTGAGCACGCCGGTGCGTCCCACCTTCACTTCGATCTCCAAAAGCTCCGTGTCTTTTTCCTCCGGCGGATATTTAAACGCCACCGCCCATTTGGGATATTTGGCCGTGGAGCCCAGCGCCTCCCGCTGGGCAAAGCTATCCACCTTCACCACCGCGCCGTCGATGCCGAAGGGATACTGCTCCCGGCGCTCCCCAATGGCGGAGATCTCCTCGCAAACCTCTTCGGCGCTGCGGCACGCCCGGTAAGATGGGATTACTGCAAAACCCAGGGATTTTAAATAATCCAGCGACTCCCGGTGGGAGGAAAGCTCTTTCCCCTCCAAACGCTGGATGTTGAACACAAATACATCCAGCCGCCGCCCGGCCGTGACCTGAGGATCCTTTTGCCGCAGGGAACCCGCCGCCGCGTTGCGCGGGTTTTTAAAAGGCTCCTGCTCCTGCAGCTCCTGTTCCTTCACCACGTTTTGGAAGCTTTGGAAGGACATGTACACTTCGCCCCGTACCTCCAAAAAAGGCAGCGCCTCCGGCAGCTTTAACGGGATGCTGCGCACCGTGCGCAGATTGGCGGAAACATCCTCCCCGGTGAACCCGTCCCCACGGGTGGAGCCCCGTTCCAACAGGCCGTCTCGGTATTCCAGCGCCACGGAAAGCCCGTCGATTTTCGGTTCCACCACAAAGACGGCGTCCGCGCGCTCTTCCTGTACCCGCCGGACAAAATCCCGCACCTCCTCCAAACTGAACACATCCTGAAGGCTGCCCATGGGCACCGTATGTTCCACCGGGGCGAAGGTGTTGCGCCGCCCCCAGCCGATGCGGTGGATGGGGGAATCCGCCTGGATAAACTGCGGATACTGCTTTTCCAGCTCCGCCAGCTCGTGAAATAGCCGGTCGTACTCGTAATCCTCGATCTCCGGGGCGTCGTCCTCATAATAGCGGCGGGCGTGATAAGCCACCTGGACGGTGAGCTCTTCCATCCGTTTTTGAGCTTGCTGCAATTCCATCGTGACGCTCCTTTTCCGGCTGCATACCGGTTTGAATCGGGCCTGCGCCCCGCGGCGCTTTCCCGTGGAAAGGCGGGACAAGCCCGCAAAATGCCCTGCGGCGGCGCGGAAGGCTGCATTTTCTCCGCCGCGGCAAAACTTCCTGTTACGGTCTTATAGTATATCATAAAAAGCCATTCCCGCAAAGGGAAAACCCAATTTTCCCTGCAAAATCGGCCGTCTTTTTCTCCTCTTTTGCCCACTGTGGCTTTGCCCACCGTGGCCCAATGGGCCCGCCGTCGTTTTAAGATGCCCCAAAAAAGCCGGCGCCATTCAGATAGGCCTGCGGCACGCTGCCCACGATCACCGTCTCCGCCAGCACCACGTCCGTGGCAACCTGGGTGGTGACCGAATAAGCCGGGATCACCGCCGTAATGGAGGCCTCCACCTCCAGCTTCACCTGATGGTGGGTCTGGTTGACGCCGGCGCTGTCGAAGGCCTGGCAAAGGCTGGCCCGCGCAAAGCCCGCAGGCAGCAGCCGGAAGGAGAGCATGGGCCCCCGCCCGGCCAAAAACTGGGCCCCGCTTAGGGTGCCTGCATGTACGCGCACCTCCTGGCTCTCCATCTCCTCCAGTTTGCGGGTAATGGCGGCGGTCATCAGGCTTTTCAGCCGGTTTACCGCCACCGCATCGGTTTGAAGGGCCAGGATCTCCCCTCCGTTTCCCCGGCTCACATGGATCAGCCCATCGTAGGTCACCTGCTCCCGGGAAAGGACCTCCAAAACGGCGGCGTCAATGGCGCGGGTGGCATACACTTTGGCCTGATACCCGGCGTAAGCCCGGATCACCGGGCGCACCTGGGTATCCAGCGCCACCAGCGCAATGGCGGCGCAAAGCGCCGCCGCCCAAAAACGAAACCAGCCGCCCCCTCGCCGCCGTTTTCTCCTCATTGCCAGCGCCCCCTCTTTTTTCAGTATATGCCGTCCCCTTTGAGAAGCTTCGTTTTTCCCCACAGAAAACACTTCTGTGTTTTTTTGCCTTTCGGCGGAATAAGCTGTAAAAAATGCCTTCCAACCCGGGAGGCATTGTGGGAAAGGACGATGCTGCGGTTATGATGACCTGGATCTTTTGCGCCATGGCGGCGCTCTCTCTTGTTTTTGGCCTGATGAACGGGCGTATGGGGCAGGTCTCCGCCGCCGCTTTGGAAGGCTCCTCCGCCGCGGTGACCCTATCCCTCAAGCTGCTGGGCGCCATGTGCCTTTGGAGCGGCCTGATGGAGGTGGCGGAGCGCTCCCGCCTCACCGAAAAACTCAGCCGTCTTTTTACGCCGGTTTTTCGCCTGCTTTTCCACGGCCTCTCCCCTTCCTCCCCGGCGGGACGCGCCATCGCCATGAACGTCGCCGCCAATCTTCTGGGCCTGGGCAACGCGGCCACGCCCCTGGGCCTGGCCGCCATGCGGGAGTTGGCCGCGCAGGAGCCCTGTCACGGGGCCGCCAGCGACCATATGGTATTGTTTGTGGTGCTCAACACCGCTTCCCTACAGCTGATCCCCACCACCACGGCCGCCCTGCGCCTGGCCGCCGGTTCCTCCTCTCCTTTCGAGATCCTGCCCGCCGTCTGGTGTTCCAGCCTGTGTTCTGTTTCGGCGGCGCTGCTTGCCGCAAAGCTGTTTCAGCGGTTTGGGAGGGGACGCCATGGGCTGGACCGGTAGCCTTGGAGATCTTGTCGTGCCGGTGGCGGTGGTGTTTCTCTCCCTGTGGGGGCTGTTTCAAAAAGTCCCGGTGTTCGACTGCTTTTTGGAGGGCGCCGCCGGAGGGATCCGCACCGCTGTGCGCATTTTGCCCGCTCTTGTGGGCCTTATGACCGCCGTTTCCATGTTCAGGGCCTCCGGCGCCCTGGATGTGCTCACCTGGGCCCTGCGCCCCCTGGCCGGGCTGGCAGGTTTTCCGGAAGAGGCCATCCCCCTGGCCCTGCTGCGGCCCGTCTCCGGCAGCGGGGCTCTGGTGATCTTCGAAGATATCCTGGCAAACTGCGGCCCGGATAGCTTTGCCGGGCGGGTGGCCAGCGTCCTGCAGGGCTCCACCGAAACCACTTTTTATACCATTGCCGTTTATTACGGCGCGGTCAAGGTTTCCCGCACCCGCCATACCCTGCCCGCCGCCGTCGTGGGGGATCTGACCGGGTTTATCGCCAGCGCCCTGCTGGTGCGCTTTTTCTTTGGCCCATAAAGCGCAAAAAACACCGGCCATGCGGTACATGGCCGGTGTAAAACTATATCTCGTTACTTTTCAAGAAGTTTTTTGTACATGGCGATATATGCGGCGGCGGATTTTTTCCAGCTGAAATCGCACTGCATCCCGTGGGCCACGATATGGCGCCAGCCGTCCTTGTCACGATAGCTCTCCAGGGCCCGCTCCACAGCGCCCTGCATATCGTGGGCGTTGTAGCTTTGGAAAGTGAAGCCGTTGCCTTCCCCGCTCTCGTCGCCCATGTCGATGACCGAATCCTTCAGGCCGCCGGTGGCGCGTACCACAGGGATGGTGCCATAGCGCAGGGCCACCATCTGGGCAAGGCCGCAGGGCTCCGATTTAGAGGGCATGAGCAACACGTCGCCTCCGGCATAGAATTTGCGCGCCATGACCGGGATAAAGCCCTTGACAAAGCTCATGCGATCCGGATATTTTTTCTGCATCTCCGCAAAGAACTCTTCATAAAGGTAATCGCCGGAGCCCAGCACCGCCAGCTGGATATCCTTTTGCAGCATATCCTCGCAGATGTACTTGACCAGATCCAGCCCCTTGTGGGAGACCAGCCGGGTCACCATGACCACCAGCATGCGCCCGTCATCCAGGGGCAGGCCCAATTCCTCCTGCAGCGCCTTTTTGTTCTCCCCTTTGGTATCGATATTCTCGGCGCTGTAAGGGTATTTCAGCGCCGGGTCGGTCTCCGGGTCATATACCTCGGTATCGATGCCGTTGAGGATGCCGCAGAGTTTAAACTGCCGCACCTTCAAAATGCGGTCAAGGCCGTGGGCATACCAGGGGTCAAGGATCTCTTCGGCATAGGTGGGGCTTACTGTGGTGATCATGTTGCACTGGTCGATGCCGCCCTTCATATAGTTGACGCAGCCGTCGTACTCCACGATCGGGGTGGCCCCTGCCGGAAGCCCCAGCACATCCGCCACCAGCTCCAGGCCGTATTTGCCCTGATACTGGATGTTGTGGATGGTGAGCACCGTTTTGATATCCCGGAACTTCTTTTCACCGCGGTAAAACAGGTTCAGATACACCGGCACCAGCGCGGTCTGCCAATCGTTGCAGTGGATGATCTCCGGCTCAAAATCGATATGGCGAAGCATTTCCAGCACGGCCCGGGAAAAGAAGGCAAAGCGCTCGCCGTCGTCATAAAAGCCATAAATACCGGGGCGTTTGAAGTAGTACTCGTTATCCAGAAAATAATGGACAACTCCGTTGTAGGTCATCTCGAACACGCCGCAATACTGGGTGCGCCAGGCAACGCTGACGGAAAAGCTGGTGACATATTTCATCTGAGCCCGCATTTCCGGTTTGATGTCCCCGTACAGCGGCATCACCACCCGGCAGGCATGCATCCGTTTCCGGATGGCCTTGGGGAGAGAGCCCGCCACATCCGCCAGGCCGCCGGATGCCGCAAATGGATAAACCTCACTGGCCGCGTATAAGATCTTCATAAGGTGCCTCCTTCATAATGCCCGCGCAGAAAAAGCGGTACTGGCCGTTTATACCATGCTGCCCTTGGCAATGTACAGCGGATAGGTAACGTATCCCATGAGGGTTCTGGTGTCGCGCACCGTCACATCCTTATCGGCAACGACATAATCCATGCTGGCCCCGTCGCCGATGACCGTCCCCTGCATCAAGATGCAGTTTTTGATCTTGGCGCCGCGCCCCACCTTAACTCCGCGGAAAAGGATGGAATTTTCCACCTCGCCCTCGATGATACAGCCGTCCGCCAGCAGAGAATTGGTCACTTTGGCGGCAAGGCCATATTTGACCGGCACCTCATCGCGCACCTTGGTACGCACCGGGCGCAGGGGCGGGAACAGTTCCGAGCGGATATCCGCGTGGAGCAGGCTCATGTTGGCTTCATAGTAGGAATTAAGGTTGTTGATGCGCACGATATATTTGTCAAATTCGTAGGCGCAGATATTGATCTTATCTTTCTGCGCCACCAGTACATCCCGGCGGAAACTCAGCTGGTTGCGGCTGCGCCCGTCCATGATGATCTTTTCCAGCAATTCCTTTTCAATGACCGCGATATCCATATATACGTTCTGTACGCCGGAGGCCATTGGGTTGATGCGCACATCGCACACCCGGTTGTTCACGTCCATTTCCAAAAGGGTGATATCGTGGCTCACATCCGCCGTCACCGCCTGCTGGCTATACAGCAGCGTGATCTGCGCCCCGGATTCCGCATGGCAGCGGATGACCTTTTTCAGGTCGATGTTGGCCACGACGTCGCAGTCGGAAATGACCACATATTTGGCGCTGGAACGCTGGATATAGCCGATGATATTGGCCAATGCGTCCAGCCGCCCGCGGTAGACGCCGGTGGAACCGGCGCTGGCATAGGGCGGCAACAGGCACAGCCCGCCGCGTTTTCTGGCCAGATCCCATTCCCGGCCGCTGCCCAGATGATCCATCAGGGATTGATAATTGCTTTTGGTGATGACGCCGACCTCCTGAATGCCGGAATTCACCATGTTGGAAAGCGCAAAATCCACCAGGCGGTAGCGCCCGCCAAAGGGGATGGAGGCCATGGTGCGGTGGTTGGTCAACTCCCCCATATAGTCGTCATGCATATTGGAAAAAATAATGCCGATCGCACTGCTGTCCATCATAACGCAAGCACCTCCTGTTCGGGAACATCCCGCTCCACCATCGCTTTGGGCGGGATCACCGCTCCATCGCCCACCTTGATGTGGCTGCCGATGACCGCGATGCCCCATTTGGATTTATCGCTGGTTTCCTCCGGCCGGGAACCGACCTTGGCGCCTTCGCCGATGACCGAATTCTCCGCCACAATGGAGTACTCCACCACAGCGCCCTTGCGGATAACGGTGCCGGGCATGATGATGCTGTCGCGCACTTCAGCGCCCTCTTCGATGATGACCCCAGCAAAGAGCACGGAAAAATCGACCTCTCCGTCGATCACGCAGCCCTCGGTGACCATAGAATTCTGCACCAGGGCGTTCACGCCGGTATAGTGGGGCGGCATCACCGGGTTTCGGGAATAGATCTTCCAGGCCGGGTCGTACAGAGAGAGGGGGACATAGGGGTTCAGCAGATCCATATTCGCCTCCCAGAGGCTGTCGATGGTGCCGACGTCCTTCCAGTAGCCGCTAAAGGAATAGGCGTACATCTTTTCCCCCGCCGCCAGCATGTTGGGAATGATGTTTTTGCCAAAATCGTTGGAGGAGCCAGAATCCTTGGCGTCCGCCTCCATATATTCCTTCAGTTTTTTCCAGGTGAAGATATAAATGCCCATGGAAGCGAGGTTGCTTTTGGGCTGCTTGGGCTTTTCTTCAAACTCATACACGCGGCCGTCCGGCTCGCAATTCATAATGCCGAAGCGCGAGGCTTCCTCCATGGATACCTCCAGCACCGCGATGGTGCAGTCCGCCCCCCGCTCCTTGTGATATTCCAGCATCCGGGCATAATCCATCTTGTACACGTGGTCGCCGGAGAGGATCAGCACATATTCCGGATCGTAGCGTTCAATAAACGGCGTGTTCTGATAAATGGCGTTGGCCGTGCCTTTATACCAGTCGGAGCCGGAGCTTTTCTGGTAGGGCGGCAGTACAAAGACGCCGCCGTCCTGACGGTCCAGATCCCAGGGCTGCCCGCTGCCGATATACTCGTTCAGCACCAGCGGCTGGTACTGGGTCAGCACGCCCACAGTATCGATCCCCGAATTCACGCAGTTGGAAAGCGGAAAATCGATGATGCGGTACTTGCCCCCGTAGGGAAGCGCCGGTTTTGCAAGGTTTTTGGTCAGGGTGTATAAACGGCTGCCTTGCCCTCCTGCCAAAAGCATTGCGATCCATTCCTTTTTCCTCACAATAATTCCTCCCCGTATGGGTTAATATCAGTTTATTTTGCGGGCGCTGCGGCGGTTTTCCCGCCCTTTGGCACCTTGAGCTCCCGATAGGAAAAATACAAAACCGAAAGCGGCGGGAGCGTCAGTTCCACCGATTGTTCAAATCCGTGGGCCGGCAGCTCCTGGGTGCGTACCTCGCCGTTGGTGATACCGGTGCCGCCGAAGGCCCCGCTGTCGGAATTGAACACTTCCTTGTATTTTCCCCAGCCGGGGACTCCGATCACATAATGTTCCCGAAGCACAGGGCAGAAGTTGCACACCACCGTGATGGGCACCCCAGCTTCATCCATGCGCTGAAAGGCGATGACGCTCTGAGAGCTGTCATCGTGGGAGAGCCATCGGAACCCTTCCCAACTATCCTCCACCTGCCACAGGGGCGGGGTCTTCAGATAGAAGCTGTTGAGCTGCCGGAAAAACTCCTGCAGCTGGCTGTGCTTTTCATAGTCCAGCAGCAGCCAGTCCAGCTCCTGCTCGTAATTCCACTCGATGAACTGCCCGAGCTCCGCCCCCATGAAGGAAAGCTTTTTGCCCGGATGGGCCATCATGTAGCCCATGAAAGCGCGCACACCGGCAAATTTGTGCCAATATTCCCCCGGCATCTTGCTGATGAGGGAACATTTTCCGTGCACCACCTCGTCATGGGAGACCGGCAGGATATAGTTTTCAGAGAAAGCGTACATCATGCTGAAGGTGATCTTATCGTGGTTGTAGGCCCGGTAAAGGGGGTCCATGGAAACATAGGAAAGCATGTCGTTCATCCAGCCCATGTTCCATTTGAAATTGAAGCCCAGGCCCCCCACCTGCGGGGGCTTGGTCACCAGTGGCCACGCGGTGGATTCCTCCGCGATCATCATCACGCCGGGGATCTCTGTCAGCACCGCCGAATTGAGCCTTTTCAGCAGCTCCACCGCCTCCAGGTTCTCCTTGCCGCCGTTGACGTTGGGGCTCCATTCCCACGCCTCGCGCCCGTAATCCAGATACAGCATGGAGGCCACCGCGTCTACGCGGATGCCGTCGATGTGATACTGCTCCAGCCAGAACATAGCGGAGGAGATCAGAAAGCTTTGCACTTCACCGCGGCCAAAATCGAACACCCGGGTGCCCCACTGCTGGTGCTCCCGTTTCTGGACGTCGGCGTATTCGTAGCAGAAACCGCCGTCAAACTCGTAAAGGCCGTGGGCATCCTTGGGAAAATGGGCGGGGACCCAATCCATGATAACGCCGATCCCCTCCCGGTGCAGCCGGTCGACAAATTCCATAAAGCCTTTCGGCTCCCCATAGCGGGAGGTAGGGGCAAAATAGCCGGTCACCTGATAGCCCCAGGAGCCGTCGTAGGGGTGTTCCATCACCGGCATCAGTTCCACGTGGGTATAACCCATTTCCTTAACATAGGGGGCCAGTTCGGCGGCAAGGCTCCCGTAATCGAAATAATTTCCGTCGGCATACCGCCTCCAGGAACCGAGATGCACCTCGTAGATGTTCATGGGCTGCGCCGTCATATTGACCGTCCGGCGACGCTCCATCCAGCCGGCGTCCTGCCAGTCGTGACACCGCAGGCTGTAGACTTTGGAAGCCGTCCCCGGCCTCGTCTCGGCGTGGAAGGCATAAGGATCCGCCTTCATGATCACGTCCCCGCCCTCGGTCTCGATGGCAAATTTGTATGTATCGAACTGTTGGATCCCAGGGATATGGCATTCCCATACGCCGGCGTCCGACAGCTTTTCCATGGGGTTTTTCCCGGGAATCCATCCATTAAAATCCCCCACCACAGAAACAGCCCGCGCATGGGGAGCCCAAGTGCGAAAAACCGTTTTGGAACCGCGTCCGCCCGCCGCCGCATGAGCGCCCAAAAATTCATAGGCTTTAAAATTCATGCCCCGGTGAAACAGCTCCAGCCCAATCTCGTCTTTCGTTTTTTTGTTTTCCATGACGCGTCACCTCCTGTGTTCTGTTTTTATCATACCAAGATTTACACTGTTTTGCAATAGTTTATTGTGTAAAACTTTCATTTATTGTAAATCAAATTTACGAGAATTTGTACATTTTGCACAATAACGTTGCGTATTGGAAGCCATCCGTAAAATCCATTTTTCTCGGCCGCCCAACGCTCGAAGGGCATTCTACCATATTTTCCCTGTCGAAATGCGTCAGAAACGGGGCGGGATGGCCGGTTTTTTAAATCCCCAGGCACCGTGTTTTTTGCCCCGGCAGAAAAGGCGAAAAACGCAGAGCCCCCGCCTTTTAAGGCGGGGGCTTTTGAGGATGTCATGCCGGATCAATAAAATTTCTTATCCACCGGATAGATGGGGCGGAAAATAGTTTTATAGGGCAGCTCCTCCGTATACTGATAGGTCATGCCGGGGGTCAGGGACATGATGCTCAGCCCCGCCAGCTTTTCTTCCTCGGTATACAGATAACCCTGTTTTACCACGATGATGTCGTAATCGGTATAATCCAGCCCAGAGGCCTTAAACTGCTGGACCTCCCGGTAGGCGTTGTTCTTGTTGGTAACGGTCAAATCGAGGTCGCGGCCGTCGATGGTAATGGTCACCGCATCGCCGATCTTTCTGGGGAAGGCATAGAAGCTGTTGTGGTCGCCAATCGCCTTGATGACGCCGGTAAGGCTGATGGGGCGGCTGTCCCCGTCAATGCCCACGCCCACGGTGAAAGCAACGTGATCCCCTTCGTGAAAACGCAGAAGGTAATCGCACAGCGGCGCGTCAAAAATGCTGGCGATCAGCACCTTTTTGCCATTGTAATCCTTCCTGTCCAAAAACTGCTGAAGCACAAAGGTGTTGTGGCCCAGGGCGCCAGCCGTTACGTTATCACCGGCGTCGGTCAAAAACACCGGGTGTTTCGCCGTCTCAAAGGCCTCGGCGATGGCCGCCTGCGGATCCTGCGCGTAACCGGTGAAATGGAATTCCTCGCGTTTGGCGAAGATATAATCCGCCAGCGCTTTGGCGGTACGCCCAGCTTTCTCCTGATATTTTTCCTCGGTGGGAACCACGGAGACGGCAGCGCAGCACAGGGGGCTGTCCGCCCAGGCATAGCCCACATGGAAGCAGGCGCTCATGATGCCCTCTTCCTGCTCTGTCTCGTTAAGCTTTTTGTTGATGGTGGCCAGGGGCTCGTCCGCGGAAACGCAGCGTTCCCCGCCGATGAGGATCGGCACGCGGGCATACTCCGGCTCGATGTGCCTCGGGTGCTGCAGCAGGTCAATGAGCATTTTCGCCGTAATGCGATGGGCTTCCTGTCGGTCAAAATGCGGGGATTCCCGGAAGGTACGCACCACCTGCACCATGTCGCAGAGGCGTTTGGAAAGGTTGCCGTGGGGGTCCATGCACACCGCCATGGGGATATCCGGCCCCAAAATGCCGCGCACCTTCTCCACAATGTCGTGTTCGGCGGAATCGCCATAAAGATCCACCACATGGCTGGCGCCGTGCAGGAAGAAAAATACGCCGTCGATCTCGTCCTTATGCGCCTGAGCGGCGTCGGTAAAATGTTTGAGGATAAAATCGTAAGCGGATCTCGCCACATAGCCGCGGGCCCCGCCGCTGGCAAAAATGGAAGGGATCAGCTCGATGCCAGCCTGCTCAAAAAGATCCCGGGAATACATCCGGTCCAGCATCTGTTCGCCGTAAAAGATCTCGAACTCCTCCAGCTGCTCCTCATAGGGGCACAGCATATTGGATTCGGCCGTCATGGAACCTACCAATACTTTCATTTCCAATTCTCCTTTGCAATATAAAAACGTTTACATTTTTTGCCCAAAAAACCGCTCTTTTCAGGTTCGGGCCACAGCGGCTCCTCTTCGGCACAAAAAATACCGGATCGGGCCGTTTTCCCATCTGCGCGGCAAAACCGTCTCCCCACAAAGGGGCCCCGCAGAGCGCGCAGTACAGGCCTGTTTTGTTTATTATCCGACGAATCGCCGGGAATGTCAATGAAAACGATTTAATTTTTTGCTAAAAAAACCTCCGCCAGTGTTTTGCAACGTTTCCCAGGCGGGCGCGGCGGCAAACTGCCCTTGCCGGGTCTCGCTGTTCAGCCCCTTTGCCGGTTTTTCGCCCATCTTGATCGCGATCCGGCGGATCAACCCGAGTTTTCAAAGACGCTGTCCGCCAGAGGACGCAGCGTGCCTTCCCCGGAGAAAACAAAAAGGGCTGCCCCGAGGGTTAAGCCCCATAGGTACATTTTGTGACCTATGGGGCTTAATGTCGGTAGGGGGGCAAAAAAAGCGGTGAGAACACAAGTTCCCACCGCTCTTTGATTCGAGTAAAACTGCTAAAAGTCCAACTTCTGTCCGTGCCTCGGCTATTAGCCCAACTGACGATAGAGGAAGGTCACGATTTGGCCTCTGGTGCAATCGTCAAGCGGACTGAATGTGGTTGCGCTGGTGCCAACAGTGATTTCTTTGCCAACCGCCCACAGAACCGCATTATACCAATAATCCCCAGACTTCAGTTCTTCCGCAACGCCAAACTCAAGCATGGCGAGACGTTGCCTGTCCTCGCATTGATCCCTTGAAGGTAAGCGTAAAGTAATCCGACGGGTTAAAATCGAGATACGATTATGGGATAATATTCTCGAGAAGTCTTAGGACTTCTTGAGAATATTCATATCGGGGGTGTCTGAATTGGGGGCACAGGAACTAAA
>JAQVCU010000072.1 GCA_028689635.1 Oscillospiraceae bacterium
ATTTGCCATGAATGCCGCACACTGCCTGCGCGCTCTTTTGCGCCTGCTTCTACAACTGCTGTTCCAGCCGTTTGGAGTCGTTATTTTGGCATAGGATTAAAAACCAAGTCTTTCAGTAGAACCTAATATAGCACAACGGCCCCCTCTTTTCCAGCGCCGCCAAAAAAGAGAGGGCCCGTTTTCTTAAGGCTGTTCTGTCAAAAGACGGCGGGCCTTATCCATCCAAATGGCGTCGCGCTGGGCCCTCGGCCTTTCCAGCCGCTGCTCCGCCAGGATCCGGAACGGCTCGGCGCCGCAAAGGAGTACCCAATCCGCCAAAGCGGCGGCTTCCTCCGGGTCGTGGGTCACCAGCAGCACCAGGTCTCCCTTTTCGGCGCGCTGTGCCGTCAGCTCCATCATCACGCCCCGCGCTTCCCTGTCAAGGCCTTTAAAGGGCTCGTCCAGCAGCAGCACCGCCCGGCTCTCCTGCTCGATATAGGCCAGGGCCCGCAGGATGGCCACCCGGCGTTTCATGCCGCCGGAAAGCTCTCCGGGACGCTTTTTTTCTTCCCCGGCCAGTCCCGCCGCCGCCATCCACCGCGCCGGCGGCGTGGCCTCTGCGCCTTTTTCCTGTACTAGGGCGATGTTATCCCCGGCGGTGAGCCACGGCAGCAGCCGGTTTTCCTGGAACACCATGGAGACCCGCCTTCCTTCCAGGCCCTCCACCGTACCGGAATCCGGCGCGGTAAGGCCGGCCAGGATGTGCAGCAGCGTCGTCTTGCCGCCGCCGGAAGGAGCCAGCAGGCATACGACCCCGCTATCCGGCAACCGGCAGGAAAACCCCCTGAGCACCGCTTTCCCCTCAAAGCTTTTGCAAAGCCCGTTGCAGACAATCACGGCGACGCCTCCTGTTCCCTTGCCTGAAGGCGGCGGTTGGCCGCTTTCAGCAGCTTTAAAAAACCTTTTTCGATCACGATGCTCATAAAGATGATCACCGCAGTCCAGGCAAAGAGATCCGGCGTTTCCAGATAGATCTTGGCCTCATAGATCCGGGTACCCATGGAATGCTTGGGCACCCCCAGTACCTCGGCGGCGATCCCCGCCTTCCAGGCAAAGCCGATGCCAGTGGTACAGGCGGAGACAAAATAGGGCATCACCGAAGGAATGTAGAGATATCTCGCTTTCTCCCAGGGGCTAAAGCGGAACAGCTCCCCCATTTCCAGCAGCTTTTTGTCCGTGTTGCGGATCCCTTGGTCCAGATTGCTCCACACCATGGGCAGCACCATGAGAAAAGAGATAAAAATTGAGAGCCGCCGCCCGGTGACCCAGACAAGGGCCAGGATGATAAAGGAGGCCACGGGCGTTGCCTTGATGACCGAAAGGGCCGGATGGAAAAACGCGTAAAGAAACCGGGAGCGGCTCATGGCCACCGCCAGCACGGCTCCCACGGCCAGCGCCAGCAGGAAACCGCTCATGATACGCAGGCAGGAAGTTCCCACGGTGAGCCAGAATTCCGGCTCCTGCACCAGCTGAAAAAGCCGCAGCGCGGCTCTCCCGGGAGATACCAGAAGGATCTCCTGGGAAAGGGCGGCTGCGGCGATCTGCCACAGGCCGATCCACAGGGCAAAGACGCCCAGGGACGCGGCCCATTTTTTCAGTTTTTTACCGGCTGTAGTAGAGTGCGTCATCCGGAAGCGTTCCTCCTACGGCTTTGGGGTTGGCGTTGAACAGCACCTGGTAGAACCCGGCGGCGGCCTGTTTCATCTCCTCGCCCTCCAAAAAGACGATGTTGCAGCTGGGAATGGCTTTGGCGGCCACTGCGGCGGGAATGATCCCATATTTCTCGCTGAGCTCGCCCCCATGGGCAGGGTCGGCGTTGACAGCCTCCGCCGAAATCTTGTATTCATCCAGAAAACGGTCGAAGGCCTCTTTGTTTTCCTCCAGGAACGCCTTGCGCACAATGATGCATCCCATGGTCAGGACGCTGCCGTCATCCACTGCATTGTCCCATTCCTTGGTCAGATCCAGCGCCACCTTGACCGATTCGTCCTGGCTGGTCACCTGGGTGACGAAGGGCTGGGGCAGCACCGCCACGGCGGATTCAGCGCTCATCAGGACGGCGGCCACTTCGCTGTGCTCTCCTTTGTATTCTACCGTAAGCCCGGCAGCGGGGTCAATGCCGTTTTTTTCCAGGATATAGTTGAGGGCATATTCCGGCACGGCGCCCTGGCCGGAGGAATAAACGGTTTTTCCCGCCAGATCCGCAATGGAAGCGACCTCGGCGTTTTTGGTCACCACATAAAGGATGCCCAGGGTGTTGATGGCGGCCAGCTGCACCTGGCCCTCGGTCTTCTTATAAAGGGTAGCGGCCAGATTGGTGGGAACGGCGGCCACATCCACCTCCCCGGTGGTGATCTTCCCGACGATATCGTCGGGGGCGGCGGCGATCTCAAAGGTGTAATTGTTGGCGGCGGAGCCGTTGTCATTGGCTTCCATGATCCCCAACATTCCCAAAGAGGTGGGGCCTTTTAAGGCGGCCACGCGGATATCGGCTTTTTGGACGGACTCGCTCGCTGGCTCGGAGGAGCTTTCTTCCGAAACAGAGACCGGCTCGCTGACGGAATTTTCCGGTTCAGAGGCGCTGGGCGCGGTATTGCCGCAACCGGCAAACGCCATGACGATCATGGCTGCCGCCATCAGGCAGGCAAGAATTTTTTTCATACTGTGTTCTCCCTTTCGCTTTTCAGGCTTTGCTTTTCATATTCCTCTTCAACAGGCCTTCGTCCCGGATCAGCAGGGTCTTGCCCCGCCGTTCCAAGGCTCCGGCCTGGATCAGGCTGTCGATCCCCCGGTAGAGCGACGCGCGGCTGATGTCCAGCCGCTGGGCCAGCTCTGTCAGGCTGCAGGGCAGCGGAACTTCTCCGCAGCCCTCCGTCCCCGGGCAAAGGTTATCCAGCAGATACAGCGCCAGCTTTTCCTCCACGCTGGAGAGGGTAAAGCCGTCGATTTTGCGGTTGAGAAAATAGATCCGTTGGGTGAGAAAAACGATATAGTTCTGCGCCACGGCGAAACTGCGGCGAAACAGCTCCGTCAGATCCTCATCGGTCAAAAACAGCACCGTACAGCGCGGCGCTGCCGAGATCTCGGTAACGTAGTCGTCCATACCGCCGAATACCGCCGCCGCGCCAAAGATCATGGCGGGGGAAAAGCGGTTCATCACCACCCGGCGGGGCCCGCTTCCCTTTACCGCCTCGGCTTCGCCCTTCAGCAGCACGCCAAGGCTCCTGCGGTAATGCGCCCGGTCGTAGATGACGGCGCTTTGGTCAAAGGAAGCCTCTTCACCCAGGCCGTGCAGCAGTTCGCCGATCTCCTCCTGCCGGATCCCGCGAAAGAGAAAACAGCGTCCCAGCACTTCCAGGCGATCATGGGATTTTTTTCCTTTTTTCAACAAAATCAGCTCGATTCTGTATCATATGAGATATTCTGCGCCATTATTCTACTTTATTGTCAAGCTTTTGTCAATAGTCTGATTTTTTCTTCCCTGAGATATCCCTCTTTAGGTCGCGGGTTTTCTTTGGAAATGGTTGGCGGCCGCAGCGTTTTTTGTCAGTTTTTTACCCTTTTCCCGGCCGCCGTGGAAGGATTTCGGAACTTTTGGGCCGCCAATTACAATATTATGACATTTTCCCCGCCGCCGCCGTCTTTTGGAAATAACCTCCGGTTGTCAGCCCGCCTGCCCTTTGTTATGATAAGCCACGGGACAAAACAGTCCCCAATAAACCACAGGAGGAAACCCCATGAAAAGACTTTTGGCCTTTCTTTTCGCCATGACAACGGCCGCCACCGTCTCTGTAACCGCTTTTGCAGACACGGACGGCGCGGATGACAATAGCGCTCCCGTCATTTCCCTCGCCGCCGACGGCGAAACCGACATCGCTTCCGGCAGCGCCCTGCTTACCCCCGGCAAAGAGTATAATTTCCCCGTGATCCTCACCGCAAAAGGCGAGAGCGCCGCCATCAGCGAGGACGACCTGGACAGCTATCGCGTCAAGGTGGATAACGTCTCCGGCCGATCCGCCATGGAAACCGCAAAATTCCAGAAGGCAGACGGCAAATACGTCCTCACCCTAAAGGTGAAGGCAGGCTGGCCCACCGAGCAGACCAAGGTGGAGTACCGAGTGCTGCTGCAGGACAAATCCTCTTACAAAGAGGTCTCCCGCGCCTCCGCCAAGTTTTTGGCCGGTTACGCCGTGCTGCCCGATTCCGCTTTTGCGGAGGTGGCTGACGGCGAATACGTAGAGGTGGATCCCTCCGCCCCTGTGATCACGGAGGAGCAGTTTGAAAAAATGGACGAGCTCTCCGGCGGCAAAGCTGTCACCTTCTTCCACGATTCCTGGAAGTACAGCGTCCGCGTCACCGGCCTGGAAGGGCGCAATCTGCTCTCCAACGAAAATGCCATCAAGGAGATCGTCTCCAAATTTGAAAACAACGAGTTCAAATTTGTCTCTTTCCCCGGCGGCCCGGTCTTTGATTTTACCGGAGCCCTGGAGATCGACGTTGCCGATATCAGCGACGACTTCGACGGCAAATATTTTGTCTACCGCTACCTGGGCGGCAAGCTTTCGCTTATGAATTCCACTTACGATGAGGATGAGGACGTCCTGACCCTGAAAACCAATACCCTGGGCCGCTTTGTCATCACCAATCAGGAGATCAAAGACGGCACCGTAGTGGTGGAAATGAATTCCGGAAGCTCCGGCTCCGAAGGGGATAAAACCAACCCCGATACCGGCTCCGCCGATCTGGCGGGCCTTGCCGTAGCCCTGGGCGCAGAGGCCCTGGTGGGCGCCGCAGTTTCTTTCCGCAGAAAATGATCCGGCTTTCCCAGCCCTAAAAAATGGCGGCGTGCCAGGCACGCCGCCATTTTTGTATTTTTTTATTTTATCGGGCGCAGGCTCACTTCGCCGGAGCGCAGGGCCTCTTCGCCGCCGTCCTCCCGGCGGATCACAAGGCGGCCCTCCCCGTCGATCTCAAGGGCCATTCCTTTTTCCTCTCCGCCGTCCCTCAAAACCCAGACCTCGCGGCCCAGCACAGCGGAGCGTTCCCGATATTCCGCAAGACATCCCCGGCCAAGGCCGTCCTCCAGCATCTGAGAAAGCTCCAGAAGGATCTCCGCCGTCAACCGGTTACGGGAAAGCCCCTCTGGACATCCCCGGCCACCGGGAAACAGGGAGGACGCCACTCCCTGCAATTCCGGCGGAAACTGCTCCGGGGCCGTGGAATAATTGAGGCCCACCCCCAAAACGACATATTCCAGCGACCCGCTCTCCAGGTCCGTCGCCGCCTCTGTCAGGATACCGCAGACCTTTTTCCCCTCCAACAGCAGGTCGTTGACCCATTTGATCTGCAGGCGCACCCCCGCCAGTTTTTGCACCGCGCGGCACACCGCCACCGCCGCCCCGGCCGTAAGCAGCGCCGCTGCCTCCGCCCTGGCCCGGGGGCGCAAAAGCACGCTGAAATAGATCCCGCAGCCGGGCGGGGAAAAAAAGGGCCGGCCAAACCGGCCGCGTCCCTCGCTTTGGCCCTCCGCCGCCAGCACCAGCCCGTTGGGCGCTCCAGCCTGGGCCCGTTCTCTCATCGCGCGGTTGGTGGAGCCCACCGTGTCGAGGACGACGACCTGCCACGGCTGCGCGCAGGGCCGCAAAAACAGGCCGATCCCCTCGGCGGAAAGCACGTCGGTCCCCGCCGCCAACCGGTAGCCACGGCGGGTGACCGCCTCGATGACATAGCCGTCCCGGCGCAGCTCCTCAATGGATTTCCACACCGCCGTGCGGGATATCCCCAGCTGCCGGGCCAGCTCCTCCCCGGAGAGATATTCGCCCAGTCCCCCCTCCAACATGGAGAGCACTCTGCTTTTTGAGGTCATTGCGCGCCTCCTTCCGGCAAGCTTCCCCTCCCGCAGCTTACCAGTTGAGAAGGGGTCTCCCGTATTGATCCCTGAAGTTCCCGCTGAGGATCACGATAAAATCGACCAGCAGGCCGATGCCGCACAGCCCACCGGTGAAAAGCCACAGCAGCCCTGTCCCCACCCGGCCCACATAGAACCGGTGCACCCCCAAGCCGCCCAAAAAAAAGGCCAACAGCGCCGCCACCGTACGGCTTTTATCGGAGGTCGGGTTAAAAAAATACGGCGCGCCGCAGGACGCCGCAGGGCCGGCTGGCGTCGGCTGCGCCTGATATCCGGCCGGCTCTGTACGCGGCGCCGTCAGCCCGGGCTCAAATACGGGCTGGGGCTCTGTCTGTGCGATGGGCTCTGCCTGTACGGCAGGCTCTGCCTGTGCGATGGACTCTGCCTGTACGATAGACTCTGCCTGTGCGATGGACTCTGCCTGTACGATAGGCTCTGCCTGTACGGCGGGCTCCGCCTGTGTGATGGGCTCTGCCTGTGTGATAGGCTCTGTCTGTGTGATAGGCTCTGTCTGTACGGCGGGCTTCGCCTTTGTTTTCTGGTTTCGGGCGGCCTGCGGTTTCTCCCAATAAACCGGAATCTCCGGAGGCACATCGGTGCAGTGGCATTCTTCGTCTTCTCCCAGCGGCCTTCCGCAATGAACGCAGTACCGATCCATGTCGATTCTCCTTTTTTGCGCTGCTGTTTCCCGCTGCCGTCGCGCAAACCGGCAAAGCTTTTCTTCTATTTAATCACATTTTTCCCGCGTCTGCAACACCCGCGCCCTCCGTCTCGCCCTTTCGCCCTATGGTCTTTCCGAAGGACACGCACACGGCGCTTTTCTCTTTCATATAGTGACCCAGGGCGGTTTTTTGCCCCTTCAACACCGGAAAGGAGCCTGAGGCTGATGCTTTTCCCCGCACTGATCTCTTTTTCTTTAAGCGGCCTGCTTTTTCTGGCCCTTCATGTCGCCGGGGGCGGTTCCTTTCCTCCTCCTCTTTCCGCCGCGGAGGAACGGGAGTGCCTGCAAAAAATTGCCCAGGGAGATCCCGCCGCCCGCAGTTCCCTCATCGAGCATAACCTGCGTCTTGTCGCCCACGTGATCAAGAAATACTATGCCAGCATCCGGGATCAGGATGACCTGATTTCCATTGGCACCATCGGTTTGATCAAGGCGGTAAACACTTTCGACGCCGAAAAAGGCGCCCGTTTTTCCACCTACGCCGCCCGCTGCATTGAAAATGCTATCCTAACATAGCGGCTTTAATGGAGGCTTATGATGCAAGCCAAGCTCCTTTTGATGAAAAATGGCGCGTGTTTTGCAACTTAGGTGGAAATGCCTATTTAATGGTAC
>JAQVCU010000021.1 GCA_028689635.1 Oscillospiraceae bacterium
TTTGCGGCAGGGGAGCCGCAGGCGATTGGATACCGCCTACTGCAGGAGTGCTGTCCGGTTTTTGATCCTTAGGTCGTGGGCCTGCCCGGCCCACACCCGGCCACATTTCTTTTGGCAGAAAAGAAATGTGGAAAAGAAACTGCTATGCGAAAGCTTCGCTTTCGATGCAAAGGGACTGTTGTCGGCGCCCCGCTGCTGCCGAAAGCCGGTGTGTCCCACTTTTCCAACCGGGGTGCGCCTCTCGCAGCGACAACGCAGGCGCGGCGAGAAGGCAAGTGCCTGCGGGATATCGGCCGAGATCAAAGACGCTCAGTTTTCCACGGATTCCCCGTGAAAATGTGGAAAAACAGCGGCGTTCGGACACAAAAAGGGCGGAGCCGCTGGCCCCGCCCTTTTCTGGCTGCAGAAAACGCTTTGCAACAATTAGTACTGAACCTTCCACATATATCTTCTGGTGGAAAGCGGGTGCTGGCGGGCGTCCGCCAGATATCCGTTGTACACGGCATAGACGTTGTTGAACAGGGTATGGTTAAAGTAATCCACCACAGAGGGATCGATGGTGGAAAGGCCCAGATCCTTGGCGTCGAGGATCTCAAAGCGCTTGGCGTATTTTTTCAGGAAGGTCAGGGCTCTCTCATCCAGGAAACGGGTTTTGCCTTCGGACATCTGGATCATGAAAGCGGTGTTGTTGTCGGTGATCTCAAAGGGGCCGTGGAAATATTCGCCGGTATGGATGGTGGAGGAATTGATCCACTGCATTTCCATAAAGATGCAGATGCTCTCCATATAGGCGGCGCCGTAGCCTGCCCCGCTGGCCATGGTGTAGATGACGGAATCATCTTTGTGCTCTTCGGCAAAAGCCTGAGCGCGTTTCTCTACCATCTTCTTGGCTTTTTTTACAATGCCGTCGATCTTGGACTTGCCGTCCATGAATTTATCATAAGCGGCCCAGTTTTCAGACTGATGCAGAAACTCCGCGGCGATCTCCAAAGCCATAACAGTCTTTTCCCCGGCTACATCTTTGGCCGGGCCAAAGGTGTACACCAGCACATAATCGCAGTTTTTGGCCAGCTCGGACTGCGGCGCGAAGGTGAGGCCGATAACCGGGATCCCCTTTGCTTTGGCGTTTTTGGCGGCGGCTACGGTCTCGGGGGTATCGCCCCGCTGGGAAGCGACCACCAGCACGGAATTTTCACCGTACACCGCGGGAGGGTTATAGTTGAATTCGTTGGCGTTCCAGGCGCCGGTGCGGATGGTCTTGGCCTCGGCCTCCAACATGTACTTGGCGGGCCACAGAGCGGCGTTGGAACCGCCGCAGGCGGCAAAATACACTTCTTTTACCCCGCCGGCTTCCTCTTTGTTTTTGAGGATCTCTGCCACGACATTTTTGATCTCCATTTTGCAATTCCTCCAGTTTCATAGAATGTTGATGGAACGGCAAACCATTTGTTATGATTTGTACGCGTTCAGAGTAGCACGAACGAAGGACAAAGTCAAGAGAGATCGGGAAAGAAGAGCGCCGGCGGAGAAAAACAGGCAGAACAGGTGTCTGGGCCATCTTTTGGGATGTAGCCTTGATTTCTTGTCCGATTTGTATTATGCTATTCATACAATAAATAACGACGGGACGGGAGGGCGTTCGCCATGCTGGATCCAAGTAACCCCCTGCCCTTGTACAAGCAGCTGAAAAATGTGATCCTCAGCGACATTGAACAGGGCACCTATAAAAAAGGGGAAAAGATCCCCACAGAGCAAGAGCTTTCCGCAATGTACCATGTCAGCCGCATGACGGTGCGCACGGCGCTGGAGGAGCTGACCAAGGAAAACCTTTTGGTGCGCAAGCAGCGCAAGGGTACCTTTGTCAATTCTGAAAAATACCAGCGGCAGATCGCCCGCAGCTGCAGCTTTACCGAGATGTGCCGGGAGATCGGCTGTATCCCGGGGGCGAAAGTGATCAAATCGGTGTTGGAGCCCGCCGACGCCGAGGACGTGGAAGAGCTGGGCGTGCGGGAGGGAGATCGGATCTTGCACATCGAGCGCATCCGTTACGCCGATTCGGTGCCGATCTCCATTGAGGATTCCAGGTTTCCGGAAAAGTTTTTCGGGCTGCTGGAAAGCGACCTCAACAACAATTCCCTCTACGATATCCTGAAGGAGAAATACGAGGTGGCCCTGGGGAAAAGCCCCACCGCCATCGAGCTGATTTTTGCTTCCTACGAGATGTCCCATTATCTCTGTATCCCGGACGAATACCCGCTGCTGTGCATTTCCGGCGTTACCGTAAGCGTAAGCGGCGAAAAGATCTGCCGGTCGAGGCAGTTTATCGTGGGGGATAAGTTCAAATTTATCATCTAAAGGGGCCATGGCCGGGGGTTCAAAGCTGGGTTTTTCCGCAAAATCCGGCTTTGGGGGCCGAAAAATGGGAAAGGCCGCCGAAAGATGAGAGTTTTCGATAATAAAATATGAATTTTCACGCTTGCCGGTTGAGAAATCGCAAAGCAGCGGTTATAATAAATATTGGCGCGGCCAGAGGTTTTTCCGGCGGCGCGGCCGCTTTGTTTTCACGCCTTTTGCGCCGGTGCGGACAGCGCCGGACATGTGATAGACCGTACAAATTTACAGGGGGAAAAAGACAATGTTTTCCAAAGATATCGGGATCGACCTGGGCACCGCCAATACCCTTATTTTTATGAAGGGAAAAGGCATCATTATGCGGGAACCCTCCGTGGTAGCGGTGGATGTGCGCAATGATACTGTAAAATATGTGGGACAGGAGGCCAAGGATGTCATTGGGCGTACGCCCGGTTCCATTGTGGCGGTGCGTCCCCTGAAGGACGGCGTTATCGCCGACTTCGACGTGGCGGCCAGTATGCTGCAGATCTTCATCAAAAAAGCGCTGAACAATTCCTTCTTCGCCCGTCCCCGGGTGGTTATCTGCATCCCCTCCGGCGTGACCGCGGTAGAGCGCCGGGCCGTGAAGGAGGCCTCCATCAAAGCGGGGGCCAAATATGTCTCCATTATCGAAGAGCCCATGGCGGCGGCCATCGGCGCGGGGCTTCCCGTGGCGGAGGCCACCGGCAGCATGGTGGTGGATATTGGCGGCGGCACCAGCGAGGTGGCGGTCATCTCCCTGGGGGGCATTGTGGCGGCCCGTTCCGTGCGGGTGGGAGGCGACGAATTTGACGCCTCCATTATCCAATATGTGAAAAAGAAATACAACCTTCTTATCGGCGAGCGCACCGCAGAGGATATTAAGATCCAGATCGGTTCCGCCTACCCCTACGAGGGGGAGGAACCCATGGAGATCAAGGGGCGCAACCTGGTGGATGGTCTGCCCAAAAACATCTATGTGGCCCCGGAGGAGATCCGCGAGGCCCTTTCCGACCCGCTGGCTTCGGTGCTGGACGCCATCAAGACCACTTTGGAGCGTACCCCCCCCGAGCTTTCCGCCGATATCATCGATCACGGCATCACCCTTACCGGCGGCGGCGCCCTGCTTAAGGGCCTGGATAAGCTGGTGACCCAGGAGACCGGTATGCCGGTGTACATTGCGGAAAACCCTCTGGACTGCGTAGCGGACGGCGCCGGTATGGTGCTGGAAAACATCGAGAAGCTGCGGGAAGTCCTTTCCGAGGACGACCATAAGTATTAAGCCCGGCCTTTCCAAACCCTGCCCGCGCCCGCTTTAAAAAAGTGGACGAAGGGAGCCGCCCGGCGGCCCCCAGGGCGGAAAAAAGACGCAGACGCCGGCGGCGGCCGCAGGCCCCGCCGGCTTTTTATGGGGCCCCGGCGGCGGGGCTGTGGACATCGGAGAAAGGAGCCGGGGCGTGCGAGATTTTTTTTCATCCCGAAAATTTAAGATCCTGCTGGCGCTGGCGGCGCTGATGCTGGCTTTTGTTATCCGGGCGGCCTGGACCGACGGCCTGGGTACCTTCGGCTCCCAGCTGCTGGGCGCGGCGGTGACGCCGTTCCAGCAGCTTTCCTCCGGCATTGCAGGCTCCGCTTCCTCTTTTTTGCAGAAATTTGTCCTGGCGGATCAGGTCAGCGAGGAGAACGAGCTGCTTCGGGAGGAGATCCGCCAGTTGAACGAAAAGCTGGTGGACTATGAAGCCACCAAGCAGCAGAACCAGCTGTACGAAAAGTTTTTGCAGATCACCGATGACCGGCCGGACTTTGAATTTGTCCCCAGTTCGGTCATCGGACGGGATCCGGACGACCGCTTTTATTCCTTTACCATCGACAAGGGCTCTTTGGCGGGGGTCTCCCCGCGGGATCCGGTCATCGACGCCGACGGCCTGGTGGGCATCGTGGCGGAGACGGGGCTCACCTACTCCCGGGTCATCACGGTGCTGGACGCCGGGCTTCGGGTGGGCGCCTATGTGGACCGCACCCGGGACGTGGGCATGACCTCCGGCACGGTGGAGCTGGCGCTGAGCGGCCAGTGTAAGCTGGGTTATCTGGATCGGGAAAGCGGCGCGGCGGTGGGCGATACCATCGTCACCTCCGGCGTGGGAGGGATCTTTCCGAAAGATCTGATCATCGGCCGGATCCGGGAGATCAAAATGGAAAACCACGGGATCTCCCTCTACGCGGTGGTGGAGCCCATGGCGGATATCGAAAATGTAAAGGACGTCTTTATCATCACCGGGTTTGAAGGCCAGGGCGATGTGGCCTCCTCCGGGGATTATCTGGAGACTCTGGAGGGCGAAGTCTCTTCCGGGGCGGAGAGCCCCGAGGGGGAGAGCGCCTTGGAGGACGGGCAGGAGAGCCAGCCATGAGAAACAAAATAGTGGTCCTCACGGTAAAATACAGTTTAATGACGCTGATGCTGATCCTGCTGTACGCGCTGCAGACGACGCCCTCCCTGTTTGCGCTGTGGGGGGTGCGCCCCGTGCTGCTGATCCCCGCGGCGGTGGCCATCGCCATGACGGAGGGGGAGTTTGCCGGCGGCGTGTTTGGGGCCTTTTGCGGCCTGCTGTGCGACTTGGGCAGCCAAACCCTGTTTGGGTTTAACGGCCTGATCCTGTTGCTTTGCTGCACAGGGGTGGGGCTGCTTACCATTTATCTGATGCGCCCAAGCTGGCGCAGCGCGCTGCTGTACACGGCGGCGGTGGCGCTGCTGCGGGGGCTGATCGATTTTTTCTTTTCCTACGGGATGTGGGGCTACGAAGGCGTTTCCCTGATCCTGCTGCGGGAGACCCTGCCGGTGGCGGCGTATACCACGGCGGTGGCCCCCCTGTTTTACCTGGGGGCCCGATGGTACCGGGCAAAGGCCGATCTTTTGCTGGACGACGGCCAGGGCTGAGAACAACGGCGGGCTGGAATGGAAAACCGGGATGATAAACGGGAAGGACGGAGACGGTAGGATGCAAAGGCAAGCGCTGGTGGTCATTGATATCCAAAACGACATCACCAAGAATTACAAGGACGTTATCGGCCAGATCAACCGCGCCGTCCAGTGGGCGGTGGGCCGGGAGATCCCTGTCGTCTATATCCGGCACAACAATTTATCCGCCGGGACGAGGACGTTTAAACCCGGTACCCGCGGCGAGGAGCTTGCCCCGGATCTGGTGGTCGCGTCGGAGCATATCTTTACAAAATCCAAGGGGAACGCCCTGACCAGCGAGGCTTTTGCGGAGTTTATCCGCAGCCGCGGGCTCGACAGCTTTTACGTAACGGGGGCTGACGCCACCGCCTGCGTAAAATCCACCTGCTACAATATGCGCCAGATGGGCTATGAGGTCACCGTCCTTTCGGACTGCGTCACCAGCTATGACAAACGAAAGATCGACGAGATGCTTCGCTACTACGAGAGCAAGGGCTGTCGGGTGACGGCTTTGCAGGAGCTGATCGACGGCCGGGAAAACTAAAAACGCGCAGAAAAATGCGGCGGAGAGGATGAAACGGAACATCCTCTCCGCCGCTGTTTGTTTCAAAAGATTTCGCCGGAGGGCGCCGGGGCCCCGCCGCTGTTTGATCTGCAAGGGCCCGCAGAGCGCCGGTTCAGGGCAGCAGGGCCTCCTCCCCGATAAAGGAGAGAAAGCGGGGCGAAAGGGGGATCTCCTCGATCTCCCCATCCGGCTCCGCCACATAAAGACGGGTGACGCAGTTGATGAAATAGCGGTCGTAACGCCGGGGCCAGGGGGCCAGGGCGGGCTGTGCCGCGGCCAGGGCGGCGGCGATATCCCGGCGGCCCATTTTCTCCGTAAAGGTGAAAATATACAGGCAGTTCAGGCCGAACAGCCGGTAGATCTGGTTGAGTTTGCGGGTTTTTACCTCCACGGCCTCCGCCAGCTCGGAAAGATGCACCTTAAAGCGGAACAGGCCGTCCAGGGAGGTGAGCACGGCCACGCCGTCCAAAATCCGCACTTCGCCGGAAAAACGGGGATAGCGGCGGCGCACCTCGTCTTCGATGGCTTCCTCGTCCATGCCGCGGCTGAAATAATCGGTGACGATGCGGTGGGCCAGGCCCTCCTGCTCGGTAATGGCGCGGGTGACCTCCACCCCGATATCCAGCTTCCGGCTCTGCAGATCCGGGCTTTCCACCCCCTGCCCGCAGACGAAACTGTCCCAGCGGGGATCGTAACAGCAGCGCAGGGTAAGCATGGCGTATTTTTCAAAATAACGGGTGTCGTAACAGTTTTGTCCCATTGACGTATCCTCCCGGGGGATCAGTCGCCGTCCCAGCCCATGCGCTGGCGCAGATGGGCGGTCAGGCGTTCGGCGGCGCCGCGGTGGGCCGCCAGGTTGGGATGTCCGTTGCCGCCGGCGGCCCCCACCTCGCTGAGGTAGGGCAGGCGAAAATAAGAGACGCGGGTCAGACGGCTTTTGGCGATGGCCTCCCGGATCTGGGGCTCCAGCTCGTTGCCCATCAGGCCCAGAGTGCACAGGATCCAGGCGCCGGGGTTTTTTTGCCGCACCAGCAAAAGAAAATCGGTATAAGCCTCCCGAAAGGCCGCCAGCAGGGCGTCCCCGTCGTCGGTCTCCCCGTCCTCCAACCATTTTTTATCCGCGCCCAGCCGCGCTACGGATTTTTCCAGCAGATCGGCGTTTTTGGCGTAGTAACAGTACCACACGTAATCGTTGGTGCCCAGATTGATGACCACCAGGTCTGGCTGGAACCGGGAAAAATCCCAATTCTCGTCAAAATTAAAGCCGTCGGTCTTGCAGTATACCGAGGGCAGGCAGCCGCCGTAAGGGCTTTTGCGAACCGCCCAGCCGGAGGCGCAGACCGTCTGGTAATCGGCGCAAAGGGCGTCGGCCGTCAGGGCCGCGTAGGTGGCAAGCCCATCCTCCCCGCCGGTAAAAAATTTGATGGCCAGGTCGGAGGCGGCGTTGCCGTAGCCGCAGGTGATGGAATCGCCGATAAATTCGATCTTCCGGCGATGGGGGGAAACAGGAGGCGGCAGCAGTTCCCCGTTTTCCGGGCGAAGCTCCATGACACCGGCGACGGAATGCTGCGCTTCACTGCGTTTGACCACCCGCACCGTGTGCTCCCCGGCGGGCAGTTCCCGGGCCAGGGAATACCAGTGGTTGGGGCCTTTTAGGGGGAAATATTCGCGCTCTTCCCCGTCAACCAACACGGTAAGATAGGCGCGCTGGCTGATGGAAAGGGGCCTATCGGTGGTAAGGCGGGCCTCCAGCCCGGTGCCGAAAAAACGCACCTCAAAGCCGGAACCGGTCATATCAAAATACCATGCGCCGCCCCGGGTCAGCGTCCGGCCAAAAAATCGCGCGTTTTGCGGCCCCACAGGGGATCCCCGCTTCACCATAGGTTATTTCCCCTTTCGGAAGATCAGCAGCTTGCTGAACACATAGTTGAGCACAACGACCAGGATATTGGAAAGGATCTTGATGATACCGTCGGGAAGGCCCAGCACCGTAACGCACAGGTACATGATGGCCATATCCAGCACGCCGGAAAAAAGGCGGCAGCCCACAAAGGAGACAAGCTCCCGGGCGATGGCCCGCGGAGAGGCGTCGCGGCTTTCGAAGACCCAAAGCTTGTTGGTGACATAGGCAAAAAGCACCGAAAGCAGCCAGGAGAGGGCGGTGGCCGCCATATAATCCATCCGGAACAGGCGGGTGAGCACAAAATAGCTTATGAGGTTTACCAGGGTGGTAAGAACGCCAAAAAAGAGATAATTGATCACCTCGCGGTACTGGCGCAGCAGGGCGGCGCCCCGGCGCAGGAGGGAACCCTCCGCGGTTTTTTCTGCCCAGCGGGAGATGAGATCGATCAGCCAGTTCATATCCTTTGAAAACCCTTTCTTTTCTCGTCTTGCCGGGGCGGGCCCTGGAAAAACGATCTGATGGAGCCCTCCGCGGGTGGAAAGCGCCGCGCAGGCGCCCGGTTTTCCCCGCCGGCAGGGGCGTTAAAGCCTTTCGCCCCCAAAACGGGGGACGTTCATTATTGGCAAATGGATACCTTTACACGATAGCACAAACCGGGCGGGAAGTAAACCATTGCGGCGGGAAAGCCGCCGAAAAAGCAGGGCTGGGGGCGGCCAAAAAAGCGGCCTTACCGGGGCGTTTTTGGTTGCCTGTCGTTTTGCGGTGTGGTATGATGGAACCATAGCGCCGCCCGCCTGCCGCAAAGGGAGCGTATTCGCCAAAGCGGACGCCGCGGGGCGCTGGGCGACGGTTATTTTGGCAAAAAGCATCAACTGCGAGGAGCTGACAATATGGAACGAAACGGTTTTTATCCGGCGGATATCCTTCTGCCCCACGGGGTGGATTGGCAGAAATGGAGCGTGGTCGCCTGCGACCAGTATACGTCGGAGCGCGGCTACTGGGACGGGGTGGAGCGCTTTGTGGGAGATTCCCCCTCTACCCTGCGTCTGACCCTGCCGGAGGTATATTTAGAGGATGGCGGCCAGGAGGAGCGGGTGGCGAAGATCAACGCCGCCATGGAACAATACCGCGCCCAGGGCGTGCTGCGCCCGGCTGGCCCCGGCTTTGTATTTGTGGAGCGCACCCTCCACGGCGGCAGCGTCCGCCGCGGCCTGGTGGGCATGGTGGATCTGGAGGATTACGATTTTGGAAAGGGCTCCCAATCCCTGATCCGGGCCACGGAGGGCACGGTGCTGGAGAGGATCCCCCCCAGGGTGAAGGTGCGCCAGGGCGCTTCCTTAGAGCTGCCCCACGTGATGCTGCTCATCGACGACCGGGAACGCCGGGTCATCGAACCCCTGGCCGCCCAGACAGGAAAAATGGAACGGCTTTACGATTTTTCCCTGATGATGGACAGCGGCAGCCTTCGGGGCTGGCGATTGGGGGAAGAACAGGAGAAAGCGGTGGCCCGGGCCTTGGGGGCGCTGAAGGATCAGGGGCATTTTGAACGTACCTACGGCGTCTCGGGCAAGGGCGTACTGCTTTTTGCCGTAGGGGACGGGAACCACTCCCTGGCCACGGCAAAAACCTGCTGGGAATCCATCAAAAAAGGCCTTTCCGAAGAAGAGCGGCGGGCCCATCCCGCCCGGTTTGCCCTGGTGGAGCTGGTAAACCTCCACGACGAAGCCCTTCAGTTCGAGCCCATCCACCGGGTGGCCTTTGGCATAGACCCCCAGCATCTGCTGGAGGAGATGGGCCGCGTTTACGAGATCGGCGGCGAGGCGGCCCAGGGACAGGTCTTCATCGCCCAGTGGGGGGAGAACAAACGGGTGGTCCGGGTGAAAACGCCGGTCTCCAACCTGACGGTGGGTACCTTGCAGGCATTTTTGGATGATTACATCGCCCGCTTTGGGGGCCGGGTGGATTATATCCACGGGGAAGAAGCTGTGGACGCCCTGGCCCGGGAGGACGGGAATATGGGCTTTTACCTGCCCGCCATGAAGAAGGAAGAGCTGTTCCCCACAGTGATCCTGGATGGGGCTCTGCCCCGGAAGACCTTCTCCATGGGCCACGCCGAGGACAAGCGGTTTTACCTGGAATGCCGCGCCATCCGGAAATAAAGCGAAAGGGGGCGGCGGCGGTTGAGCGCCAAAGAGATTGGCCGGCGGCTTTGCCTGCTGGCGTGTCTGGCTGTTTTCTGCGTGATATTTTTCAGCGTGTTCCCCACGGGCTGCCTGTTTAAGCGCCTGACAGGGGTGCCCTGCCCCTCCTGCGGCATGACCCGCGCCTGGTTTGCCGTCCTGCGGCTGGATCTTGCCGGGGCCTTTGCCCTGCATCCGCTGTTCTGGTGTGTGCCTCTGGTGGGGCTGCTGCTCGCCTTTGGACGGGGAAAAGTTCTGTTTTGGGGCTGTGTGGCGGCGGGGGCCTTGTTTTTGGCGGTGTATCTATGGCGGATGGCGCAGTATTTTCCCACGGTAAGCCCCATGGATTACGACTACACCTCCCTGCTGGCGCGGCTTATGGGGTGGAGCGCCGGAGGGTGACCGGGAGCCCGCCCCGCCGTGGGACGGCTGGCGGCCCCTTTTATATTTTTCACAAAAATGACATCGACGAAATCTTTTTTGAAACTTTTTGTCATTTATGTCTTTACAAATGGTTCCAGATGTGATATTCTCATCTTGACGAAAACGGCGGAGAGAGACGCCGAAAAATTTTTTCAAAAGAAGGACGTCCTTCTTTTGCAGTGGGCCCATGGGCCCACTGCAATCCCTTCCTGTCGGAAAGGAATTCCCAGCTTTGCTGGGAATAAGGGCCCCGCCCGAAGAAAAAGTTCGTCAAACAAAATTTTAAGAGGAAAACACACATGAAAAAAGTACTTGCACTGGTACTGGCTGTCGTGCTCTGCATGAGCATGAGCGCTGTTGCGTTCGCTGCCGATATCATCAACACCAAGGGTACCGAGGAAATTGAGCTTACTGTTAAAGTTGCTAATGGCGAAGACTTCTATGAGGCCGATGATCTGAACGCTTCCATCAGCTGGAACGACGGCAAAGAGTATTTCAAATCCGTCGAGCTGGATGACGGAGACGGTGCTGACGAGATCGACGTTACCGTAAAGTTCAAAGACTACTACGGCACCGACGATATCGACGTTGATTTTGATCTGTCCCTGAAAAAAGGTTCTTCGAAAAAGGAAATCACCTATACTCCTGGCGAGGGAGAGACGGTTTCCGCTGACAATAAATCCATCAACATTGTTAAAACCTTCGGCTGGGGCACGATTGATACCGAAGAAGTTGATGATGACGACGCTTCTATCAACATTAAGTCTGATGATGGCGAGGTTATTTTTGATGATGACACCGTCAAATTTGCTACCTTCGAGTTCGACAACTGCGACGCTCTGTCCGTTGCCGGCAAAATGAGCAAACAGGACGCTGTCAACATGTACCTGGACGTTGCCGTTAACGACGACATCAAAGCCATCATGAAGAAGAACGAAGACGTTGATTTCGACGTTGTCAACTTCAAAGGCGCTCCTGAGTTCGATTTTACCCAGGAAGTTACCTACTACATCGATGACGAGGACGTCACCTACTATGTGTACGAGATCGTTAACGGCAAAGCGGTTGAAGTTGCTGCTAAGCTGAACGACGACAAAGACGCTATGGTTTGGAAGACCCGCGTTCTGGGCACCTACATTGTCACCGACGACAAGATCGAAGCCACCGCTGCTGCGGATGACACCACCGATGCTGACAAAGAGAACCCCGAGACCGGCGCTGTTGATTTCGTCAACGTAGCCGTTGCCCTGGGCGCTGTTTCTCTGGTTGCCGCTGGCGCCGTTGCCCTGAAGAAATAATGGAGCGCTGTCCAAATCTTTGATTTGGCTAACAGCGCCCACGCACAGCCGCTCCAAGAGCGTAAGCGATTGGCAAGCGGCCACTGCGGGAGCAGCTGTCCAAATCCTTGATTTCGGAAACCGCACCTAATATCTTCTAACAGAAAAGCCGCCCTTCTCTCTGGGGCGGCTTTTTGCTGTCCGTTTTTATTGGGATGTCACGTTTGCTTTTTGCGGCAGGGGAGCCGCAGGCGATTGGATGCCGCCTACTACGGAGCGCTGTCCGATTTTCTAAATCGGAAACCACAATTTTACTATCTCCTCATGGGATGTTTTAAAAACAGAACATGATAGAGCATAGAACAACAGCAAGGAAAAGGCCGCCTTCTCTCAGCGGCCTTTTTCTGTTGCCCTTTTTTAGAAGACGAAAGGCCTGCCGCCCCGCCGCGATCCGTTTTTAGGGAAAAGCCGTGTGCGCTGCGCGCCCGCGGCCCGGGCCTTTAAGCGGCAGCGCGATCTCCTCCCAGAAGCCGAAAAAAACGCCGTCTGCCCAAAGGCAAACGGCGTTTTGCAAACCCCAAAGGGTTCTGTTATCTCTTGCTGAACTGAGGAGCGCGACGAGCGGCTTTGAGGCCGTATTTCTTACGCTCTTTCATACGAGGATCGCGGGTCAGGAAGCCGGCTTTTTTCAGAACAGGTCTGTAAGCCTCTTCGTTGGCCTGCAGCAGGGCGCGGGAGATACCGTGACGGATGGCGCCGGCCTGGCCGGAAACGCCGCCGCCGACGACGGTGGTCTCAATATCCACGCGGCCAAGCATGTCGACGAGCTCCAGGGGCTGACGAACGATCAGCTTCAGGGTCTCCAGACCGAAATAATCGTCGATATCACGGCCGTTCACCTTGATGGAGCCGGTGCCGTTGGGATAAACTCTAACGCGGGCAACAGAATGTTTTCTTCTGCCGGTGCCGTAGAAATAAGGTTTGGAATCGTACATTTAAATGGCCTCCTTCCGATTATAATGTCCAAGCTTCGGGCTTCTGGGCGGCGTGGGTGTGCTCCGGGCCTCTGAACACTCTGCAGCGGGTCAGAGAAGCGCGGCCGACGGTGTTGTCGGGAAGCATGCCTTTGACGGCCAGCATCATGGCCTTTTCGGGGTTCTCGGACATCAATTTGAGGTACTGGGTCTCTTTGAGACCGCCTACCCAACCGGAATGATGGCGATAATACTTCTGCTCCAGCTTTTTGCCGGTGAGGACTGCCTTCTCGGCATTGATGATGATGACGTGATCACCGCAGTCCACATTGGGAGCGAAGTCTACCTTGTGCTTACCGCGAAGGATGTGGGCGGCTTTAACAGCAGTGCGGCCCAGGGGCTTCTCGGCGGCATCAAGAATATACCATTTGCGATTGATCTCGGCAACTTTTGGCATAGTGGTTGACATGAATCCTACCTCCTGTAAATATCGAACAAACGAAAAGATATGTTAAGACGGAACCAAGCGTACCGTACTTTAACGCAGGACAAACCCGCCTCTTTTCAGGCGCATGTCCCATTATAATGGGGTTTTTTGAAGTTGTCAAGGCTTTTTTCCGATTTTTTAATTTAGATTTTACAATCTTCGATTTTCGCGGTTTTTTGGCCTTATCCTCCCTGATGCTACGGTGCGATATCTGTTTTTGTGGCGCGGTTCCCCGTTGCATTTTCCCTCCGGCTTCGCTACAATAGGTCTGTTCAGGGAAAACCGGAGGAAAAGAGGGGCGGCTATGCAGCGGATCATGGGCTATATGCGAAAAGCGATCACGGAATACCATATGCTGGAGGACGGGGATGTCCTGGGGGTAGGGGTCAGCGGCGGAAAGGATTCCCTGGCGCTGCTGGTGGGCCTGGTGGGCCTTCAAAAGTTTATCGGGATCGATTTTAAGATCGTTGCCATCACCATCGACATGGGGTTTCAAGACCCGCCGGCGGATTTTGGCCCCGTGGAAACCCTGTGCCGGGAAATCGGTGTGGAATACCGGCAGGTGCGCACCGAGATCGGGCCGGTGATCTTTGAAATCCGCAAGGAGTCGAACCCCTGCAGCCTCTGCGCCCGGATGCGCCGCGGGGCGCTGCACGACGCGGCCCTGGCCGCAGGCTGCAACAAGCTGGCCCTGGGCCATCACTACAACGACGCGGTGGAGACCTTTATGATGAACCTGTTCCAGGAGGGACGGGTGGGCTGCTTCTCCCCCGTTACCTATCTTTCCCGCAAAAAGCTTACCATGATCCGCCCGCTGATCTTCGCGCCGGAGCGGGAGATCGCCGGGGCGGTGAAAAAGGCCGGCCTCCCCGTGGTGAAGAACCCCTGCCCCGCCGACGGCGTCACCCAGCGGGAATGGACCAAAAACTTCCTGCGCCAGATGGAAAAGGAGCACCGCGGCATTACCCAGCGGATCTTTGGAGCCATGAAGCGGGGGCATATCTCCGGGTGGTGACCAGACGCCGCACAGAAAAATAGTTGGTTTTTCTCTTGTAAAAATTCATTATAATGTATTGACTTCCCTCCCGGGCGGTGCTATAATGCAGACGAATTCAGCAAAGGCGCTGTGGATCCAAGTGATCCGCAGCGCCTTTTTTGCGTTTGTGGGGACAGGCCGTCTGTCCCCTTCCCCCGGCGCCGCGGGACGCGCGGACGCGGGGACGAAAGGAGCTGGTAAGCTTATGAAAGATTTTATTTTTAAAATGCCGACCAGAGTGATCTTCGGGGTGGGCGCCGCCGCGCGCCTTCACGAAGTATGCCGCAGCTTTGGGGCAAAAAAGGTGTTTGTGGTGTCGGATAAGATCATCGGCGCTACGGAGGAATTTAAGAAACTCCTCGCGGCCCTGGAAAAGAACGGGATGCCCTTTGAAGTGTACACCGATACCCTTCCGGAGCCACCGGCCCCCACGGTGGACGCGGCGGCGGCAGCGCTGAAAGCCTCGGGCTGCGATATGGTGGCCGCGGTGGGCGGCGGCAGCCCCATCGATACGGCCAAGGCCATCGCCATGCTGGCCACCAACCCCGGCGGCATTGGGGAGTATCTTTTCGGCGGCAGCCGGACGGTGGAAAACCCGCCCCTGCCGGTGGTGGCGATCCCCACCACGGCGGGCAGCGGCAGCGAGGTGACCGGGGCCAGCGTCATCGAGGACGTAGAAAAGCACGTGAAGCTTTCGGTCACCCACGACAGCCTGATCCCCCGGGTCGCCATTGTGGATCCGCTGATGCACCGATCCATGCCGGGGCCTGTTACCGCGGCCACGGGAATGGACGCCCTGACCCACGCCATTGAGGCCTACACCTCTTTGAACGCGAACCCCATGAGCGACGCCCTGGCCCGCCAGACCATCCGCCTGGTGGGAGAAAATATCCGCGCCGCCTTTTCGAACCCCGCCGACCTGGAAGCCCGGGGCAATATGGCCTTGGCCAGCCTGCTGGGGGCCGCGTCCTTTGTCAACGGCGGCCTGGGGGCCGTCCACGGCATTTCCCAATCCATGGGCGGCGTGGCCCATGTTTCCCACGGGGTGGGCAACGCCCTGCTGCTGCCCCATGTGATGGAACGCAACTGCGTGGGCAACCTGAAAAAATTTGCGGATATCGCCGGGCTGCTGGGGGAAAAGACCGAGGGGCTGCCCCTGCGGGAGGCGGCGGAGCTTTCGGTAAAGGCGGTCCGTTCCCTGAACCGCGATCTGCAGATCCCCCCTTCCCTGCGGGAGGTGGGCGTCGCCCGGGAGATGTTCCCGGCTATCCTCAAGGGCACCATGGCCTACCGGATGCTGGCGATCAACCCCTGCGTCCTTACGGAGCGGGATGTTTCCGCTATTTTGGAAGCCGCGTACTGAGGCGGTTCGCCGCCATTGACATAGAAAAATACAGTTGGAGGAATTTATGATGATGAAATTTGAAGATTACAAGTCCTATCTGAGCCCCGCCCTGGCAAAAACCACCGACCTGGTGATGAAAAGCGGCAAGGGCAGCTACCTGTACACCGAAGACGGTACGGAATACCTGGATTTTGTCCAGGGCATTGCGGTAAACGCCCTGGGCCACTGCCATCCCGCCGTTACGAAAGCGATCTCGGATCAGGCCGCTTCCCTGATCAACGCCTCTTTTAACCTGGTGAATTTCCCCACCACCCTGGAGCTGGCCCGCCGCATCGCCGAGCTGGCCCCCGGCAAGCTGGGCTGCACTTTTTTCAGCAACGGCGGCGCCGAGGCGAACGACGGAGCCATCAAGCTGGCCAGAGCCTACACCAAGCGCCCCTGCATCATCGCGTTTAAAGGCTCCTTCCACGGGCGCACCATGGGCGCCACCAGCATCACCGGTTCCAATTCCAAATACCGCAAATATTACGAGCCCCTCATGGGCGGCGTCTATTTTACCCCTTACCCCTGCCGGGATCTGTGCCCAGCCGGCTACGACGAGGATCAGCGCGCCGATTATTGCCTCAAAGAGCTGCAGAGCCTGTTTAGCTACCTGGTAGCCCCCGAGACGGTGGCCGCCATCATTATGGAGCCGATCATGGGCGAGGGCGGCTATGTGGTGCCGCCGAAAAAATTCGTCAAAGCCATCCGGGAGATCTGCGACAAACACGGGATCCTGCTGGTGTTCGACGAGATCCAGTGCGGCTACGGCCGCACGGGCAAAATGTTTGCCAGCGAGAACTTTGACGTGGTCCCCGATATCATGACCCTGGGCAAAGCCATTGCCGGCGGCCTGCCCATGAGCGCCGTCGTCAGCACGCCGGAGATCATGGAGGAGTGGCATCCCGGTATGCACGGCACCACCTTTGGCGGCAACCCCGTCTGCGCGGCGGCGGCCCTGGCTGTGCTGGATGAATTCAAAAAAGAGGACATCCTCGCCAACGTCAACGAGCAGGGCGCTTACCTGAAAGCCCGCCTGCTGGATCTTCAGAAAAAATATCCCAACGTCATCGCCGACGTCCGCGGCCTTGGCCTGATGGTCGGCGTGGAGTTTCAGAACGACGACGGTACCCCCAGCGCCCAGCGCTTTGGCAAGGTGCGGGAGTTCTGCCTGGAAAACCACATGATGATCCTGGGATGCGGTGTCTATGGCAACGGAATGCGTTGGGCTACCCCTCTCAACGTCGCCCGCGCGGATCTGGACAAGGGCCTTGTCATCTTCGAAAAAGCCCTTGCCGCCCTTTGATCTGACGGATTCCCGCTTCAAATGAACGCCGGGCTTTGGGCCCGCGCCAAAAAAAGTGCCCCGACCCGGAAAACCGGGCCGGGGCGCTTTGCGTTTTTTGTCATTTCGCCTGCGGTCAAAAGCAGAGCGGGCTTAAAAGCCCTGCAAAACCTGCGGGCGGCCCGGTGTCTGGGCCAGGGCCGGAAAAGGGGCTACTGTTCCGCGGCCTGCGCCGGAAGGGGAACGGCGTCCGGCGGATACGACCGATTTAGCCGCCGGATGCAGAAGAAATAGGCGAAAAAGAGGAAAATATCCGCCAGCAGCCAGGAAAGGGGGTTGGTAAAGCAGATGGCGAGAAAATCCCAAAGATTTACCAGCACAAAGGCCACAAAAATGCGGGCGGTAAACTCCATGACGCCGGCCATCATGGCCTGGACGCTGAAGCCAAGGCCCTGCATGGCGTTGCGCAGGACAAAAAGGACGCCCAACAGCGGATAACAGGAAGCGCCGATGCGCAGGAGCAGCAGCGCCCGCTGGATGACAAGGGTCTCCTCGGGGCTGACGAACAGCAGCAACAGATAGGGCCCGCCGAAGGTGACAATGGCCCAGCTGGCCCCGACGAAAACCATGATGATGCACATGGCACGGCGCACGCCCTGCCGTACCCGGTCGATGCGCCGGGCGCCCAGGTTTTGGCCGCAGTAGGTGGCCAGGGCGATGCCGATCATCTCCATGGGGTGGATGAACAGGCCCTGCACCCGCATACCAGCGGTCATAGCCGCCACATAACCGGAGCCCAGGGAGTTGACAGCCACCTGCAAGATCACCGAACCCAGGGCGGTGAAAGAGGTCTGCAGGGCCATGGGCAAACCGATGCCGAGCTCTTTTTTCGCCAGGCCGCGATCCAGGCCCCACTCCCCCTTCTGCGGCAGCAGGAGGCGGAAGCGGCGGCAGAGGTAAACGCCGCAGAGCGCGGCGGAAAGAAGCTGAGAGAGCACCGTGGCAAAGGCGGCCCCGCCCACGCCCCAGTGAAGGCCCAGCACGAACCAGAGATCCAGCCCGATGTTGAGAAAGGAAGCGAAAATCAGAAAATAAAGGGGCGTTTTGCTGTCCCCCACCGCCCGGAGGATGCCGGAGAAAAGATTGTAGAACAGGGTGGCGAGGATGCCCGCAAAAATAACGATGATATATTCGTAGGCCTGTCCGGCAATATCCTCGGGCGTGCCCATGGCCCGCAGCAGCCAGCGCCCGCCCAGCAGGGTGGCTGCGGTAAGCAGGACGCCGCCGCCAAGGCCCAGCCAGAGGGCATTGGCAACGCAGCGGCGCATGTTTCTCTGATCTCCCGCGCCAAAATATTGGGAAACGGGGATGGTGAGGCCGCTGCAAAGCCCCTGGACAAAGCCGATGATCAGGAAATTGAGGCTGCCGGTGGAGCCCACCGCCGCCAGGGCGCCGACGCCCAGTCCCCGGCCTACCACCATGGTATCGACCATGCTGTAGAGCTGCTGAAAAATATTGCCCGCAATGAGCGGGACGCAAAAGGAAAGCAGCAGACGAAACGGGTCGCCGCGGGTCATATCCCTGACCAAAAAACCACCGCCTTATGATATCGTTTTCATGAGCTCATGGTAATCCATTTTGCTCAAATTGTCAACGAAAAAAGGCGGGATCAAAAAGCCGCGGCCCGGAAAAATCCGAGCCGCGGCGAAGGATCAGAGAGAGGCGAAGATCCAGAGCAGGTCCAGCAGGAACAGGATGGCAAAAGCCACTTCTGTAAGGATACCGGCCGTGTGAAGTTTCCGGTTTTGCCGCGCGGCGCCCAGCACCATCATCACCAGGCCCGCGAGGAACAGGGCCCCGTTTAGCCAGGGCAAAAACTTGAGCAGATTTTCCATGGAACCTCACTTTCTATCAGGCCTTGGCGGATGAAAAGCCAAGATAATCCAAAAAGCTGTTGCATTCGACCCAGTGCTCCCCGCCGGAGATGTCCCACAGGTAGTGGGCGTCGGAATTGTGAAGCAGCTTCATTTCCCGGGTGAGGGGATGATCCCGGCGCAGGGCCTCCACATGGGTAGGATCCGCTATCTCGCAAAAGGAAAACCCCCACTCCGGGGCAAAATACCCCAGGTTGGAGAGGACGCTGGTGGAGCTTTTGTCCACATGGGCGGGAAAAGCCACGCCCCCCATGCCGCGAACCAGTCCGCTTACCTCCTCGATGCTGATGGAGGTGGCGTTGATGAGCAGCAGCGCCTCGGAGCCGGTGACGCGGTCGGCGGCGTCCAGGATCTGCTGTTCGCCAAAAATATCCGGCCGGTTTTCCACCGGCGGCAGGCGGTCGTGGACATAAGTATCAAAGGCCATGGCGGGCTCCAGAGAGGGGAACAGGCACACCACGTGGACTTCCTCCGAGGTGGTAAGCTCCATGCCCGGCAGGGCCAGCAGGGGCATCCCCCGGGCGGCCTCCAGAAAGGCGGGGCAATTTTTACAGGAATTGTGGTCGGTAAGGGCCACGGCATCCAGGCCGTTGAGCGCCGCCATGTTGAGGATGTTGTTGGGGGTCATATCCAGGTCTCCGCAGGGGGAGAGGGCGGAATGCAGGTGCAGGTCATAGTGGATTTTCATGGCGCTGCCCCTCCCTTTTTGTATTATTGCCGTGCCGAAAGCAGTTCATGCACCGCCAGGGCGGTTTCAAACACGGGCTCCCCGCTGGAGAGCACCGCCACATCCTGGGCTTCGGCCTTCTCCTTGGCGGCAGGATCCAGGGCGACGCCATCCGCCAGGATGACGCAGGCGCAGTCCGCCAAAACGGCCACGGCCACGGCGTTGACATTGCCCATGACCGTCACCCAGGCGCAGCCCGCCGGGGCGCGGCCCATGACAAAGCTGAGCAGGTCGCAGCTGTAGGCGCAGTCTACCGCCCTCTCCAGGCTCTGGCCGCCGGCGAGGACGGAAAAGCCGAGCTCGCGGGCGAGGACGGCGGGGGTGATCTTCATAGGAAGGCTCCTTTCGGGGGATTATTTCTGCGAATCCCCAAAGGGATCGTTAAACTGTTTGGGGATGTGGTGCTCTAATTGGGCGATGGAATCGGCCAGGGTCTTCATGCGGTCGCGCAGCAGGAAGACGCAGTCATCCGGGGAACCGTAGCCCCGCACCACGTCCTCCGCCAGGGCGCGGCAGCTGGGGGCGCCGCAGGCGCCGCAATCCAGCCCTTTAAAAGCGTTGGCGATGGTCTCGATCTCCGAGAGCTTTTCCATGGCGACGGTGATGTTCTCGTCCAATTGCAGCACCGGCTCATACTGGATGTCGGTGTCAAATTTGGCGTAGCGAGGGATGGCATCCCCCACCCGGTTGCAGGAAACGGGCAGGTATTTGCGGATGCGTTTGAGCTTTGCCTTGGCGATATAGGGGTTTTCCACCGTCAGCACGCCGCCTACGCAGCCGCCGGAACAGGCGTTGAGCTCGACAAAATCCAGATCCCCCAGCTTTTCGTCTTCCAGATCCTCCAGGACCTTGATCACGTTTTCGATGCCGTCTGCGGCGAGATACCGGTCGTTGAGCAGGGCCGCGGCCTCACCGCCGCTGGACCCCCAGCCAAGGCCCATGCGGCCGGCGGAGGAGAGCTCCCGGGGTTCTTTGACCTCTTTCATGAAGTGGAGCATGGGCGGATAGACGTCCCGGATGGCGACAACGCCGTCGATGTAGCTTTGGCGGGTACCCAAGGGCATTTTCACCGCCGTCACTTTGGCGGGACAGGGGGAGATAAAGATGGCCCCGATGGCCTCGGCGGGGAGGCCGGTTTTCTCCATGGCGGCTTTTTTGGCCATGCGGGCGGCAATCTCCACCGGGGGAAGCAGGGGCAGGATGTTTTCGATGAGGTCGGGGAAACGCACCCGGATCAGCCGGGTGACGGTGGGACAGGCGGAGCTGATGACCGGACGGGTGAGCAGCCCTTCGCTCATGAGCTTGCGGGTGGCGTCGGAGACGATCTCCGCCGCCCGGGCCACCTCAAACACGTCGTCAAAGCCCATGCCCAACAGGGCGTTGAGGATAAGGTCCGGATCGTCCAGGTTGTTGAACTGTCCGTACAGGGCCGGAGCGGGCAGGGCGACGCGGTACTGGTATTGATCCATAATGGAAAGGGGGTCGAACAGGGGCTTTTTGGCGTGATGGGGGCAGACCCGGATGCATTCCCCGCAGTCGATACAGCGGTCGGAGAGGATCTTGGCCTTTCCGTCCCGCACCCGGATCGCCTCGGTGGGGCAGCGCTTGATGCAGTTGATGCACCCGCGGCAAAGATCCCTATCCAAAGTGACGGAATGAAAGAACTGGCTCATAACGCGTTACTCCGTTCCGCCGCCGGCAAAAAGTCCATACACGGGCGCAGCCATGGCCAGGAAAACCGGGCCGCGGCGCCCGCCGGCGGCATTTGGCCGGGTGCCCGGCCTGATTTGATTTCAGTGGCAGAGAACGGTCATGCGCACGGTGGTGCCCTGGCCCACGACGCTCTCTACCGTCATATCGTCGCTGCATTTTTTCATGTTGGGCAGGCCCATGCCGGCGCCAAAGCCCAGGGAGCGCACGTCGTCCGGGGCGGTGGACCAGCCCTCCTGCATGGCGAGATCGATGTTCGCAATGCCGGGGCCGTGATCGACGAGGACCATGCGCACCTCGTCCGGGGTGATGTCCACGTCAATGGAACCGCCGCCGGCGTGGATGACCATATTGATCTCCCCTTCGTACATGGCGATGGCCACCTTGCGGATGACCTCCGGGTTGATCCCGATCTTCTTCAGGGCCTTTTTCACGCTGCTGGAGGCCTCCCCCGCCCGGGTAAAATCATCCCCGGGGACGGTATACTGAAAATGGATGGTCTGAGGCATTAAATGGTACACCCGCCTTTCAGGCCGTTTTCGTATAGCAGGCCACAGGCGGTGAACATGCGGTAGGGCGTGCTGAGCAAGGCGATGCCGCGCTCTTTGGCCAGCTCCACAATGGTGGGATCCGGGTTTTTCCCCCGGACAAAGACGATGCACACCATGTCCATCATCTCGGCGGTGCGCACCACCTGGGGGTTTACAAGGCCGGTGAGCAACACGGACTGATCCTTCACAAAGGCCAGCACGTCGCTCATCATGTCGCTGCCACAGGCGGTGTGCACCTCGCTGTCGAGCAGATCCTCGTTGGCGTGGAGCACGGTGGCTTTTAGGATGGTTTGGATATCACGGACAATCATAATTGATTCCTCCCGGAAGGGTTTCGGGGCATACGGTAATTTGTTTGTTTGCAGCGGGCCGCAGGGCGCGAAACGTCCGCGGAAAGGGAGACACGCAGCTTTTTCGGCAAAGGGGCGAAGAAAATGCCGCGGGCGGGACGGCTCCCCGCCCCAGCTTATAGGGCTATTATATCACCTGCGGTTCCCGCGCCGCAACCAAGGCGGAAAACTTTCTTTTTGACGGCGCATTTTCCGGCACCCCGCACGAGAAAAACGGATCGGAATTGTACATTATGCACAGGCAATTTTTATTTAACAGGGGCCGTCCCGTGAAAAACAGGAATTGTGCATAATACTCGCCGCAAAATAGACGATATTTTAAAATAAATTACATAAAGTTGAGGCGCCGCTTCGAATGTTTGTAGCTTTTTCTCACAATATCTGATATAATTTTAACCGATCTAATCCGGCGGGTGAAGGGCTTTGGGGGCGGTATTCCCGTGCTGCTTTTGGAGGTTTTGCACAACGCTGGGAAAAAGGATTTCCCGCGCAGGGACAAGGGCCGCCGAAAGATGGGGAAGAAAAGCGCGGACGGCGTCCAGCCCAGGGCCTTGACGTGGAAAACACAAAGGAGCTTCCTTTGTGGATCTGAATTTTTTTGCCGCCCCGCGGCAAGGATGGAGGTTTGATGAATGGCTAACACGATTTCATCCGTTCCTTTTGCCGGAACAAAGGAACAGGAAAAAGAGCTGCTGGAAGTTGTGAAGAAGCACAAGGGCCAGCAGGGCGCCCTCATGCCCATTATGCAGGAGGCCCAGGGGATCTATGGATATCTGCCCATCGAGGTGCAGAAGATCATCGCCCGGGAGCTGGAGGTTTCGCTGGAGGAAGTATACGGCGTGGCCACCTTCTATTCCCAGTTCTCCCTGAACCCCAAGGGCCAGTACAAGATCTCGGTCTGTCTGGGTACCGCCTGCTACGTCAAAGGCTCTGGCGACGTCTATGACAAGCTGCAGGAGACGCTGAAGATCAAGGGCGGCGAGTGCACCCCCGACGGCAAGTTCTCTCTGGAAGCCTGCCGCTGCATCGGCGCCTGCGGCCTGGCCCCGGTCCTGACCGTCAACGACGACGTCTACGGACGCCTGATCGTGGACGACGTCCCCGGTATCCTGGCAAAATACATGGACTAAGCCATGCAGGAATTGTCGCTGAACGTTCTGGATATCGCTCAGAATTCCGTCCGGGCAGGGGCCCGGCTCATCCAGATTTCTGTAGAGGAGGATCATCCCTCCGACCGGATGGTCATCGAGATAGCGGACGACGGCTGCGGGATGACCGAGGAACAGATCGCCCATGTGACCGACCCGTTTTTTACCACCCGCACCACCCGCAAGGTGGGGCTGGGCGTGCCGTTTTTTAAGATGGCCGCGGAGATGACCGGCGGCAGTTTCTCCATCCGTTCCCGGGTGGGGGAAGGCACGGTGGTAAGGGCGGTGTTTGGCCTTTCTCATATCGACCGGATGCCCTTGGGGGACATGGCGGACACCATGTGCTGCCTCATCGGCTGCAACCCGGATCTCGATTTTGTCTATCGGCACAGGGTGGATAACGAGTCTTTCGAGGCGGATTCCCGTCAGTTCAGAGAAATTTTGGAAGACGTTCCCCTCAACACCCCCCAGGTGATCCAATTCATCCGGGAGTACATCGGGGAACGGTTGGAAAACATCAGTGGAGGAAAATCATGAAAAGTTTAGCAGAGCTTCAGGCGCTTCGTGATTCCATGAAGGGCAGGATCGGCGTCCGCGACGACGCTGAGGGAAATATCAGGGTCGTAGTAGGAATGGCCACCTGCGGCATCGCCGCCGGCGCCCGCCCCGTTTTGGGCGAGTTTACCAAAGAGGTGGAGAAAAGAAACCTCAGCAACGTCACCGTGGCCCAGACCGGCTGCATCGGCATCTGCCAGTATGAGCCTGTGGTGGAAGTATACGCCCCCGGGCAGGAAAAGGTCACCTATGTAAAGATGACCCCCGAAAAGGTGGCCAAGATCGTCAATGAGCATCTTGTAAACGGCAAGCCGGTGACGGAGTTTACGATCGGCGCCAATACGAAATAAGGAGGAAGGCAACATGTATCGTTCCCATGTGCTGGTCTGTGGTGGTACAGGCTGTACCTCATCCGGCAGCGAGCGTATCGTTTCCGCGCTGGAAAAAGAAATCAAGGCCTCTAATCTGGAGGAAGAAGTCAAAGTGATCAAGACCGGATGCTTCGGTCTGTGCGCGCTGGGCCCCATTATGATCATCTACCCGGAGGGCGCGTTTTATTCTATGGTCAAGGTGGAGGATATCCCCGAGATCGTTTCCGAACACCTGGTCAAGGGCCGTATCGTCACCCGCCTGCTGTATCAGGAGACGGTGAAGGACGACACCATCAAATCCCTCAACCACACCCAGTTCTACGCCAAGCAAAAGCGTGTTGCCCTGCGCAACTGCGGCGTGATCGATCCCGAGAACATCAACGAATACATAGGCATGGACGGCTACATGGCCCTGGGCAAAGTGCTTAGCGAAATGACGCCGGAGGACGTTGTGAAATGTGTCACCGATTCCGGCCTGCGCGGCCGCGGCGGCGGCGGCTTCCCCACCGGCAGAAAATGGAGCTTTGCGGCGGCGCAGCCCAAAGGCCAGAAATACGTCTGCTGCAACGCCGACGAGGGCGACCCCGGCGCGTTTATGGATCGTTCCGTCCTGGAGGGCGACCCCCATGTGGTCATCGAGGCCATGGCCATCGCCGGCTATGCCATCGGCGCCAACCAGGGTTACATCTACGTGCGTGCGGAATACCCCATCGCGGTAAAACGCCTGCAGATCGCCATCAACCAGGCCAGGGAAAACGGCCTGCTGGGCAAAAACATCCTGGGCAGCGACTTTGATTTTGACCTGGAGCTGCGGTTGGGCGCCGGCGCTTTTGTCTGCGGCGAAGAGACCGCGCTGATGACCTCCATCGAGGGCAAGCGCGGCGAGCCCCGTCCCCGTCCTCCCTTCCCGGCGGTCAAGGGCCTGTTCGGCAAGCCCACCGTCCTCAACAACGTAGAGACCTACGCCAACATCCCCCAGATCATCCTCAAGGGCGCCGATTGGTTCGCCGCCATGGGTACGGAGAAGAGCAAAGGTACCAAGGTCTTCGCCCTGGGCGGAAAGATCCACAACACCGGCCTGGTGGAGGTGCCCATGGGCACCACCCTGCGGGAGATCATCGAGGAGATCGGCGGCGGCATCCCCAACGGCAAAAAGTTTAAAGCCGCTCAGACCGGCGGCCCTTCCGGCGGCTGCATCCCCGCGGAGCACCTGGATATCCCCATCGACTATGACAACCTGATCGCCATCGGTTCCATGATGGGTTCCGGCGGTCTCATCGTCATGGACGAAGACACCTGCATGGTGGATATTGCCAAGTTCTTCCTGGAATTCACCGTGGACGAGAGCTGCGGCAAATGTACCCCCTGCCGGATCGGCACCAAGCGCCTGTACGAGATCCTGGACAAGATTACCAAAGGCAAAGCCACCATGGAGGATCTGGACAAGATGGAGGAGCTGTGCTACCACATCAAGGCCAACTCCCTGTGCGGTCTGGGCCAGACGGCCCCCAACCCCGTCCTTTCCACCCTTCATTATTTCCGGGACGAGTATATCGCCCACATCGTGGATAAAAAATGTCCCGCCGGCGTGTGCAAAGCGCTGCTGAGCTACGTGATCGACGAGAACAAGTGCAAAGGCTGTACGCTCTGCGCCAAGGTCTGCCCGGCCGGCGCCATTGAGGGCAGCGTGAAGGTTGCCCACAAGATCGACACCAAAAAGTGCCTGAAGTGCGGCGCCTGCATCGAGAAATGCCGTTTCGGCGCTATCATGAAGAAATAAGAAGGAGTGTACCTGAATGGAAATGGTAAATCTTAAAATCAACGGTATGCCCATATCCGTCCCTCAGGGCACTACCATCCTGGAGGCTGCGCGCCAGGTCGGGATCGAGATCCCGACCCTGTGCTACCTCCGTGAGATCAACGAGATCGGCGCCTGCCGTATCTGCACCGTGGAAGTAAAGGGCATGCGCAACCTGGTTGCCGCCTGCGTTTACCCCGTGGCGGAGGGCATGGAGGTGCTGACCAACTCCAAGAGAGTATTTGCCGCCCGCAAGATGAACCTGGAGCTGATCCTCTCCACCCATGAGCGCAAATGCCTCTCCTGCGTCCGTTCCGGCAACTGTGAGCTGCAAAAGCTCTGCAAAGATTTCCGCGTCTATGACGAGACCATTTACGACGGGGAGAACGAGCCCCGGGATTACGACGATTCCGCAGCGCACCTGGTGCGTGACAACGGAAAATGCGTGCTGTGCCGCCGCTGCGTAGCGGCCTGCGCCCAGTGGCAGCACGTCAGCGTCATCGGCCCCAACGGCCGCGGCTTCAAGACCCACATCGGCGTCTCCTTCGACCAGAACCTGGCGGATGTGGCCTGCGTCTCCTGCGGGCAGTGCATCGTGGTGTGCCCCACCTGCGCTTTGTCCGAGAAGGACAACACCAAGGATGTTTGGAGAGCGCTGAACGATCCCACCAAGCATGTGATCGTCCAGACCGCCCCCTCTATCCGCGCCACCTTGGGCGAGGCTTTTGGGATGCACATCGGAACCAACGTGGAGGGGAAAATGGTTGCCGCTCTGCGCCGCCTGGGCTTTGACGGCGTTTACGACACCGACTTTGCCGCCGATATGACCATCGTGGAAGAAGCCCACGAGCTGATGGAGCGGATCCAGAACGGCGGCAAGCTGCCTCTGATCACCTCCTGCTCCCCCGGCTGGGTCAAATTCTGCGAGCACTATTATCCCGATTTTATCGAGAACCTTTCCTCCTGCAAATCCCCCCAGCAGATGTTCGGCGCCCTGGCCAAGACCTGGTATGCCGAAAAGATGGGCATCGACCCCAAAGATATCTTTGTGGTGGGCGTTATGCCCTGCACGGCCAAGAAGTTTGAGACCAAGCGCGACTACGAGTCCGCTTCCGGCTATCCCGACGTGGACGTGGCCATCACCACCCGTGAGCTGGCCCGCATGATCGACCGCGCCGGCATGTACCTGCCCAAGCTTCCCGACGAGGAATTCGACGCGCCTTTGGGCACCTCCACCGGCGCGGGCGTGATCTTCGGCGCCACCGGCGGCGTAATGGAAGCGGCGCTCCGCACCGCTGCGGAGTGGATCACAGGGGAATCCACCGACGCGGTTCCGGACTTCAAAGAGGTTCGCGGTACCGCCGGTATCAAGGAAGCCACCTATAAAGTGGGCGGCCTGGAAGTCAAGGTGGCGGTCGCCTCCGGCCTTTCCAACGCTAAGATCCTGCTGGATTTCATCCGTTCTGGCGAGAAGAGCTACCACTTTGTGGAGATCATGGGCTGCCCGGGCGGCTGCATCAACGGCGGCGGACAGCCTGTCCAGCCTGCGGCGGTGCGCAACTTCATCGACCTGAAGGCCCGCCGTGCCGCGGCGCTTTACGCCAACGACGAGCAGAAGACCCTGCGCAAATCCCACGAGAACCCGGTGGTAAAACAGGTATATGCGGAGTATCTGGGCGAGTTCGGCTCCCACAAAGCCCACGAGATCCTGCACACCAAGTATGTCAAGAGAGAGCAGTTCTGATTTTATCCCTGCTGCAAAAAGGACGGGCCGTTACGGCCCGTCCTTTTTGCATGAATGGGGAATCAATGCCCGGCAAAGAAAAAAAGGCGGCGCGGCCCTTTTGGGCTGCGCCGCCTTTTTTCAAAAGCGCGCTAAAAGAGACGGAAAAGATGGCGGTTAAACCAAAGATAGCCCAGATCAAAAAATGGGATGACCCCCAGGGACATGAGCAGGCCTGTGAGCAGCCACAAAAAGAGCAGGACGAGGAGCACCAGAAAAAAGATGGAAAGCGCCAGGCGCAGGCCCCGGCCCTTTTTAGCGGAGTCCCTGTGGGGCGGCATGATGACGGAGGGTTCGTTGGAAAAATAGGAGGAAACCTCCTCTTTTTGGAAATCATACAAAAAAGGCGGATGGTCGGGTTCCGGCTCCTCCGGGGGAAACATGGGCTCCGGCGCCGCCGGGGAAGGCGCGGGCTCCTCTGTTGGGATAAATACGGGCTCTGGCGCCGCCGGGAAAGGCGCTGGTTCTTCCGTTGGGATAAATACGGGTTCTGGCGCCGCCGGGGAAGGCGCTGGTTCTTCCGTTGGGATAAACACGGGCGTTGGCGCCGCCGGGGAAGGCGCGGGCTCCTCTCTCGGAATAAACGTAGGCTCCGCCTCCGCCCGAAGGGGCGCGGAAAAGACCCCCGCGCCGGCAGAGGAGCCAGAAGCGGCGGGAGGGTTTGACTCCGGAGCTTCGGCTACGGGGTAACGCCCGGAAAAAAGCTCGTCCCGGATGTGGGAGAGATCCCGGTGGGTCAGATAGACATCCTCCACCGTGCGGTCCAGCAGGGCGTCCAGCTCCCCCAGCGGCAGGGAACCGGCCTGTCGACAGGTCTTGAAAAAAGCCTCCTGAGCCAGGTTTGCCGCCAAATCCCGGCTGCCGGTGCGGGCGAGAAGGCCTTCGTAAATATCCTGGGCGCGGCGGGAAAACAGCTCGTCCAGCTGGGAATAACGCTCTCCGGTCATATCCATGGAAAGGCTCCTTTGCATTTTGGTGGCCCCGCCCAGCGGGGAGAAATTCTTTTCTCCATTATAAGCCAGCGGAGGAAAACTGTAAAGGGAAGGCGGCGCAAAAAAAAGAGCCGCCCGCAGGCGGCCCTCTTTAAAAAACGGGAGGATCAGTTCCAGTTGGGATCCACATCGCCGTTTGCAACAACGACGGGGCAGGCCTCTTTGACCTTATCCACAAAGGAAGAGCGCATGGTAAAATCGATGGTGCCATTTTTGCTGACATACACCTTGCGGGTGGGGCCCTCGTAGAAGGAGAGCACATCCGGTTCCCCGCCGGCGCTGTATTCGTACTGGATGGAGAGCGCCGGTTCGCCTTCCGGCTCCGCGCCCTCTACAAAGCCGCCGTCGTTGGTGGCGCTGATGAGCAGGCGGTAGAAAAGCTTGAACTTTTCTGTATCCAGGGTCTCCCCGCCGCTGCGGACGGTGTTCTCGCTGACCTCGGTACCGTTTTCGTTGGTGCTGGTCTTGGTGGAGATGGTGAACTCATAGCTCTCTCCGGGCCAGGTAACGGTCACCTTGGAGACGTCGTTGATGTAGGGGAGGAAGAACAGGCCGCTGACGATATCGGCGTAGCTGGTGGTCATCCACAGGGCCGGTTCCACCACATAGATGACCTTGACGCCATCTACAGTGGCATAGAGGGTTCCGTCCTCGGCCCTGGCCACAGTGACGGTCAGGGGGACAAGACCCCCTTCTTCGCTCACCTGGTAGAAGAGCTCCGCCCGGGCGAAGGGCTCGTTGAAGCCATAGGCCTCGTAGACGGAATCGTCGTAATTGACCTCGGCCACAGAGACGCCGCTCATGGAGAAGATGGAGGCGATCATTTCGGTGCCCCGGTCGATGTCCATTTCAGAGCGTTTGGGCTCGGTGATCATATGGCTGACCACGCCGAAGGTAGAGGCCAGATCGCTCTCGTCGTCGACGACATGGAGCTCGATGGGCTGGGAATAAGAGGATCCGGTGAGCCGGAGGGAATCCACCATGGTCTGCGTGGAATCCACATCCGGGGTCAGGATCATCTTCACATAATCCGTCAGCACATAGGAGAAGTTGGTGCGGTAGCTGGTGGGCAGCACATAGACGTTGCTGTCCCCGGAGACCATGGCGTAGACGCCGCCTACGCCGGCGGCATCGGAGCCCAGTTTTACCTCAAAAGTGCTGCCGTCGGTGTAGGTGGCGGCGGCGGTAGCCCAGGGGGAATCAAGGCCGTACTTGCTCAGGTCGGAGGGGCTCTCCTCCGCCAGCTGGGAGGCCACCATGGCCACCAGGCCGCGAGTGGTGTTCTCTACGCGGGGCTGGTTGAGGGGGATCCCCTCCAGGCCGGCCAGGGCAAAAGTTTCCCCGTCGCGGCTAAAATCCAAAGTGCCGGATTCATTGACCACGCGCAGGGACGAGAGATCCGACGTGGCTTTGGAAAGCAGCGACACCGTATTGTCCGCCGTGGAGGAGGATTCCTCCGGCGCCGGCGCGGTGTAGAGCAGGGCGGCAAGGACGCCGCCCAGCGCCGCCAGGCCGATGAGGCTGAAAATAAGGACGCGGGTCCGTTTGGTCATCTTGGCCATAGATTATCTGTGCCTCCTGCGGGCCCACACAACGATACCGAGGATCAGGATCGCCGCGGGGATGATAAGGATGAACAACAGCAAAAACAGCAGGATCTGCAGGCCGCTGAAGTTCAGCTGCTCGACTGCCAGGCTCTTAGAGGGGACGGAGAAGACGTTCTCGCGGCCCACTGCGTCGTTGAGCAGGGCGATGTTGTAGTTGTCGTTGGACATAGAGGTGGAACCGATGAAGGTGAAAGCGCTGGTGGCGGAGGAAGCGACGATGACGTTGGATTTCAGCGCATTCATGCCGTCATACTTGGTGGAGGTGGAGCGGATCAGGGCGGCGTAATCGCCGGAGGTGCCGGAGCTCATAAGGCTATCCATGCTGGAGGTATCCGCGTCGGAGGGGATACGCATGGCGGTGGAGGGGTAAGCGAGCATGGTGGTGGCAGCGGTGGAACCGCTGTTGTCAAAAAGCCGGGTGAGAGGCTTGCCCTGCCATACCGCAAAATTGACATTGGCGCTGTTGAGGACGGTGGAAGAGAAATCCGTTTCGGCGTATTCCACCGTGCTGACCATGGGGTTGTTGTAGAAGATGCGGCTGGAATCGGTCTCCATCATCACGCCGTCCTCCACCTGGATGCCCCATTCAGCCAAAAAGGCGGCCAGGTTGGGCAGTTCGGGCTGGGTGGCTTCGGGGAGGTACAGCAGGGTCTTGCCCTTCTGCCCGCCGTTTTCCAGATAGGCGTCCAGCTTTTTGAGCACGTCCAGATCAAGATCGGTGGCAGGGGCGACGAGGATGCAGATGTCGGGGGTGGTGTCCATTTCGCCCACCAGGATATTCTGCTCCGAAACCTCAAAATTGTTGGTGGAGAGCAGGTCCTTCAGGGCGGAGGGATCGATATCCCCGAACCCGGTGAGGAAAGAAACGGTGGGCGTCTCGTCCGAGGTGACCCCCATGATGGCGGAGACCATGACGGAATCCACCTTGGAGGAGGCGACGCGCTGGTTGCCGTAGCTGTCGGTCTCAATGCCAAACAGGTCGGGGATGGAAACCTTCCGGGCCTTGTCGCCGGAGGTGACCAGCAGGTCGGAAGTAGTGAGATCCAGGTCCGGATATTTGGAAGCGAAGGTAGGATCCTGCACCAGATTGATGTAGCTCAGGCTGATGTGGGAAGAGACCTGAGGGAATTTCTTCAGGACCTGGTTGACCTGCTGATAGTACTGGGTGCTTTCCATGGTGCTTTCCTGGATCATAGCGGTGATCGTTACGTCGCGATCCAGGGTTTTGAGGTACTCCCGGGTGGCGTTGTCGATCTCGTAGATGTTTTCCGAGGTCAGGTCGGCCTGGAGGCCGAAGCGGTTATCCAGGGCGCCTACCACGAGATTGAGCACAATGATCACAGCCAGGAACACCAGGGTGATCACCGTCGCGAAGGTACCCATTTTGAAGCGGCGGCTTTTTAAAAAGTTCATTTTCATTGTCAACTCCTCCTCTTAACCCCAACGTCTTTTCTCAAAGACGCGGATGGTCAGAAACACAAAAACGGCGCATACGCTGACGAAGAAGAAGATGTTGGCAAAATCCAAAATGCCGATGGCAAAATCGTTGTAGCGGGAAGAGAAGGACAGGCTGCCCACAACGTTTTTGAGGAAGTCGGTGGGCATAACGGAAGCGATGAAATCCACCAGCAACAGCAGCAGGGAGACGAACAGGCTGCCTACGGCGGCCACCAGCTGGCTTTCGGTAAGGGCGGAGATGAACATGCCGATGGCGATGACGCAGGCGCCGAAAAGGACGGTGCCCACAAAGCTGCCGATGATCATAGCCCAGTTGGCCACGGCCGAGATGGAGACAAGGACCGCAAACACCAGGGAGATGGACACGGCGATGAGGTACACCAGGATGGCGGCCAGATATTTGCCCATCATCAGGGAGAACAGGCTCACCGGCGCGGTGAGCAGGGCTTGGTCGGTCTTGAGGCGGCGCTCGTCCGCCCACATGCGCATGGTGAGCAGCGGGACAAAGAGCAGGGTGAAGAGAAAGAAGCTAGAGAACACGCTGCCCATATTGGTAGAATTGCTAAGAATATTGCCCATGTAGAAGAAGATGCCAGCCACGACATATGCCACGGCGATGAACACATAGGCGATGGGGGAGGTAAAATAGGCTTTGAATTCCCGTCTTAAAACTGCCAGCATTATTCCTCGCCTCCTTTGTTATCATTTTCTTTTCCGAGATCGGATCCGTCGCCGGAAGCAGCTTCCTGAACCGCGCTGTCCACAGCGGCTTCGATCTTGGCTTTCTCCTCCTGAGATACGGGGGCGGGGGCGGCGTAGCTGCCGGAGGTGATCTTGAGGAAGATCTCTTCCAGGGTGAGCTCCGCGCTGCGCATGGTCAGCAAAGGCCAGTTGTGGGACGCCGCAAAGGCGAACACCGCGCGGCGGATATCCACGCCGGGGCGTGCCTCCAAGGTGTATTCATAGACAAGGGGGGGCTCCCGCAGGCCGACCACATTGCAGGTGACCAGATCCGGCAGGGCCTTGAGCGCGGGATGGACTTCCGCGACGGGGCCTTCCAGGCGGACGGTGACGCTGTGATCGGTGCTCATGTCGCGCGCCAGGCCGTCGGGGGTATTATCGGCGACGATGTGCCCGTGGTCGATGATGATAACGCGCTCGCAGGTGGCCTGCACCTCGGAAAGGATATGAGAAGAGAGGATGACCGTGTGTTTTTTGCCCAGCTCCTTGATCAGGTTGCGGATCTCCACCACCTGGGAGGGGTCAAGGCCGACGGTGGGCTCGTCCAGGATCAGCAGATCCGGGTTGCCCAGCAGGGCCTGCGCCACGCCGACGCGCTGCCGGTAGCCTTTGGAAAGGTTGCGGATCATGCGGGTGTACACATCGGTGATGCGGGCCAACGCGCAGATCTCGGCAATGTGCTGTTTTTTGGGCAGAGAAACCTTTTTCAGGTCGAACATGAAGTCCAGATATTCCTGGACAGTCATATCCATATAAAGAGGGGGGAGCTCCGGCAGATAGCCGATCTTGGATTTTGCCGCGATGGGATCATCCAGGATGTCGTGGCCGTCGATGGTGACGGAGCCGGAAGTGCTAGAGAGATAACCGGTGATCATGTTCATAGTGGTGGATTTTCCGGCGCCATTGGGCCCCAGGAAACCCAGAATCTCCCCACGGTTTACCGTGAAGCTGATGTCGTCCACAGCACGCTTATACCCGTACTGCTTGGTGAGGTTTTTGACCTCTAACATAGGGGATTACCTCCTGATTTGGAATTGCGGACAAAGCCGCTGATGCACATTGTTTGATCCGGCCGGGGAAACCCCGTCCTTATATGTTCAAAATCCCGCCTCCCGGGAGAGGCGGGATCTATCGCGCCATACCATAGGGGATGCCGCTTCGCAGTGTTATCATAACAAAACGGCAAAACAACATTGTAAAGAAATCTTAAATAAACGATGTCCAAACGTATTTTTATGAGAGAAAACGGGAAAATCATGCCGCCGGGGAGGGAAAGCGCCCTCACGGGCGGGCCTGATCCATCGTTTCGAGCTCGTGGGCGAAGAGACGCGCAAAGTTGCCGTAGAGGATATCCGGCAAAAGCGCCAAAGGCAGGTCGAGGGCAAAGAAGGCGTCCAGCTGCGGCGGGATGTGCCAAAGGGGGAAGTCGGTGCCGAACATCACCCGGGAGGGGTCGTAGCTCAACAGGATCTCCCTGGCCGCCGCAGGCTCCAGAAACGAGAGGGTGCTGCTGGTATCCACAAAAAAGTTGGGGTATTGGGTGAGGGTCCGGCGGGCGTCCTCCCACTGCTGATAGCCGCCGAGATGGCCGCCCAAAACCGTCAGAGAAGGGAAATCCTCCAGGACCCGCGCCGTGCGCAGGGGGCCGGAATAATCAAAACGATCGTCGCCGCAGTGGAACAGCACCCGCAGGCCCAGCTCCTCAGCGCAGCGATAAAGAGGATACATGTGCGGGTCGTCGGTGCAAAACTGCTGGATGTCTGGGTGCAGCTTGATGCCCGCCAGGTCCATCTCCTTGATGCGGTGGGCCTCCTGCAGCATCTCCGTCTCGGTCATGGCGGGATGGATGGTGCCAAAGCCGAGGAACTCGCCGGGGTGCTCCCGGCAGCTTTGCAGGATAAAATCGTTGATGGTCTGGACGCGGTTGGGCGCGACCGCCACCGAACAGACCAGATATTTTTCAAAGCCCAGCGCACGGCCGGAATCCAGCAGGCGGGCGGCGGTCCCTTCTTCCTGAGCGGGATAACCGTAGAATTCCCCGATGGAGTCGGCGGCCTTCCGGGCGATCTTGTCCGGATAAATATGGGCGTGGGCGTCTGCGATGCGATAAGGGTGCTGTGCCATGTTAAGATATCCTCCAAAACCGCGTCAGACGCGGCGAAAATTGATCCACAGATCATTTTAACGTGCCGGGCCCCATTTGTCAAAACATTTATCGCCGCCGGCGCGGATCTGGAGGGGATCAAAGGGAGCGGGCTCAGGCGCCAAAACGCACCCGGCAGAGCAGGAGCAGAAGCCAACCCAGGGCGGCGACGATGCCGGTTTTCAGCAGGGGCAAAGGGTCAAAAGGCATGGCGGGGAAAACCTCCTTCCAAGCTGTTATATTATAAATAGTATATCCAACGGGAATTTAAAAAAGAAATTAAAAAAGTAGTTGACAGAGGGGAGAGGGTGTGGTAATATAACAAAGCTGTCCCGTGAGAGCGGCCCGGAAGCGGGGGTTTTCAAAAGAGAATCTCAAAAACTTCTTGACAAAGCAAA
>JAQVCU010000073.1 GCA_028689635.1 Oscillospiraceae bacterium
CACCATCCTGGACCACGTACAGCGCGGCGGTTCCCCCACTTTGCGGGATCGCGTTGTGGCCACCCAGATGGGCTATTACGCTGTTGAGCTGCTGGAAAAAGGCATCGGCAACCGCGTAGTTGGCCTCAAAGGCGAAAAGGTTGTGGATTACGATATCCTCGAGGGCCTCAACATGAAAAAGCCCATCGACCCCAAGATGCTGGAAATGGCCAAAGTCATTGCCCTTTGATCTTTGCTTTCCAAGGCCCTCTGCCACGGCAGAGGGCCTTTTTGCGTCTTTGGAAATCATTGGCCGGCAGGCGGGGGCAAGGGGCGCGGGCTCACGGCGTCAATGGCCGGCAGAACGGGGAAAGGCAGGCCGGGAAAACGCCTGCCGCCCAGACCGGAGAAAATCCGCCGCCCTCTATTTTTGAGATTTTTTGCCGAAAAATGCAATAATTTGCATGGCTGGAAGGACTAACCTATTGATAAATTCCGACGCAGAGTATAATATTAAAGTGATATGTCAGAGCGGCATGGCGTTGCCAATGCCCGCATAAAAAAGACAGAGGCTGACAGGGTTTTCCGGAGGAGAGATGACATGAAAAAGAATTTGGCCGCGCTGATGGCGGCGGTGATGATCCTTTTGACTTTAAGCGCCTGCGCTGAAACTGCCACAGGGCCGGAGCCGGAACTCATCGACGGGGAAGGCACCGTCCTTTCCCGGGAGGAGCAGGAGGAAAGCTCCGGGTACATAGAAGAAATGCCGGATGACGGCGACGACCCCACCCAGGAGCCGGAAGAGCAGACGGGGAGCTCCTCTTCTTCCCAAAGCAGCACGGCGGCGAGTTCTTCGGCGCCGTCCGCTTCCAGCGTCCCGTCCTCTTCGGCCGTTTCCAGCAGCTCCAGCGTCGCGAGCTCTTCCAGCAGTTCCAGTTCTTCCAGCAGTTCCAGTTCTTCCAGCAGTTCCAGTTCTTCCAGCTCTTCCAGTTCTTCCAGCAGTTCCAGCGGCTCTGGCGCCGTGACCAATTCCGGGGAATACCGGGCGGTTTGGATCTCGTATCTGGAACTGGAGGGGATCCTGAAAAACCAGTCCAAATCCTCCTTCCGCTCCAGCGTGAGGGATATGTTTGACAACGTGGTGGATCTGGGCCTTAATACGGTCATCGTCCAGGTGCGCCCTTTTGGCGACGCGATTTATGAATCCAGTTATTTTCCCTGGTCCTATATCTGCACCGGGACAGAAGGGGAGGATCCCGGCTACGACCCGCTGAGCATCCTCATCAACGAAGCCCATGACCGCGGTCTGGCGTTCGAAGCCTGGATCAACCCTTACCGGATCCGCGCGTCCGGTTCCAACAGGGCTTTAAGCAGCGATAACCCCGCGGCGGACTGGCGGGATGGCACCGATTACGTCATCAGCTACAAGGGCGGGCTCTACTACAACCCCGGGCGCGCTAAGGTGCGCAAGCTCATCATCGGCGGGGTCGAGGAGCTGGTGGAAAACTACGACGTGGACGGGATCCATTTTGACGACTATTTTTATCCGTCCCCTGACAACAGCTTCGATAAGGAAGCTTATGAGGATTACGAAGACGACGGCGGTACCCTCAGCCTGGGGGATTGGCGCAGGGAAAACGTCAATATCCTGGTGCGGGACGTCTATTCGGCCGTCAAAGCCATCGACAGTTCCGTCCGTTTCGGCATCAGCCCCCAGGGAAACACCTCCAACAATTACAACAGCCAATACATAGACGTGGATAAATGGCTTTCCAACCGCGGGTACGTGGATTATATCTGCCCGCAGATCTACTATGGCTTTAAAAATGCCAGCCAGCCCTATGAGGATACAGTGGCCCTCTGGAACAAGAAGATCAAAGCTTCCGGCATCGACCTTTACGTTGGTTTGGCCGCGTATAAGATCGGCGTGGAGGATACCTGGGCCGGTTCCTCCGGCAAGAGCGAGTGGCAGAACAACGACGATATGATGGTTCGCCAGGTAGAGGCGGCGCGGGAGTACGGGAAATACGAGGGCTTTGCCCTGTTCAGCTATCGTTCCCTGTTCAGCCCGGTCTCTGCGGTAAAATCTCAGGTGAAGCGAGAAAGGTCTGGCCTGGAGGAACTGCTGTCCTGACGGACGGCGCACGACGGGAGAATGGGAGCCGGGACGACAGAAAGAAAAGCCCGGCGAGGGAGGATCAACGTGGCAAATTTTCTCAAGAACAAAAAGCGGATGGGCATTATCCTGACGGTGGTGTTCGCGCTGATCACGATGACCGCGGTGTTCGCGGCGGCGCTTATGGGGCCGCAGGCGGCGCAGGAGCCCTCCTCCTCCGCAGTTTCGCAGGAGGATCCGGGCGAGGATGAGGAAGATCCGCTGCAGGAGGGCGTCGGCGGCGGCGAGGAGCTTGTCGGACGGGACGAGGAGACCCAGGAACTGCCGGTCTCTTTTAACCGCCCCGCTGAGATGCGCGCCGTGATGCTGGTGCCGGGAAACGACTTTATCAAAGACGGGGATTTTACCGATTCTAAGGTGAAGGCGGATATTGACGCGGCCATCGCCAGCGCCAAAAGCCTGACCATGAATACCATCCTCATCGATTCGGTCTACAGCGACCAGGTGCTCTATCAGGTCTCCGGCGTTTCCAGCGTTCCCTGCGGTTTTGACGTGATGGAATACATCGTCGCCAAGTGCCGGGAAAAGGGCATGTACGTCTACAGCACCTTTGACGTGCTGGACGTCCTGGACGGCCAAAAGGTGGTCACCTCCCAGGCGGTGAGCAGCGACGTTTTGGATTCCATCTATGCCAGGGCCAAGGCGTTTGGCGAAAAATATAAGGTCGACGGCGTGATGCTGGACGACTATTACATGGAGCAGAACGACCAGAGCTACCGGGCCTATCTTTCCGCGGGCGGCGGCATGGGCTATGAAAATTATCTTTCCGATTCCGTTCGCTCCGCGGTGGGCGCCGTGGCTTCGGGGATCCGGGCCGGAAACCGCGGCATCCAGGTGGGGCTGCTTTCCACTGCGGTTTGGGCCAATCAAAGCGAAAACGAGCAGGGCTCGGCGACCTCCGCCTCCTTCCAGGCGCTGTACGACGGCTTTGCGGATACCAAAGGCTTCATTGAGGCGGATATGGTGGATTTTGTCACCGTAAAGGCCTTTGGCGCGACGAGCAGCCAGACCGTCCCCTTTGGGACGGTGGCGGCGTGGTGGTCCGATCTGGCCTCCCGCAACGGGATCCCCCTGTATCTGATGCACGCCTCCAGCAAAAGCGTCTCCACCGAGGCGGGCTGGGGAAGCCCGGAGGAACTGACCGAGCAGGTTCGGGCCGCTCAGGAGCTGACCGGTTTTTTTGGCAGCGTGTTCGATTCTTTGGGCCGCCTGGCGGCGGACCCCCAGAGCGCCACGACCACTTTGATCAAATATTACAACGACGAGCTGAATATGGAGTATTTCCTCACCCAGCTCTCCATTACCAAGCCGGAAAAGACGGAGTTTATCACCAACGAGCCGTCGGTGACCTTTGCCGGCGCCTCCGACCCCAACTTTGACGCCCTGCTCAACGGCGAAAAGCTGGAGCGCGATTCCAATGGATTTTTCAGTATCACGGTGGATCTGGAAGACGGTAAGAACGTCTTTACCTTTAAACATAAGACCCAGACCGAGACCTACACCATCACCCGGGATCTTAACATCCTCAAGGATGTGGAGCCCCAGGGGAATATCTCGGTGGTGGGCCAGAGCGACATCACCATTACGGCCATGGCCTACGAGGGCGCGGATGTTTACGCCATGGTCAACGGGACAAAGGTGCCCATGAGCATTACCACCGAGGATGACGACAAGACGGATAAAGACTCGAACTTCAAAAAATTCGCCGGTACTTATACCGCCCCGGCCGCCACGACTTCGGAACAGAAGCTGGGCAACGTGGTGGTATACGCCAGTTGGCAGGGGTTCAGCAAGAATCTGCAGGGCGCTTATGTTACCGTCAATAAAAAAGCGGTGCTGGGCGACGGGGTCATGGTCATGGTCACGGCCAAATCGGCGGAGACCTTCCCGGATTCCACCTCGGATGACCTTTCCTATCCGGATTACTTCCCCATGTGCAAAGGTACCCTGGATATCACGCTGGGCGACGAGATCGTCTACAAAAACGGCGGTTCCACCTACTCCTACTATAACCTGCAATCCGGCAAGCGGGTGTATTCCAAGGATATCACCACGGTGGATTCCGACGATTACTCCCTGGGCGACAACGTCATCAAGGGCTTGACAGTCACCAGCGACAGCAACAACACCAGCGTGATGCTGAACATGACGGAGAAAGCCGCCTATACGGTTAAATATTCCTTCGGCGAAATTGCCATTACCTTCGATTACACCAAATCGGTGCCGGATAACCTTTCCCTGAGCAAGAATCCGCTGTTCAGTTCGGCCAACTGGTCTGGCACCACCTTAAAACTAAAACTGAAAAACAGCTTTTTGGGATTTTATGCCTATTACAACAACAGCGGACAACTGGTGTTCCAGTTTAACAACCCGCCGTCCTCCCTGGGCAGCGCGCGCATTTCCCTGGATCCCGGCCACTGCAACACCGATCCCGGCGCCATCGGATTCTATAAAGATCCGGACACCGGCAAGCAGATCAACGAGTACGACATCAACCTGGCCATCACCAAATATGTCAAGGAATATTTGGAGGATGAGGGCGTAGACGTGTACATGGTCAATACCACCAGCGGCTATGTGTCGCTGGAATCCAGGATGAGCCAGTGCAAGAGCCTGGATTCGCACCTGGTGCTCTGTATTCACGCCAATTCCGCGGCAAGCTCCAGCGCTTCCGGCACCGAGGCATACTACTTCAACAGCTATTCCTCCTCCCTGGCCAAGACGGTGAGCAGTAAGGTGGCCAGCGCTTTGGGCACCTCCAACCGCGGCAGCAAATTTGGACGTTTTTACATGACCCGGGACAGCGAGTTCCCGGCGATCCTGTTGGAGACCGGCTTTGTCTCCAATGAAAACGAGTTCTCCAAATTGATCTCCAACAAATATCAGAAAGCTGTGGCCAAGGCGATCGTCAACGGGGCCGTAGCGTTCCTGGAAAACAGCGGCATGGGGAACACCGCCACCGGGACCCAGTCGGTGGGCAACAGCGGCGGCGCGGTCGTGGCGGTTACTGGCGTCAAGCTGGATAAAACCACCCTCGCCCTCAATTCCGGCGATACCTATGAGCTGAAAGCCACGGTGAGCCCGGATAATGCCAGCAATCAGAACGTCAGCTGGAAAAGCTCCAATACGGGGGTGGCCACGGTCACCTCCGCCGGTAAGATCACGGCCAAAGCCACAGGCACCGCTACCATTACGGCCACCAGCGACGACGGTGGCAAAACGGCCACCTGCAAAGTGACGGTGACCGATAACGCGTCGGTGGTCACCTCGGTGACGCTGGATGTAACGGAGCTGGCCATGAAGGTGGACGAGGAATACAAATTGACGGCGACGGTGGGCCCGGAAGGGGCCGCCGACAAATCCGTCTCTTGGGAATCCTCCAACGAATCGGTGGCAACGGTCACCGCCCGCGGAGTGGTCACGGCCCGGAAAGCGGGTACGGCCAAAATCGCGGTGACTTCCAATTCCAACAGCAACAAATACGCCATCTGTACCGTGACGGTGACGGAGACGTCCACCGTGGCGGTGACCGGCATCACCGCCCAGGAAAGCGGTACCATCGAGCTGGCAGCCGGTGGAAAGGCCACTTTGGGGTATACGATCTCCCCCTCCGGAGCCACCAACCAGGGGGTCAGCTGGAAAAGCTCCGATACCGGGGCGGCGACGGTATCCTCTTCGGGGGTGGTGACGGCGCAATCCGTTTCCTCGGATAAGACGGTGACGATCACCGTTACGACCAAAGACGGCGGTTATACCGCCACTTGGACGGTTTTGGTAAAGGCGCCGGCCAGTTCTTCTGAGCCTTCCTCCTCGGGATCTTCGTCCAGCGCCTCTGCCTCAGAGCCTGTCTCGGAGCCATCCTCGGAATCCGGTTCCCCGGCGGCCTGACTTTGGTAAAAGCGCAGCAGCACCCCGGCCGCGGCGAGATCCGCTTTGGCCGGGGTGCTTTTGAAACACAGCCCTTTCGACAGCTTTGCAGGCCTTTCACGGGAAGGCACAACAGACAAAAGGAGATGCATTGATTGGCACAAAACCGATCTGACGACCTGGGCCGGGAAAAGGTGGGGACGCTGCTCTTCCGGCTGGCCCTGCCGGCCATTACCGCCCAGCTGATCAATATGCTTTACAATATTGTGGATCGTATCTACATCGCCCTTGTGCTTACGGCGGTTTTCCTCCTTTTTGGACGGCAGCTCCTGATGATGTTTGGCGCCAGCGAGCAGACGGTGCCCTACGCCTTGAGCTATATGAACATCTACGTCTCCGGCACCCTTTTCGTGCAGCTCTCCCTGGGGCTCAACGCCTTTATCACCGGGCAGGGTTTTGCCAAAACGGGGATGGCCACCGTAGCCATCGGCGCGGTCATCAACATCCTGCTGGACCCTTTGTTTATCTTTGTGTTCCGCATGGGCGTGGCCGGGGCGGCCTGGGCCACTGTGATCTCCCAGGCGGTATCCTGCGTCTGGGTGGTTGCCTTTTTGGCAGGAAAAAAGACCCAGCTGCACCTTTGGAGAAAGAACCTTCGCCTGCGGGGCAAGGTGCTTTTCCCGGTATTGGCGCTGGGGGTATCCCCTTTTATTATGCAGAGCACCGAGAGCCTGCTGAGCATCGTGCTCAACACCTCTTTGCTGAAATACGGAGGGGATCCGGCGGTGGGGGCCATGACCATCATGACCAGCGTGATGCAGATCCTCAACCTGCCGCTGATGGGCCTTGCCCAGGGTGCGCAGCCGATCATCGGCTACAATTTTGGCGCCGGGGCCACGGCCCGTGTGAAAAAGGCGTTTCGGCTGCTGTTTCTTTGCAGCCTTTCCTATGCCGGGGCCTTTTGGGCGCTGATGATCTTTTGTCCACAACTGCTGGTGGGGCTTTTCAGCGGCGACAAACAGCTGGTGGAATTTACGCACTGGGCCTGCCAGATCTACTTTGCTGTGGCTTTCATGCTGGGGATCCAGATGTCCTGTCAGCAGACCTTCGTCGCGGTGGGGCAGGCGAAGTCCTCGCTTTTTCTGGCACTGCTTCGCAAAATCATCCTGCTGATCCCGCTGATCTATATC
>JAQVCU010000074.1 GCA_028689635.1 Oscillospiraceae bacterium
CTTGATGTCGAAGATGGGGGTGCCATCCATCAAATCCGCCCCCCGCACATGGAGCACCGTCCCCAGCTGCTCTGCCTGCTCCATCCCCTCCAACCGGACGGAGGACAGGCCGATGGGGTTGGGCCGGAAGGGGGAACGGCTGGCAAACACACCCACCCGGGTGTTGCCCCCCAGGCGGGGCGGCCGCACAGTGGGGGACCAGGCCTCCTGGGCGTTTTCCGAAAACGCCCAGATCAGCCAGATGTGGGAAAAGCCCTCCAGCCCCCGCAGGGCGTCCGGGTTTCGAAACTCCGGTTCAAAAACAACGGTGGCCTCCAGCGCATCCACCAGACCGCTTTGCCTGGGAATGCCGAACTTGGAAGAAAAGTCGCTGTGAATGCGGGCGATCACCCGCATGGAAAAGGACGATTCCATGGCGATACCTCACTTTTGTCGCTTGATAATACCTATTTTATCATATTGCTTTTTTTGCATCAAGTACGCCCGTCTCCGAGAGGAAAACTTTTTGGCATCCAGAGGGGACAAGCTGGCTCGCAGGACTTGAAAACATTGTCAAAAAAGGATATAATAACCGTAAAATGGTTATTATATGCGCATTTGGGCACTGCGTGCCCAAGCGTCAAGATTTCAGCCAGCGGCCGGGACGGCCGCGTGGCATATTATATCGTATTTGCACGGTTTCGGCAAAGAAACAACAGACAAATGGTTTTAGGCTACGAGGAGTTGTATAAGATGCTTTCCAAAAACGAAGTTTTAATTGTGGACGACAACGAAATCAACCGAAATCTTTTGCGCTGGATTTTAGTGGAGGACTTATGAGGTCCTCGAAGCGGAAAATGGATGGGAAGCGCTGGAAACGCTGCGTCAACATAGCAAAAAAATTGCGGGAATCGTGCTGGATTTGATTATGCCTGTGATGGACGGCTATGAATTCCTGGAAAAGGCCTCTAAGGTGGAGGGGTGTGAAAACACGCCCATTCTGGTGGCCACGGCGGATGAGAGCAGCGAAGTGGAAAATCGCTGCTTGAAGCTGGGGGCCTGGGACTTTGTCCGCAAGCCCTATAATCCCAATACCGTGCGGTTGCGCCTGCAAAATATCATCAGCCGCAGCCAGATCTACCTGATGGAGCAGCTGCGCTACACGGCGGAACATGACAAGCTGACGGGCCTTTTCAACCGGGAGAAGTTTTTTGAATCCGCCCGGCAGCTGCTGGCCCGCTGCCCGGAGGAAAGATTTGCCATGATTCGGCTTGACATTGATCGCTTCCGCCTGGTGAACTCCTTTTTCGGCGAGGAGGAGGGCAACCGCCTGCTGCGATACGTGGCGGAGTGCATTGCGGAGATGGCGCCGGACTTTCCCCACCTGACCTATGGCCGGATGGAGGCGGACGTGTTCTGCCTGTGCCTCCCCTTTGAGCGGGAAAAGGTCCTGCACATGATGGAAATCTGCCGGGAAAAACTGCGCCAGTTTATTAAAAACTACTATGTGGAGCTCTCCTTTGGCGTATGCGTGATGGATGGCTCCACCGCGGATGTGAACACCCTGTACGCCCGCGCCGCCATGGCGGCGGAGACCTGCAAAAACCACTACGGCTCGTTTTACGCCTATTATGACAACTCCTTGAGCGAGGCGGCCTTCAAAACCCAGTGGGTGCTCAACGAAATGGAAAGCGCGCTGCAGCTGCGGCAGTTTGTGGTGTATCTGCAGCCAAAATACGATTTGGAGAACAACCTGCCCTGCGGGGCGGAAGCGCTGGTGCGGTGGAATCATCCCCAGCGGGGCATGGTGTTCCCCGGTGAGTTCATTCCCGTGTTTGAGCACAACGGTTTTATTGCCCGTCTGGACTATTATGTCTGGGAGGAGACCTGCCGCCTGCTGCGCAAGTGGCTGGACCAGGGCCTCCAGCCAAAGCCCCTGTCCGTGAATGTCTCCCGAGTGAATATGTATAACCCCAACCTGGTGGACATTTTGCAGGACCTGGTGGAAAAATATCGCGTTCCGGCATCTCTTTTGAATCTGGAGCTGACGGAGAGCGCCTATATGGACAACCCCACGCTGATGAAGCAAACCCTGGAAAGGCTGCATCGGTGCGGCTTTGTGGTGATGATGGACGATTTCGGCAGCGGATATTCCTCTTTGAATACCCTGCGGGACATCTCTGTGGATATTTTAAAAATTGATATGAAGTTTCTGCCCACCGACGGAGCCGACAGCCGCAGCGAGCGGATTTTAGTCTCTGTGATCCGCATGGCCGGCTGGCTGGGCATCCCCGTGATTATGGAGGGGGTGGAGACCTGCCGCCAGCGGGATTTCCTGAAAAGCGTTGGCTGCGGGTACGTGCAGGGCTACTATTACGCAAAACCCATGCCGGTGGCGGAGTATGAGACGCTGGTGGCCGCGGGGGAGAGCCAGCGCCTGCCCCAGCGGGTGACGGAGGAAAAGGCGCAGCACTTGGGGGAGGTCTGGGGCTCCGGCTTCCAGGCGGATCTCCTGTACCGGTATGTGCGCCAGCCCATCGCAATCTGCGAGGTCGTGGGCGAGGAGATCGCCGTTGTACGGGTAAACCGGGCGTTTTTAACCCGCTTTGGCCACGGAAAGAGCGACGGCGGCATTCAGTCGCTGTGCGGCGTCTGCGGGCAGGCGGAGGCCGGGTCCCTGCTGAAAAAGGCGATCCACCGGACTGTCCGGGACGGCGGGGAGACCGAGTGCCGGTATCTCTATCGCGGGGCGGACGGAAAGCCCGTGCCTGTGCGGCTGTACCTGCAATATGTGGAAGAGGTGGCCAACAGCCACTTGTTAATTGCAACGCTTGCGGACGAATCCGGGCGGAGTCGGATGGAGCCTGCGGACGAATAGCACCGGAATGAGAGGGAAGCCCCATGAGAGAAGGAGCTGCGCTAAAACAAAGCGAGGCCTTTTTTCGAGCCTGCGTGGAAAAACGGGATTTGGAGGCTGTTGCCTGCGTGGTGAGTGAGGAAGTGATCCTCATGGGCCCCACAGAGAATGTACACGTGCGCGGCAAGCAGGCCTTGCTGGATTATCTGCGTCGGGATTTTGAAAGGAATCCCAGCATATTTGCGCTGCGCTTTTTGCAGCGGGAGGAGACGGCGCTGGCCGAGGGCTGCGCGGCGGTGGAGCTGAAGGTGGAATTTTCCAACCAGTCCCTTTGCGCCCAGGCGGGGATGTCCCTGGTGGTGACGGAGGAGGGCGGCGCGCCGCGGATTCGGCGCATCCACACCTTCGCCCCGGCGTCCGCGCCGGAGGAGCCCGCCTCCCTCACATTTACCCAGCGCGGCATGGACCTGATGGAGCGCCGGTTGCTGGAGGAGACGGTGGCAGGCGGCATTCTCGGCGGCTATGCCCTGGAGCCGGGCTGTCCACTGTACTGCATTGACCGCCGGATGCTGCATTATCTTGGCTATGACAGTCAGGCCGCCTTTCTGGCGGACACCGGCGGCCTGCTGGCCAACAGCATTCACCCGGATGATTTGCACCGGGTGGAAGCGGAGGCGAAGCGCCAGCTCACCAATGGCTTGGAGTGCGTGCTGGAATATCGCATGCGCCGACAGGACGGCGGCTATATCTGGATTCACGACGTGGGGCGGTCCATCACGGTGGAAAAGAATCGCTGCGCCGTCATCTCCGCCTGCGTGGACGTCACGGCCCGTAAGCGGGCGCAGTGGGATCTGGAGGAGCTTCGCCGCCGGTATCAGCTGGCGGTGGAGAGCACCGACATCGGCCTCTGGGAGTATGACATTCAAAGCCACCGGGCCTATTGCTTTACGGGCAGCTCCATCATGCATCTGGCCGAAAGCGCTGCGGAAAATCTTCCGGAATCCATGATAGCCATGGGTTTGGTGCGGGAGGATTGCATTGAGTTTTTTCGGCAGATGCACCGCCGTCTGGAGGAGGGGGCGGAAAAGGTCAGCGGCGAGATCTGGTTTCGCTTCCATAGCGGCGTGGAGCGATGCGGACAGATTACCTATCGCGCCGCCCATCAGGAGGAGGGGAAAGCGCCCCGGGCCTATGGCATCTGCCAGGACATCACCCGCCGCAAGAAGGCGGAGCGCCGCTATGCGGAGGAAATCCGCTACCGGGAGAATGTGGAGGCCGCCATCATCTCCAGCTGCCGGGTGAACCTGACCGCCTGCATGGTGGAGGAGCAGTACCACGGCGGAGCTCTCCGCCGGGATGTCCCCTATGACGAGACCTTCCGCCAGGAGAGCGCTGCCCATATCATCGACCCCACTGTGGCGGAAACGATCTATGGGGAGATGGCCCCCCAGGCCCTGACAGACCTTTTTGCCCGGGGAAAGCAGAGCCTGCGCCGGACGTATGCCATTCGAAGCGCCGCCAAGCGCGGCTATTGGGTGAAGACCACGGTCAACCTGATGGAGCGGCCGGGCTCCGGGGAGCTGCTGGCTTTCTTTTATACCAAGGACATCACCCGGGAGCGGGCGCTCCAAAACACCATGGACACCATTATTAAGATGGAGTACGATTTTGTGATCTATGTGGACGCGGCCAGCGGCCACTACGACATGATTGCCGCCAAGCCGTCGCTGCAAATTTCCCGGGAGGTCCAAAGCGGCAATTACAACGAGGCCCTCCGGGCCCACGCCCGCGACCACACCGCCGTAAAAGACATCGAGTCTGTTGTGGAGCGGATGCGCCTGCCCTATGTGCTGGAGCGGCTGACGGAACAGACGGTCTACAGCTTCGAGTGCGACATGCGGGGCATGAACGGGCAGGTTCGCCGCAAGCGGCTCGCCTTTTCCCACGCCGGCTCTGACGGACAGGATGTGGTCATGACCCGCACGGATATCGACGACATCGTCCGCGCGGAAAAGGCCAAGCAGGAGACGCTGGAAAAAGCCCTGCGCTCGGCTCGGGAGGCCAACCGGGCCAAAAGCGAGTTCATGGCCCGCATGAGCCATGACATGCGCACCCCCATGAACGGCATCATCGGCCTGGCAGAGCTGGGCGGGGAGGTGGAAAGCCTGGATGAGGCCCGGGACTACTTTCATAAGATCAGCAAATCCGGCGACTATCTGATGCTGCTGGTGAACGACACGCTGGAGATGAACCGCATTGAAAGCGGGCATTTGCAGCTGCACCCGGAGCCGCTGGACTGCCACCGGCTGTTCCAGGAAATTGTAGATATCAACCGCGCCGGCGCCAAGGCCCGGCAGATCAACTTTGTAACAGCGTGCGCCATGCCGGAGCACCGCTGGATTCTGGCGGACCGGGAGCGGACTATGCAGATCTTCAACAATCTTTTAAGCAACGCCATCAAATTCACGCCCCGGGGCGGACAGGTGGAGTTTCGCTGCTGCTGGGACGAGACCGCGGGCGGACAGACCCAGGTGGTGGTGCGGGACAATGGCATCGGTATCAGCGCGGCCTTCCTGCCCAAGCTTTTTGATGCCTTTGAACAGGAAAACGACAGCACCCTGGGGGAGAATATGGGTTCCGGCCTGGGGCTGTCCATTGTCAAAAGCCTGGTGGATCTCATGGGGGGCGACATCTCCGTCCACAGCCAGAAGGGACGGGGAACGGAATTCAAGGTGCATCTGCCCCTTGTGACCACCGCCGCGCCGAAGACGCCCCCTCATCCAACTGGGCCGCTTTTGGCCAAAACGCTGGAGGGGCGGCGGATTCTCCTGTGTGAGGACCACCCCCTCAACGCCGAAATTGCAAAAGCGCTGCTGGAAAAGAGCGGAGCCCAGGTGGACCACGCGGAAAACGGTCAGGTGGGACTGGACCGGTTTTCCGTGTCCAACCCCGGATATTACGACGCAATCCTGATGGATATCCGCATGCCCGTGCTGGATGGGCTGGAGGCCACTCGCCGAATTCGCGCGCTCCCCAGAAAAGACGCCAAAACCGTACCCATCCTCGCCATGACCGCCAACGCCTTTCAGGAGGATCTGGAAGAAAGCCGGGCCGCAGGGATGAACGAACACCTCTCAAAACCCATCGATCCCCCTGCCCTGTATGCCGCGCTGCTGCGCCATATGCCGTGAGGGATAAAAGCCGTCCTGCCCTCTCGGCAGGGCGGCTTTTGCGCAATTTTAATTGCTCCATTGCGTAAAAATGGGTTTTTCCGTTTTTACCAATACAGCAAAATTTACCACAGTGTAAACCGCTGTTCTACATTTAAGAACAATAAGAACGGCGTCTAGTCTGGGAGACAAGTTTGACTTTTCCAAGAAACAAAAAATTGTAGGCTATCTTGCACAATTGAAATGATTTTATTCATACAATATTCATAAAAATAAAGGGGAGGCATTGACAATGAGCGACGTTTGTTCTAATATCAAATCGCTCGGTATTGTAGAATGATAAGCGGTAAAAAAGAACAGCATGTGATGGCGCAACAGATAGGCGGCCCAGTATAAAATTGGGAATTGCGGGCCGCCGGGCGAGGGGAAAGCAATGGAAACGGCTTCACGTGAGTTCAGGCAGAGACACAGACGCGGAAATTCTACATAACAAGAATAGAAAAGGATAGAAAAAGGAGAAAACACTATGTCTGCTGGAGTATTTATTGTAGTTCTGGTAGCGGCGATCCTGTTCTTGATGCTGCTGATTATCAAGATGAACATCCATCCCGTGATGGCGCTGTTTACCACCGCACTGGTCACCGGTATTGTCCTGGGTTACGGTGTGTCCGGCACTGCCGACATGATCGGCAGCGGCTTTGGCGGCACCCTGGGAAGCGTCGGCGTCACCATTATCCTCGGCGCCATCATTTCCATGGGCATTGAGGATACCGGCGCGGCCAAGGCCATCGCCAACTTCTTCATCAAGCTCTTCCGCGGCAAGAACATGGAATTGGCGCCCTCTCTGACGGCTTTCATCATGTCCATCCCCGTGTTCGGTGACATCACCATGGTGCTCACCGCCCCCATTGCCTCCATGCTGTCCAAGCGCAAGCACATCTCCATGTCCACCATGGCCTCCTTCACCGGTCTGGGCCTGTTCCTGACCCATGGTCTGGTGCCCCCCACCCCCGGCATTCTGGCCATCGCCATCATGTTTGAGGCGGATCTGGGCATGACCATTGTCTGGGGCATCGTGATCTCTCTGATTGGCTTCTTTGTCACCTGGCTGCTGCTGAAGAAGTGGACCGCCAAGGAGTGGATTGAGC
>JAQVCU010000022.1 GCA_028689635.1 Oscillospiraceae bacterium
GGGAACGCCGCCGTGTTCGCCTCGGTGCCCGTGGTGGCGCTGGCGACGCTCGGTATGGTGCCCGCGATCTCCACCCGGACATGCTGGCCGTCATGGACGCCAAAACGCGCCGCGTCCGGCGGGGTCATGTGGATATGGGCTCTGGCGATGATGGCGCAGGCTTTGGCCTCAAGCATACCGCGGGGGCCTACCAGATAGACGTCCGCCGCGCCGGAGAGATCTCCAGAAAGGTTCACCGGGGCGGAAAGCCCCAGGGCCCGGCAGTCGGTGGCGGAGAGCTCCGCCTGAATGGCGGCGCGTTCCGGCCCCAGCACCGCCACGCCGGCGATCTCCCCCTTAGGGGTGACGATGCGCAGGCGCTGGTCGCTTAAAAACTCCCCGGGCTGGGAGAGATCCCGTTTGCGGGTAAGCTTTGCCCCCGGGCCGAAAAGCGTTTCCACCGCCTGGGCGGTAAGATGCACATGGCGGGCGGAAGCCTCCACGGGAAAGGAGCCGCATCCCTCAGCGCAGGGGGCCGCGGCGGGAAGAGCGGAGAGCACCTGCTCGACGATGGTGCGGATCTGCTGTTCTGTCATCGGGAGGAACCTCCTTTTTGATACCAACCGGAAATTACCCGGCAAAAGAGGATATAAACGCCGCTGGAAAGACGGTTGAGATGCTGGATCAGATCCTCCCGGCCCTGGCCCGGCGCGGAAAACGCCGCCGCGGCGCAAAGCTCCACCTCCCGGGCGCGGGCGCGCAGCAGGTTCAGGGAAACCGCCGGCTCCCCCATGGAACAATCCGGAATGGGGTGGTCGATGCCAAAATGCTCTTTGACATGATGGGAGACCTGCCGCAGCTGGGCCTGGGAAAGGCCGAACAGGGGGATATCCGCCAAGGGCTGTTCCTTTACCTCCGCGGCCAGGATCTGCCGGACGTAGTCCAGAACCTCCTGCAGATCCCCGCAAAGGGCGGGGATCCCCTTTTCCAGGGCCAGGACCTGGACCTTGAGGATATCGGCTTCCAGGGAATCCAAACGGCCGCGAAAAAGGATGCGGGGATGGGTCTTAGGCACCAGAAGGTTGCCCCGCAGATGGGTCATTCCCTCCGGCTTTTCCCGGTAGCCCTCCCCGGTGACGGCGTCCACATAGGTGCGCCCGCCCTGATCGGGCAGGGGGGTGCGGGTCATGACGCCGGGGGAGGATGGGGCGGAAAACACCAGTTCGATCCCGCGCTCACGCAAAAATTCCCGCGCCAGAGGGGTAACGAAGGTGTCCGGCGTCACGGTATAAGAGGCGGTTCCTTTGGGCAGCAGCGCCGCCCTCAGGTTGGCCTCGGTCAAAATTTTCATGGGAAACGTATCACCTCCGGCTCACTGCAGTTTCCGCCAAAAGCGCCCCAGGGGGGCGTCTTTGGCGTGTCAGAAAGGGCAGCGGGTCAGCGGTCGCTGGTGTTCAGGGTGGGCAGGATGTACTCCACCTCGCCATGGGGGCGGGGGATGACGTGGACGGAGACAAGCTCGCCCACCTTGGAGGCCGCTGCGGCCCCGGCGTCGGTAGCCGCTTTGACAGCGCCTACATCGCCGCGCACCATGACGGTGACCAGGCCGCCGCCCACGTGGACTTTGCCGATAAGGTTGACGTTGGCGGCCTTGACCATGGCATCCGCCGCTTCGATAGAACCGACGAGACCTTTGGTCTCGACCATACCCAGAGCCTGTAAAGATTCAGCCATAATAAAATTCCTCCTGAAAAATGTTTTGATCGGATGGTGTTCAGCGGTCGCTGGTGTTCAGCGTGGGAAGGATGTACTCCACTTCGCCGTGGGGGCGGGGGATGACGTGGACGGAAATGAGCTCGCCCACCTTGGAGGCCGCTGCGGCCCCGGCGTCGGTGGCCGCTTTGACAGCGCCTACGTCGCCGCGCACCATGACGGTGACCAGGCCGCCGCCTACGTGGACTTTGCCGATAAGGTTGACGTTGGCGGCTTTGACCATGGCGTCCGCCGCTTCGATGGAGGCCACGAGGCCTTTGGTTTCGACCATGCCCAGAGCCTGTAAAGATTCAGCCATAATAAAATTCCTCCTGTGTGATTCAATTTATCAAAATAGCTTTTTGCTTTGGCAGCGGGGAAAGTCAGCCGCCCAGGCGGGCGATGACGGCGCGGGTGATGGCCTCGATATCCTCCCGGCTAAAGGGCGCGGGGGAGGTGGGGGCCTGTGCGGGGGCCCGGCGGGCGGGGGAGGAAGAAACGGGGGAGGCGCTTTGCAGCTCCTCCAGTTCCCGGACGCCCCAGGCCACCCGGCGGATGTTGATCAGGTTGAGGGGGGTGATGTTATCGCTGGTGGCGCTTCCGCCTACAGCGCCGCAGCCCAGGGTGAGGGCCGGGGCCAGATTGGTGGTGGCCCCCACGCCGCCCAGGGCGCCGGGGGTGTTCACCAACAGGCGGGACACCGGTTTTTTCAGGGCAAATTCCCGGATCACATCCATGTTTTTGGAATGGATGGTCATGGTGTGGCCGGCGCCCTCGTTTTGCAAAATGGCGATGGAACGCTCGCAGGCCGATTCCCAGGAATCCTCCACATAAAAGGCCAGCACCGGGCAGAGCTTTTCGCGGGCATAGGGGTTTTGCCGGGAGACCTCCGTCTGCCGGGAGATCAGCACCCGGGTTCCGGCGGGGATGGAAATGCCGGCCATTTCGGCGATAGCCCCGGCGGTCTTGCCGACGATGCGGGGGTTCATGGTGCCGTTGGCCCGCAGCAGGAAGCCGGAGAGCTTTTGAGACTGCTCGCCGGTGAGGAAATAGCCGCCCTGCCGGAGGGCCTCCTCCTCCACCTGTTTTTCAATGCAGCGCTCGGTGACGATGGACTGTTCCGACGCGCAGATGGTGCCGTTGTCGAAAGTCTTGCTGTCAAAGATATGCTTGATGGCCAGGGGGATGTCGGCGGTGCGCTCGATGTAGGAGGGGCCGTTGCCCGGGCCAACGCCGATGGCGGGGTTGCCGGAGCTGTAGGCCGCCCGCACCATGGCTTCGCCTCCCGTGGCCAGGATGACGCCGATATCCCGGCTGGTGAGCAGGGCGTTGGTGGCCTCCATGGTGGTAAGGCTGATGCATTCCACGGCGCCGTCCGGGGCGCCGGCCCGCTTGGCCGCCGCCTGGATGATCTTCACCGTTTCTACGATGCATTTTTTAGCACCTGGGTGGGGGCTGATGACGATGGAATTGCCCGCCTTGAGGGAGATGATGGATTTGTACATGGCGGTGGAGGTGGGATTGGTGGAGGGGATGAGGGCCGCCACCACCCCCATGGGGACTCCGATCTCCATGAGGCCTTTCGCCCGGTCCTCAGAGAGGACCCCGGCGGTCTTCATGTCTTTGATGAAATCCCAGGTAATGGCGCTGCCCAGCAGGTTTTTGAGCACCTTATCCTGCCAACGGCCAAAGCCGGTCTCCTCGGCGGCCATTTTGGCCAGGGGCTCGGCATGGGCGGCGCAGTCGGAGGCAATGGCCGCGCAGATACTGTCCAGCTGCTTCTGGCTGAAGGTGGCCAGAGTTTTCTGCGCTGTCTTTGCCCGGGCGATGAGATCCCGCACCTCCTGAATGGACTGCAGATCCCGGTCAAGGGTCATATGGATTCACTCCTTTTCGGGGCGTGGCCCCGGCGGTTTATAGGGTCGCTCTCCGGCCGGGGCCGGCGCGGTCAGTAGCGCAAAGGGTTTTCGGCAATTTCGCAGACGGTGTTGGCAAAGGCCTCGCAGGCGGCGCGGCAGGCGGCCTGCTCCCCGGTGAGGAGCCCTCCGGCGAAGTTCGTCTCGGTGGGCGGGCCATAATAGAGATCCAAAGTGACGGCGGCGGCTTTAAGGGCCGCGTCTAAGCCCAGAGTGGCCTCCAGGGGCGGGGCGATCAGATAGGCCATGGCCGTGCCCTCGGCAACGCCCGCCTGGGCGGAGAGATAGGAGCCTGTGCGGGAGATGCAATGGGCAAAATAGACGATGGAATCGCCGTCGTCGGCGCTGTAAAAGCAGGCGTCGTTTTCGATATAGCTGACGGCGGCCTGCAGCCCGCTGCGAACCTCCTCCGGGTTGGGGCCGCAGAGGATGCCGATGAATTCACCGGCCAGACGGGTACTTGCATTGGAGGCGCCGGCATACATGCTTTTGGCGTAGGCCACCCGGACGTCGGCTTTTTTGGTGGCCTCGTCCAGGGCGGCGTAGGAGACGTCGTCGCAGTCGGTGGTGATGACCCCGAGACTGCGGTCGGCCCCGGGAACCGAGAGGGCGGTAAGAAGCATGGGGTCGGCGTTGGGGATCATCTTAATGCTCAGCACCTTGGTGCGGATGGGATCGTGCTTCAAAGCGCGCGCCCCCTTTCTTATTTTTTCAGATCCACGCCGCTGGCGCGGGCTTTGAGGACCGTTTCGATGAGGTCGGCGATGTAGGCGCCCGCCTCCACGGCGGGAATGCCTTCTTTGTGGATGTTGGAGACCACCGTCCGCCGGGCCTCCGGCATCCCCACCTTCGCTTCAAAGGAGATATAGGCGCTCATGCTTTCGGCAGTGGCAAGGCCGGGGCGCTCCCCGATGAGGCTGCACACCACCGTGGCGCCCAGGGTTTCGGCGATACGGTCCTGGGCGGCCACCCGGGCGTTCTTGACAAAAAAGGGCGTTCCCGTCTGGATCCCTTTGGCTTTGAGCCCCTCCAACAGCACCGGCAGCAGGTCGGGCGCGTTGGTGGATACGGCGGTGGAGGAGAGCCCGTCGCAGACAATGATCTGCACCTGGGGGCTTTTCTGGCAGCGGGAGCGGATCAGCTCCAACGCCTCCTCTGAAAAATCCCGTCCCAGATCCGGCCGGGTGACGAACTCGTTTTTATCGGCGCATTTGGTGCTGACGGTAAAAAGCCCTAAGGCTTCCATCCGCTTTTCATCCACATCCAAAAAGACGGCGTCCCGGGCGGCGGCGTGATCCGCCCGCAGGGTGAGCAGGGTCTTGGTGTTCAGGCGGGGCCCGGCCCTTCCCACGCCAATACGGGCCGGCGTGCGGGATTTCATGCGGATGAGGGCGTCATAATCCGCCGGGTGTTCCAGCAGAGGGATGGCCTTTTGCTCCGGCGAGGTGATGTCCGCCAGGGCAAAATCGCCCGCCGGGGCCATCGACGGCGCAGAGGGGGCCGGGGCCGCCGGGATCGCCGGGGCGGGGCCCTTGGGGGAAGGGGCGGGAGCCCCGCGGCCCAATTCCGCCACGACCTGGCTGACGATCTGTTCGATCAGGCTTTGTTCCAGCATGGCTTATCCCCTCCCTTTTGCGGTAAAGATCGTCGGATCTCCGGCCCGGCTGGTGAGTTTTCCATCCCGGGTGATCCCCATTTTTTCCAGCCACTCGTCGAACTCCCGGATGGGGCGCAGGCCCAAAACCTCCCGGATGGCGGTGGCGTCGTGATAGGAGTTGGTCTGGTAGTTGAGCATGATATCGTCGCTGGTGGGGACGCCGATGACGTAGTTGACCCCTGCCGCGCCCAGCAGCACAGCCAGGTTTTCCACGTCGTTCTGGTCGGCCATCATGTGGTTGGTGTAGCAGCAGTCACAGCCCATGGGGATACCGGAAAGCTTGCCCATAAAGTGATCCTCCAGCCCAGCCCGGATGACCTGGCGGCTGTCGTAGAGGTATTCCGGCCCGATAAAGCCCACCACGGTGTTGACCATAAAAGGGGAAAAATTGCGGGCATAGGCGTAGCAGCGGGCCTCCATGGTCACCTGGTCGGCCCCGTAATGGGAGCCGGAGGAGAGCTCGCTGCCCTGGCCGGTCTCGAAGTACAGCACATTGGGGCCGGCGGCGGTACCCCGGCGCCGCAGCAGTTCCTGGGCTTCCAGGATGGTATCGGTGCCAAAGCCGAAAGCGCGGTTGCCCTTTTCGCTGCCAGCAATGGACTGGAAGATCATATCGCAGGGGGCGCCGTTCTTTACCGCTTCGATCTGGGTGGTGATATGGCCCAGAACGCAGATCTGGGTGGGGATCTCGAATTGGTTTTTGACCTCGTCAAAGCGCTTGAGCACTTCGGTGAGGCTGGCCGCCGTATCCCCGGAAGGGTTCAGGCCGATGAGGGCGTCGCCGCAGCCGAAGGAAAGCCCCTCAAAAAGAGAAGCGGTGATGCCCTCCACGTTATCGGTGGTGTGGTTGGGCTGCAGCCGGGTGGAAAAGGTGCCCCGCAGGCCGATGGTGGTGTTGCAGGTGGCGGGGACGCGCACCTTGTTCGCGGCGTAGATGAGATCCAGATTGGACATCAGCTTCGCCACGGCGGCCACCATTTCCGCGGTCAGCCCTTTGGAGATCCGTCGGATATCCGCTTCGGTGGTCCTATAATCCAGCAGCCATTCCCGCAGCTCGGCCACCGTCCAGTTGCGGATGCCGGCGTAAATGGTCTCGTTGAGGCCGTCTTGATTGAGGCGGGTAACGTCGTCCTCCTCATAGGGCGCCACGGGGTTCTCCCGCAGGGCGGAGAGCAGCATACCGGAGAGCACTTCCTTGGCGGCGACGCGCTCCATATCCGAAGCGGCGGCCACCCCAGCCAAAATATCGCCGGATTTAAGTTCGTTTGCCTTGGCCAGCACTTCCTTTACGGTATCGAAGGAATAGATCTGACCGGCGAGCAGGGTCTGAAAGCTCATGGGGTCTCCCTCCCAAAGGTTGAGATAGCGGGCCTTGCCCGAAGTATGATGCGGCCGGAACCGGCAGGGACAAAGGTCAGCCGAAGATGAGGGTCTTGACCACCACGGGGATGACCAGGCCGTTCATCAGGGGCTTTCCCAGGTCGAGAAAATCGTTCTGCTCCACCCGGATCGAATCGATGGAGATGACAGGCCGCCTTGACAGAAGGCTTTGCCGCAGGCATTGGCCCAGGGCTTTGGCCATGTCGCTGTGTACTGCCAGGATCAGGGGAAGGCCGGCGGGGAGCAGGGGATCCAGCGCCGCGGCCACGGTTTTGGCCAGGCTCAGAAGCTCCCCATAGGACGGGCTCTTTTTGCCGTCCAGGGCGAGGACCATATGGTCGCTGTCGCATTGGCTAAGAAACCAGCGGGCCTTTTGCTCCAAAAACTCCCGGTCTCCGGCAAAGCAGCGCTGCTGCTCTTCCTGCGAAAGCTTGAGCACTGGCAGGTTTTTCAGCGGAAACAGGCCGGGATCGTAGGCGATGGTACTGCCGGAAATGGAGGTGGTATAGGTGCCGGCCCCCACCACCGTGGCGCGGATGGTCTCCCTGGCGGGGATGACCCGGAAGGCGGAGAACAGGCGGCCCCGGCGGATGGAATCCCCCAGCAGGACGCCGATGTCCCCATATTGCAGCGGGTCCTTCCCGCTTTGATAGATACAGTCCGCCACGCCGCCGGAAAAGCACACCGCCCGAATGGGCCGGGATGGAGAAAAAGGCGTGCTGCCCGCGGTGCGGATCTCCTCCAAAAGAGGGGAGGGTTCCGACACACCCAACAGCTCTTCCAGCAGCTGGGCCATGGCGTCGCAAAGGCTTTTTAAGACGGAAAGATCGGTGCGGCGGCCCGTCTCCAGGGAAAGATGATGGAACCGGGCGATACGGGCGGCGCTGGGGCTCACATAGGTCACCGTCATATCCGCGTCCAGGCGCACCTGCCTTCCGCCGATATCCACACAGCCGCGGTCCCGGGCCTCGCCGCAGTCAAAAAGGATCACGTTGGTGGTGCCGCCGCCGATATCCAGGTTGACGGTGACGGCGGCGTTCTCCTCGGAATACTGCTGGGCGCCGCTGCCCTTGCCCGCAATGACCGATTCCAGATCCGGCCCGGCGGTGGAGACGACAAAATCCCCGGCAAAGCCGCTGAGCTTTTCCAGCACCAGGGCGGCGTTTTCCTTGCGGGCCGATTCCCCGGTGATGATGACGGCGCCGGTGCCGGTATCCGCAGGGGTGACACCCGCCTGCCGGAATTCCGCGGCCACGATCTCCCGCACGGCGTCGCCGTCGATGAGGTATTCGTTTGCCAGGGGCGTTTGGTGGACGGGGCTTTTGTAGACGACTTCCTTCTGCACAATGGATACCCGGGGGACGGAAAAATATCCGGCGGTATCTTCCATTGTAAGGCGGCTGAAGATCACCTGGGTGGTGGAGGTGCCGATGTCGATCCCTACGCTGAGGAACTGATCCGAATTCATGGCGCTTCCCTCCCTGCGGCGATTAGGATCTGCAAAAAACAAAAAAAGACTAAAACAGCAAAAGCATCCTTGCTGTTTTGGCCTTTTTGCCACCCGGCGCACCCTATTGTGCGCCGCGCATATTCCTCTTTTTACAGCGCTATCATATCACAGCTACAGGCAAAAGTCAAACGACGCCCGGGTACCGTTTTCGTCCGAGAGGATACGCAGATCCCCGCCCAGCTTTTCTTTGACGACGAGGGTGACGATGGAGAGCCCCAGGCTGTCGGCACAGCGGGCGGCGGCGTCGAAGCCCATGCCGTTGTCCTCCACGGTGATGACCGAAAAAAGGGCGCCGGGGCACAGCTGGATCCGGATCAGGCCGCTCTCCCCCTCCCGGAAACCGTGCTCCAGGGCGTTGGAGAGCAGCTCGTTCACCACCAGGGCGATGGAGGTGGCCCGGTCCGGGGGGACGGACATATCCTCGCCCTCAATGCGGATCTCCACCAGGCGGCTTTCCCGAAAAATAGACTGGATGCTGCGGCGGATCTTTTCCAGCAGGGGCATGAGCTCCACAGCGGCGGAATCCTCGGCGTGGGTGAGCAGGTCGTGGATGGCGGAAATGCTCTGCACCCGGGCGGTATTTTCCCGGAAGGCGCGGCGCACCTCCGCGTTTTCGGTACGGCGGGCCTGCAGGTTCATGATGCTGGCCACCATCTGAAGGTTGTTTTTGACCCGGTGGTGCACCTCCCGCATGGCGGCGTCGGCGGCGGTGAGGGTGCGGGCGGGGGATTGCTCCTCCTTCTCCCGCATGAGCTCCCGATATTTTTTTTCCCGGCTCAGGTCGCCGGTGACGTCCCGTTCGCTGATCAGCACCGCGATGACCTGTCCGGCGGCGTTTTTCAGGGGCGCCACATCCTGGCGGACGGTCTTGTTCTCCTGGGTGACGGCCTTAAGATCCCGCACGGTCACGCCGCTTTCCAGGGCGCGGTAGACCGCGGGCTCGTTTTCCCGCAGGGCAGATCGCCCCACCACGCGCTCCCGGTAGGAGGATCCCTCTACGCTGGGGCTGGCCTGGGCGGCCACCCAGGCCATGCCCTCCCGGTCAAACAGATCGATAAACACGTCGGCGGCGGTGAGCTCGGCGGTCACCTCCAGCCCCTGCTCCAGGGCTTCCAGACGCTGGAGCTCCTCCGGCGGCAGGCCGCCGTGCTCCATGCACACTTCCCGCAGGGTCATGGCCGCCGCCTCCCTTCCAGGATCTCTCGGGCGGCCTTATCCAGCCCCACGCCCATGGCCCGGGCCAGGGACTGGACCGCCTTATAGGCGGCGGGCTCCGAGAGGCCGCGGGTCTGCATCAGCAGCGTTTTGGCGCGGTTTACCAGCTCCCGTTGGGAGTTTTTTTCCACCACGGCCTGGGCCAGATAGAGCAGGGAGCAGCGCTTGTCCATGGCCATTCCCTGCAGCAGACGCAGGGCTTCGGCCTCGGAGACGCCCTTTTCTGCGGCGAGGGCCGCTTTGGCGCGATCCACCGTATCCCGTTCCCGCAGGCGGCGGCGGGCCTCCTCGGCCTCCCTTTGAGCGTCGGCCAGACGGCGGCCCTGGGCCAGGGCCACCTCGATGGTGGGCAGCAACAGCCGCTCCTCAATGGGCTTTACCAGATATCCGGTGACGCCGATGGCCCCTGCCCGGTCGATGAGCTCCCGGTCGTCGAAGGCGGTGACGATGACGACGCATCCGGCCAGGGATTCCTCCAAAATGGTCTGCGCCGCGCCCAGTCCTTCGAACACCGGCATATTGACGTCCAACAGCGCTACATCCGGGCGGTGGGCGCGGCAGAGTTCCACCGCGTCAAAGCCGTCGGCGGCGCTGCCCAACACCTCAAAATCCAGCTCCTCCAGCATCTGAGCGAGGTCGAGACGAATGATCGGCTCATCGTCCGCCACGATGGCAGTGCGCTTCACGGCCAGCCCCCCCTTTTTTGCGTTCTTCTGATCAAAAGTATACCACGGCGTCGGGCGGGCTGTAAAGAAAAGCCGGGCCGGAAAGGGAACGGATTTGTCGAAGAAAGCAAAAGAATTGGATATTTAGCCTAAAAAATATTTCTGTTTTGTGAAAAATATTATTGAAATTTCACCCAAAGATGTTGTATACTAAAAAAAAGGTGTTTGTAAGGGACGTTTGGCCCCTCTCCGGCGCCTTTGACTGGAGGGCATTTTATGGAACGCAAAACGATGAAGATCCACTCCAACAATTGCAGCGTGGATCTAAAAGTGATCCCGGGGCATTTTGCAACCAACCATTCCCACATCAACTATTACATCGACATGACCACCCTGAAAAGCCGGCAGAGCGAGGCGGAGGCGGTCGCCAAAAGCCTTGTGAGCAAATATGTTTCCAACACGGTGGTGGATACCATCGTCTGCCTGGACGGGACCCAGGTGGTGGGGGCTTTCCTGGCGAAGGAGCTGAACCGGGCGGGATTTATGTCCATTAACGCCCATCAGACCATCTATGTGGTCACGCCGGAATACAATTCCAACAGCCAGATGATCTTCCGCGACAACCTCCAGCCCATGATCAGCGGCAAAAACGTGCTGCTGCTGATGGCTTCCGTTACCACCGGCCTCACCATCAACAAGAGCGTGGAGGCGATCCAATATTACGGCGGCAGGATGGCGGGGATCTCCGCTATTTTCAGCGCCCTGTACGCGGTGGACGGCCACGCCGTCAACGCTGTGTTTACCTTGGCCGACCTCCCCGATTACCACACCTTTAAATATCAGGACTGCCCCCATTGCAAACGGGGGGAGAAGATCGACGCCCTGGTCAACAGCTTCGGTTATTCCAAGCTGTAAGGGCCCTTTAAACCGACATACCTGTTTTCCAGTTCTCCCAATACTGTAAAGCCATAGGGCGCGGACGTTTTTTCGTCTGCGCCCTGTGGCTTTTTGCGCGGGAATGTATTATAATGACAAAGAAGACAGCCCCGGCGCAGTCTGCGCCAGCGGGGCATGTTGTACACGGAAAAATGTAAACGTTTACGCAAGGGAAAGGGAGATCATTATGCAGCAGCAGATCGGACAGTGGTACGAAAAGCACGGCGAAAAGGCAGTGGAGCTCTCCAAAGAGCTGTGGGGATACCGGGAGGCGTCCCTGCAGGAATTTAAAAGCTGCAAGGCTGTGGCGCGTTTTATGGAGGGCGAAGGCTTCGCTGTAAAGCAGATAGACGCGGAGAACCGGGGCGGGGAGCCCAACACCGTGGTAGCCCGCTGGGGCGCCGGAAAACCGGTGATCGGCATTTTGGGTGAACTGGACGCCCTGCCCGGGCTGGGGCAGGAGGCCCTCCCGCATCAGGCCCCCCTGGAAGGGCCTGGCCACGGCTGCGGCCACAACCTTATGGGGGCGGGCAACGCGGCCGCCGCCTGCGCCTTAAAAGAGGCCATGGAGGCGGAAGGGCTGGCAGGCACCGTCGTTTACATCGGCTGCCCGGCGGAGGAGACCTTGCAGGGCAAGGTGTTTTTGGCCCGGGACGGCTATTTTGACGATTTGGATCTGGCCCTGGTGTGGCATCCCGGCGCCTGCGATATGAACTTTGGCGAAATGGAAATGAACGCCATGACCAGCGTCCTCTACAAATTTTACGGCCGCACGGCCCACGGAGCCCATCCGTGGGAGGGGCGCAGCGCCTTGGACGCCGCCGAGCTCACCAGCATCGGCAGCCAGTATCTGCGGGAGCACATGACGGAAAAATGCCGTCTGCATCACGTGTACCACGCGGCGGGGGAACAGCCCAACATCGTCCCGGATTTTGCTTCCATCTATTTTTATATCCGCTCCCAGGACGATTACAACGAAGAGCTGGTGCGCCGGATGAACCTCATCGCCCAGGGCGCCGCCACCATGACCGAGACCCGGATGGAGATGGAGGTCAAGACCTCCTGCCACGGCTATTTTTGCAACCACACCCTGGCGAAATACACCTACGAGGCGGCGCTGAAGGTGCCCGCCCTGGCCTATGGCGAAGAGGATTACGCCTTTGCGCGGGAGCTGTACCAGAATGTTACCGGCAACCCTGCCCCGGCGGAAACGATCCCCACTGGGCTGAAAAAACCGGACGGGGAGGTAAAATATTCCTACGGCAGCACCGACGTGGGGGAGGCCTCCTATGTTGTGCCCACCATTCAGGTTTTCGGCTGCGGGGCGGTAAAGGATATGCCCTCCCATCACTGGGGCATCGCCGCCGGGGCGGGCGTCGGCATCGGGCAGAAGGCCATGCTCTACGCCGGGAAGGTCCTGGCCCAGACGGGCTATGACGCGGTGAAAAACCCCAAGATCATCGAGGAGAGCTGGGCGGAGTTCCGGGAAAAATTCGGGACGGAAAAGCCCTATGTCTGCCGCCTGAAATAAGCTCCGGCGCCTGTCCGAAGCGGGAAAACCGGGCCCCAAAAACAAGGCGCGGGCCGGTGGCGCGGCGGATCTGCAAAGCGCCGATCACAAAAAGGGAGGGAAGCCAGCGGCTTCCCTCCCTTTTTTTGCGCCTGTTTTGACAGCCTGGACAGCCGGTTTATTTGTCGTAATCGTAGTCCAGCATGGCGGGGGTCCATCCCCGCAGGACGGCGGCCATATCCCGGGCATAAGCCCGGGCGGCGGCCAGGTCGTGATTGAGATAGTTGCCGCATTCGCAGGATCTCTGGGCCCCGGGAACGGGGCCTTCAAAACCGGCGATAAAATCCATGGTTTCCTGCGTCAGAAGGATGACCTCGGCGGGGGAGAGGCTATCCCGCACCAAAAAGTAAAAGCCGGTGCGACAGCCCATGGGCCCCACGTACACCACTTGGTCGGAATAAGCTGAGTTGCGCACATAGGTGGCAAAAAGATGCTCAAAGGTGTGGATGCCCGCGTTGTCCAAATAGATCCCGGCGTTGGGGACGACCATGCGAAGGTCGTAGGTGACGACGTCGCCGTCGATGCGGGAGGTATACAGCCCCTTGCCCAGGGTATCGTGGTCGATGCAGAAACTGGCGATCTGTTTCATAGGGGGTTCTCCTTTCCGGCCTGGGACAGGCCTGGGGACTTATTTTGCGCAAAAGCCGGCGAGGGAAACGGGTGGGGAAAGGGATCGGCCGAAAAAAGGCCGCAGCTGCCCGGAAACCGGCAAAAAGCAGGCGGAGCCTTGCCCCCGCAAAGCCCCGCCGGGAAAACGCGTTACCGCTCCTCTTCCGGAAGATCTACCTTGATGGAGAGATCCCGCAGGCTCTTGTCGTCCACAGGGGAAGGGCAGCCGGACATGAGCTCGCTGGCGTTTTGCACTTTCGGGAAGGCGAGGACCTCCCGCAGGCTTTCGGCCCCGGTCATGGTCATGGCCAGGCGGTCCAGCCCGATGCCGACGCCGCCGTGGGGCGGAGCGCCGTAGTGATAGGCGTCCACGAGGAAGCCGAATTTTGCCTCGATCTCCTCCGGGGTAAGGCCCAGGGAGCGGAACATCTTCTCCTGAAGCTTATAATCGCTGATGCGGATGGAACCGGAGCAGAGCTCTACGCCGTTGAGCACCAGGTCGTAAGCTTTGGCGCGCACCGCGCCGGGGTCGGTATCCAGATATTCCAGGCATTCTTCCAGGGGCATGGTGAAGGGATGGTGCATCGCCACCCACTCGCCGCTCTCCTCATCCAGCTCGAAGAAGGGGAACTCCACGATCCAGAGCAGGTTGAATTTGTTTTTGTCGATGAGCTCCAGCTGGCGTCCCAGGGTGTTCCTTAAAGCGCCCAGCACCGGCAGGGTCACCTTGTTTTTGTCCGCCACGATGAGGGCGACGTCGCCCTGGCGGCAGTCCAGACGCTCTAAAATGGCGTCCATCTCCTCGGGCTTCATGAATTTGCCAAAGGAGCAGGCGGGGGTCTCGTCCACAAAGCGGATGTAGGCAAGGCCTTTGGCGCCAATGCCGCGGGCAGCCTCGGTGAGCTTGTCGATCTCTTTGCGGGTAAGGGTTCCGGCGGCCCCTTTCGCCACAATGGCGCGGACAGAGCCTCCGGCGGCCACGGCGCCGGAGAAGACGGAGAAGCCGCAATCCTTCACCAGGTCGGTGAGGTCGGTGATCTCCATGCCAAAGCGGGTGTCCGGCTTATCGCTGCCGTAACGTTCCATGGCCTCCCGATAGGTAAGGCGGGGCAGGGGAACGGTGATATCGCGGCCCAGAACCTCGCCGAAAAGGCGGTGGACATAGCCCTCCACCATCTCCAGGATATCGTCCACATCCACAAAGGACATTTCCAGGTCGATCTGGGTGAATTCCGGCTGGCGGTCAGCGCGCAGATCCTCGTCGCGGAAGCAGCGGGCCAGCTGGATGTAGCGGTCAAAGCCGGAGAGCATCAGCAGCTGTTTGTAGATCTGGGGGGATTGGGGCAGGGCATAGAAGCTGCCGGGGTGCACCCGGGAAGGGACCAGATAATCCCTGGCGCCCTCGGGGGTGGATTTCATCATCATGGGCGTCTCGATTTCCAGGAATCCGTTCTCGTAGAAATATTCCCGGGTCACCTGGGCGATCTTGTGGCGCATGATGATGTTGTTTTGCAACGTGTGACGGCGCAGGTCAAGGTAGCGGTATTTCAGCCGCAGCTCTTCCTTGACGTTGCTCTTATCGGTGATCTCAAAGGGAGGGGTCTGGGCCTGAGCCAAGATCCGCAGCTCCACCACGAAGATCTCGACGTCGCCATTTTTGAGGTCGGCATTGACCGATTCGCGCTTTCTCACCACGCCGCGGGCCATAAGGACATATTCGCCGCGGGCCGAAGACGCTTTTTCAAAGACGGCGCGGTCGGTGGCGTCGTCAAAAGCCAGCTGCACCAGGCCGCTGCGGTCGCGCAGGTCGATAAAGATCAAATTGCCGAGATCCCGGGCTTTTTGCACCCAGCCAGCCACCACAACTTCTTTTAGAAGGCAGTCGGCCGTGACCTCGCCGCAGTAATGGGTCCGTTTTAAACCTTTCATGGAATCTGCCATAGCGTATCAGTTCTCCTCTTTTCCGGAAAAACCGGATAATGATATCAAGATCGGATCAAAGCCCGGCGTCCTCTATGGCGTCGGTCAGCTCCGCAAAGCCGGTGTGGTACAAAAAGTTCAGCAGGCTGTCGTCGTCGTCCTCGTCCAGGCTGAGCTTTACCTCATGCTGTTCCCCGGTGACCATGTTTTTGACCTTTACCAGGCCGGAGGACAGCTCGTTGTCGCCGATGATGGCGCTGTATTGGGCCGAAAGCTTATCGGCGTATTTCATCTGCGCTTTGACGGAACGGCCCATGAGGTCGTTTTCCGCCCGGAAACCCTCGGAGCGCAGGCCGGCCACCAGGGCGGCGGCCTTTATGGCGGCGGCTTCCCCCATGCTGCCAAGATAGAGCTTGCAGGGGGTCTCCTCCGGGAAGGGGCTGCCGGAGTGCTCCATCACCAACAGCAGCCGCTCAAGACCCATGGCAAAGCCGATGCCGGTCATTTTTGGCCCGCCCAGCTGCTCGATGAGGCCGTCGTAGCGCCCGCCGCCGCAGACGGTGCCCTGGGCGCCGATGTTGCCGGAGACGAATTCAAAGACGGTTTTGGTGTAGTAATCCAGCCCCCGAACGATGGTGGGATTGACCGTGTAGGAGATCCCCATGGAGGTGAGCCGGTTCTTGAGCTCCTCAAAGTGGCTGGAACAGTCCTCGCAGAGGAAATCCAGCACGGTGGGGGCGCCTTTGGCGATCTCTTTGCAGATGGGGCTTTTGCAGTCCAGCAGGCGCATGGGGTTTTTCTCCAGCCGTTCCCGGCAGGTGTCGCACAGCTCGTCGCGGCGGGCGGAAAAATGGGCCCGCAGGGCCTCGTGATATTTGGCGCGGCAGGTCGGGCAGCCGATGGAGTTGATCTCCAGAGAGATCTCCTTCAGCTCCAGACGCTGGAAGATCTCGTTTACCATGGCGATGATCTCGGCGTCGGCGGCGGGGGAATCGGCGCCCAGCATCTCGCAGCCAAACTGATGGAACTCCCGCAGGCGGCCGGCCTGGGGCTTTTCATAGCGGAAGCAGGAGATGAGATAGGAAAGTTTTACCGGAAGGGCTTCGGTGAGCAGCCCGTGCTCCACGGCGCTGCGCATCACGCCGGCGGTACCCTCCGGGCGCAGGGTGATGGAGCGGTCGCCTTTGTCTTTAAAGGTGTACATTTCCTTCTGCACCACGTCGGTGGTGTCGCCCACCGAACGGTTAAACAGCTCGGTATGCTCAAAGGTCGGGAAACGGATCTCCCGGAAGCCGAACAGGCCGGCGGTTTCCCGAGTCACCTGCTCTACATATTGCCAGCGGCCGGTGTCGCCCGGCATAATATCCTGGGTGCCGCGCGGGCCTTTGGTCAAAATTGCCATAAGATCATTCCTCTCTATCTGATGATGGTGGGTTTCAAACCGGGGACAGGCCCCGCGGAAAAACAAAAAATGGGCGCACACGGAAAAATAAATGCTCCGATCCCTCTAAAAAAGGGACGGAGCATATCCGCGGTGCCACCCTTGTTGAACGAAAACGCGTTTCGTTCCTCTCAAACGGCCGGGGTAACGTCCGGCGGGACGGGGGCCGCTACACGATCGGTTCACGGCTCCGGCTGTCAGGTGTCCTTCCCGAAGGGAAATGGGGATAGACAGGATCTCAGCCTGCGTCCTGTCCTCTCTGGATCCTTCCTTCCGGGAATCTCCTGATATCGGGGCTGGGCCCCGGCGCCTTTGGCAATATCAAAATGCGCGATGTGCAAAAAACGAAGGTCAGCGCTTGGGGTTGACGATGTTCCGCCAATCCAGATCGCCGCGCTCCAGGGCGTGGATCAGGGCCTCCGCTGTGGCGATGTTGGTGGCCACGGGGATATTATGGACGTCGCACAGCCGCAAAAGCTGCGCGTTGTCAGTCTCCGAGGGGCTCATGGGGAGAGGGTCGCGGAAAAACAGCAGCAGGTCGATCTCGTTGCAGGCTACCCTGGCAGCGATCTGCTGGTCCCCTCCCTGAGGCCCGCTGAGAAAACGGGTCAGCTCCAGGCCGGTAGCTTCCGCCACCAGCTTGCTGGTGGTGCCTGTGCCGCACAGATTGTGATGGCTGAGGATGCCGCAATATGCGATGCAAAACTGCACCATCAGCTCTTTTTTGGAATCATGCGCGGTGATCGCGATGTTCATTTTGGCCGCCCTCCTTAGTAATGATTATTGAACCGAAAGCTCCACATATTCGCCGCAGAGGCGGCGGGCAACGTTGCGGCAGGCCAGCGCAGCGGGGAAGGCCGCTTCTGGGGCGGCGCCTTTCGCCAAATAGCCTGCGGACTGGGGATCTTCCGGAATGACTCCCAACAGGGGTTCCCCCACCTGATCCAGGACATAATCCAGATCGGGAAGGGTCTTAAAGCGCCCCAGCGTATATCTGCCTACCCGGTTGATCAGCAGGCGCTGGTTGGAAAGGCCCTTTTCATCCAGATAGTCGGAGACGACCCGGGCGTCCCGAACGCAGATCAGATCCGGCGTCACCACGATGAGGGCCATATCCGCCGCTCGGGCCGCCGCGTCAAAAGCGGGGCCGAAACCGGCGGGGGTTTCGACGATCAGGTAATCGTACACTGCGGCAAACCCGCGGCAGATGCGGGCAAAGCCCTCCGCAGTGTAGGGCATATCCGGCCGCAAAGGGGACGGTACCAGATGTAGGCAGGGCTGGGAGGTCTGGATAATGGCCTCCACAGGCTTACAGCGCCCATAGAGGATATCGGAGATATCGTAAACCGCTTTTTCTGCGGCGCCCAGCATGATATCAAGGCTGCGAAGGCCGCAGTCCATCTCCATCAGCAGTACCCTTTTGCCCAACGCGGAGAGCGAAGCCCCCAGCAGGGCGGAAAGAGAAGATTTTCCGACGCCGCCTTTTCCCGAGGTGACGGTCAGTATCTGTGCGCCCATAACCCATCCTTTTCCATCTGCATTACTTTACAAAAAACGTCAAAAGTACCCCTTTCGACGAAAGTGAACCCATGTCATATAGTTTATCACACAATCCAACAAAATCAAAGGCTTTCCGACAAAAAAACAAAAAATACAGCCAGATCTCCCAACACTTTGTCGATGTTTTACAGGAAAGCGGTCACTGCAGGAGGCTTTCCAAAGCCTGGGGAGCCTGTATTTCCTGTTTGTGGAAGAAATACTGGTCGAAAATGGCTTTGGCCACCGGCGCGCCGGTGTAGCCATGCCAACCCTTTTCGATGACCACCGCCACAGCGATCTCCGGATCGTTGGAGGGGGCGTAGCAGATATAGGTGGAGTTGGGGAACTGCTGGGTTTCCGGCGTGCCGGTTTTGGAGGCCACGTCGATGGGGTAATTGGCAAAGACGAAGCCGGAGGTACCGGCCATGCCGTCGCGGCCGGAGGCCCAGCGCATGCCGGTGCGCACCGCCTGCACGGCTTCCTCGGTGAGATGCATGTCCACCGCCACTTCCGGCGCGGTCTCGTAGACCGTCTCTTCCATGCCATAGGTGGTGACGCCTTTCACCAGGTGGGATTTCATGCGCACACCGCCGTTGGCCAGGGTGGCGGTGTAGGTGGCCAGCTGCAGCGGCGTAAAGCCGTTGTCGCTTTGGCCGATGGCGGCCTGGACCACATTGCCGGGATGCCATTCCTGTCCGTGGCTCTCGCTGTATTCCGGCCCGGCCAAATGCCCAAGGCTTTCCGGAAGCTCGATGCCGGTGGGCTGCCCCAGCCCAAACATGGTGCTGTAGCGGTTGATGGTATCGATGCCCAGACGGCGGCCCAGGTCGTAGAAGAAGATATTGCAGGAGACGCGCAGGGCGTTGGAGACATTGTACCCCGGGTGATAACCCAGGCATTTGGGCTGGTAATCGTCCCAGTAGGTGTAAACGCCCAGGCAGTCATAGGTAGTGGAGGGGGTGATAAGCCCCTCCATCAACCCGGCGGTGGCCACCGAAGGCTTGTAGATGGAACCGGCGGCGTAAACGCCGTCCAGAGCGCGGTTAAAAAGCGGGTTGCGGTCGTCAGCAGCCAGAAGGTTGTAATCCTGCCGGTAGGTCTGCAGGTCGTAGCCCGGCCAGGTGGCGCAGGCCAGGATCTCGCCGGTTTTGTTGTTGATGGCCACGGCGGCCCCGGCGCAGGCCTCTTTGCCCTCCCCTTCCGGGGCGGTGGCATTGAGGTAGCGGATCTCCTCCTCCAGGGCGTTTTGCGCCACCAGCTGAAGCTCTTTATCGATGGTGAGGACGATGGTGTGGCCGGGTACCGGCGCCAGGGTCTCTTTTACCTCTACCACATCCCCGGCGGAATTGAGAGAGATCTGGCGCTTGCCGTTTTGGCCCCGCAGCTCGCTTTCAAAGGCCTTTTCGATCCCGCTTTTTCCGGTGATGTCGTCCAGGCTGTACTCGTCCTTATCCAAGGTCGCGTACTCTTCGGCATAGATGGGCCCCACCTGCCCGATGAGGTGGGGGGCGGCTTCGCCGCTGACATACTGCCGGATGGCGCTTTCCGCGATGCTCATGCCCGGCAGGGTGAAGGAGTTTTCCTCCAGCTTCATAACGGTGGAAATATCGACGTCCTCCGCAAGGGTATAGGGGGTGGTGATGGAAAAGCCGCGGCGCTCCATCTCATAGCGGATGGCCATGAGGACGCGCTGCTCCTGGGGGGGATAATCCTCCAGCTGATAGCGGCTGATCAGCCAGCCGGTCACATCCTCCGCCGAGGCGTAGGTATTGACCTCCAAAAAGTTTTTCAGCCGGGAGATATCGCCGTCCCGGCCCTCCAGAAAGACGAAAGGGGCCTCCTGGCTCAGGGGGAGGTTATCGGTCCAGCTTTCGCCTGCGGCAGAGAGCATCTCCGTCAGGCGCAGAATGATCTCGTTTTCCCGGCCCCGGGGCAGATAGGCGCGGTCTAAGGTCACCTGGAAGCCGGATTCGTTGACCACCAGCGGGCGGCCGTAACGGTCTACGATCTCGCCGCGGGCGGCTTTGACGGTCTGCTCCCGGGTGATGCCCATATCGGCCATGGCGCTGTACTGGTCGGTCTCGACGATCTGCATTTTGATCAGGCGAAAGACAAAGAGCAGCAGCAGGACGCCCACAAAGGAGGCCAGGGCAATGGTGCGCAGAAGGATCCCTTTGGATTTCATCAGACGGCCTCCTTTTCTCATTCTCGTATGGGGAGGGGAACGCCCCTCCGGTCAATCCTTATTATAACGGCTGGGCGGGGTTTTCTCAACGGGGGAAGAAAAAATTCATATTTGCCCCGCCGGGGAAGCAAAAGGCGGAGCCCCAAAGGGCCCCGCCGGCAACATCGGGAAACGTCAGGCCCGGGAATCGGGAGACCCGCCGCCGTTTTGGGGCGGGACGCCGGGGGTCTGGGGATAATAGGGGGTGTACTGGGGCGGCATCCCGTAAGGGCCTTGGACGGGCTGCCGGAAGAGAGAGACCGGCTGGCGATTGCGGACGGAGAAAATCAAAAACGGCCCCACGATGTTGAAAACCAGGGAGAGCACGGTGTACATCACGGCGTTTTGCGGATGGTAATCCGAAAACAGGCGGTAGATGGCGATGCCATAAAAGACGGTATAGGCGATGGAAACAGCCAGCAGGACCCCATAAAACAGCAGGATGATGAACACCATCCCCGCCACCATATCAGAGGGGGGAGTGGCGAACTGCAGCATGGGGAAAAAGCAAGCAAAATAGACGGTCAGATAGGATAAAGACGAGATCATGGCGGCCAGGCCCAGCCACAGCAGCCACAGGCGCAGATGGGTGTTTTTTCCGCGGGTGCGCAGGTTGATGTCATCGGAGACCTTGCCGAAGGCGTAGTAATTGGCCACGGGCACCCAGGCCATCCAGGGGTTTTCAAAGCCGCGGTTTTTCATGATGCGGTACAGCCCCAGGCTATGAAAAACATAAAAGACCGCGCCGATGGCAAAGCCGATCAGGGCGCCAAAAAGGATGGAAATCACCAGGATAGCAGAATAGGACGAAGACATAGACATAGAAAAACTCCTTTCACTTTCCCTCGCAGGAGGGGGGCTGAGGGTTCAGAGCGGCGATCAGGATCCCGGAAGGCTCCAGACGGCCGCCGGAGAGGCTGCCGTACAGGATGTTTCCCATCTGGCCGGGCAGCAGCAGCGCCTGGGGCCAGCCGCTGCGGTTGACCGCGACGAACAGGCCTTCGCCGTCTTTTTGCCGAAGGAAGGAAAACACAGAGGAAGAGACCTGCACAGCGGTGAAAGCTCCATCTGTTAAAACCCGGCTTTGGGCCCTTATGTTACCGATGGCGCGGAAAAATTGCAGCAGTTCCCCGTCCTCCGAGCCCCAGGGATAGGGACAGCGGTTGAAAGGGTCGCGATAGCCGGAAAGCCCGGCCTCGTCGCCGTAATACAGGCAGGGGACCCCCGGGAGAAAATAGAGGATGGCGTAGGCCATCTTCAGCAGGGCGCGCCCGCGCTGGTAAAGCTCGACAGGCAGAAAATGACGGGCCGCCTGGAAATACCGGTCCCGCCCGTCTAAGGGCTCCGCCGCCAAAGCGGTGATGGCCCGCTCCACATCGTGGGTGGAAAGGCAGTTCATAAGGCAGGAGACCACCTGGGGCGGATAGTTTTCCAAAATGGAAAGGACGCGGGCGTAAAGGGCGTCCCCGCTGCCGTTGCGGACAAAATCCAGCACGGCGTCCCGAAAGGGATAATTCATCACCGCGTCCAGCTGCCCGCCGAGGAGATAACGCCGCCGCTGGCCGTAGGATACCTTGCTGGAAGCGTCCTCCCAGACTTCGCCGATGATGAGCTTTTGGGGGTCATAGGCCTTGACGCAGGCGGTGACGGCGTCCAAAAACTCGTCCGGAAGCTCGTCCGCCACATCCAGACGAAAACCGTCGGCCCCCAGATCCATCCAGTGGCGCAGTACGCCCTGTTCCCCGCAGATGAATTCCAGGTAGGAGGGCTCGGTCTCCCGCACGTTGGGGAGAGTGTCAAAGTTCCACCAGCAGGCGTAGCCGTTGGGATAGCTGAAAAAATCGTACCAGGGGTAATAGGGGCTCTGCCGGGAGTTGTAGGCCCCGACGGCGGGGTAGCGCCCTTCGCGGTTAAAATAGACGCTGTCGCTGCCGGTGTGGGAAAAGACCCCGTCCAGCACCACGGCCATACCGCGGCGGTGGGCCTCCCGGCAAAGGGCGCGAAAATCTTCCTCGGTGCCCAGCAGGGGATCCACTTTTTTGTAATCCGCCGTGTTGTAGCGGTGGTTGGAATGGGCCTCAAAAATGGGGTTCAGGTACAGGCAGGTGACGCCCAGTCCCCGCAGGTAATCCAGCTTTTCGGTGATGCCGGGCAGGTCGCCGCCGTAATAATCGGAATTGGTGATCTCCCCCAGGGAGTTGGGTTCGCACACCGGCAGGCCCCCCCATTCGCCGTGAAAGCTGCGGTCGGAGGGGACGCCCTCCTTGGGCGCGCCGGAGCGGCAGAACCGGTCGGGAAAGATCTGGTAATACAGGCCGCCGCGGATAAAATCGGGGGTTTGAAAGGCCCCGTCGTACACCGTCAGCTGCCATAGCTCGCCGAACTCATCGTCGGCGGCACAGCGGGTGCCGCGGCCCCGGCGAATGGCCATTGGACGGCCCTCGGGGCCGTCCGCCTCAAAACAATAGTAGAACAGCCCGGCCCGGGGAGGCGTGTACCGCGCCAAATAGCGGTTGCAGGAGGGCTCGGCCGCCACAAACTCCATGGGGATCACAGCGGCGGTATCGGACCATTGATCCACGGCGTGGAGGATTAGCCGCGGGGAGGAAAGGCCTCCGCTTTTGGGCAGACGGAGGGTAAAAAGGTTTTCGGCGCCCGCCGCGGACGCGCCAAAGGGGATTTTATCGACGGCGGAATCGTACATTGCCATATAGCGACACCTCGAATTGGAATAAGAGACAGACCGGCCGGGAAAGGGGGCGTCCCCAAAGATCACAGGTTCCAGATCTTGCGGGCGTATTCCTGCACGGCGCGGTCGGCGCAGAAGAAGCCGGATTCCGCCACGTTTTTCAGGGACATGCGCTGCCAGGCCATAGAGTCGGTATAAAGGGCCTGCACCTTCTGCTGGGCGGCGCGGTAGCTTTCAAAATCCGCCAGTACCATAAAGGGATCCCGCTTGAGCAGGGATTCGGTGATGTCGGGGAAGGTGCTGCCAGCGATGCCGGTATTCATCGCCAGAATGGCCTTTTTGATCAGAGGATCCCTCTCGCACAGGTCGAAGGGGTTGTAGCCGCGCCGGCGCAGGGCTTCCACCTCCTCGGTGGACATGCCGAAGAGCACCATGTTTTCCCGGCCCACGGCGTCGCAGATCTCCACATTGGCACCGTCGTAGGTGCCCAGAGTGACGGCGCCGGAGAGCATCAGCTTCATGTTGCCGGTGCCGGAAGCCTCGGTGCCGGCCAGGGAGATCTGCTCCGATACGTCGGAGGCGGGCATCAACAGCTCGGAGGTGGTGACAGAGTAGTTTTCCAGATAAACGATCCGCAGCACGTCGCGCACGGCGGGATCCGCCTCGATCATGGACTGGAGGGAGCAGATAAAGTTGATGATCTGTTTGGCCAGGTAGTAGCCGGGGGCGGCCTTGGCCCCGAAGATAAAGGTGCGGGGGGCGATACTGGCGCCGGGGTTCTCTTTTAAATACTGATACAGAGAAAGGATGTGCAGGGCGTTGAGATGCTGGCGCTTGTATTCATGCAGCCGTTTTACCTGCACGTCGAAGATGGAATCGGTGTTGAGGACAACGCCGTACTGCTTTTTGACGGTGGCGGCGAAGGCCTCCTTGTTGGCCTTTTTCACCTGCGCCATTTTTTCCAGCACAGAGCTGTCGTCCAAAAAGCGGTTCAGGCCGGAGAGCTTCGAGAGATCTTTCAGAAACCCGTCGCCGATGCATTCCCGGATCAGCCCGGTGAGGGCGGGGTTGGACTGGACCAGCCAGCGCCGGGAGGCGATGCCGTTGGTGACGTTGACAAATTTGTCCGGCGTGATGGAGTAGAAATCGTGGAAGGTCTCGTTCTTGATGATATCGGAATGCAGGCGGGAAACGCCGTTGACCTTGTGGGAGCCCATGACCGAAAGGTTCGCCATGCGCACGGTGCGGTTCATGACGATGGACATGCGGGCGATCTTATCCTGACCGGCATGATAGCGGTTTTCCAGCTCCCAGCAGAAGCGGCGGTTGATCTCGCAGGTGATCTGGTATACCCGGGGAAGCAGGGTCCGGAACAGATCCTCGTTCCAGGTCTCCAGCGCTTCGGGCATGACGGTGTGGTTGGTGTAGGAAAACACGCGGGAGGTAATGTCCCAGGCCTTTTCCCACAGGTAGCCGCAGTCGTCCAGCAAAATGCGCATCAGCTCCGGGATGGCCAGGGCGGGATGGGTGTCGTTGAGATGGATGGCCACCTTGTCCGGCAGGTTATCCAGGGTGCCGTAGGTGGACATGTGGGTGTTGATGATGTCGCCGATGGAGGCGGCCACCAGGAAATACTGCTGGCGCAGGCGCAGGGCCTTGCCCTCGTTGTGGTTGTCGTTGGGGTACAGCACCTTGCTGATGACCTCCGCCATGGAGTTCTGCCCCAGGGCGTTCATATAATCGCCGCGGTTGAAAGACTCCATATCGATGCCGGGGCTGACGGCCTTCCAAAGGCGCAGGCGGGACACGCCGCGGGAGGAATAGCCGGAGACCAGCATATCGCAGGGGACGGCTTTTACGGTGGTGTAATTTTTATAGTTGATGTGGTGGTAGCCCCAGTCCCAAAATTCGTCCACTTCGCCGCCGAAATGGACGTCCACCGCCATCTCGGTGTTGGGGATGAGCCATACGTCGCCCCCGGGCAGCCAGTAATCGGGCAGCTCGGTCTGCCAGCCGCCGATGATCTTCTGCTTAAAGATGCCGTATTCATAGCAGATGGAATAACCCATGGCAGGGTAATCCTGGGTGGCCAGGCCGTCCATAAAGCAGGCGCCCAACCGGCCCAATCCGCCGTTGCCGAGGCCGGGGTCCGGCTCCAGCTCGTAGAGCTGTTCGATGTTTACGCCCCAGTCCGCCAGGGCCTGGGTGAACATGCCCACGATCTCCAGGTTATAGAGGCTGTTTTTCAGGGAACGGCCCAACAGGAATTCCATGCAGAGATAGTACACCTGCTTGTTGCCGTGAGAATGGGTATAGGCCATAAAATCCTTCTGCTTTTCGTTGAGGATCTCTTTGACCAAAAGGGCGGAGGCCTTGTAAAACTGTTCGTTGGAAGCGTGCTGGGGATCGGTGGAGAACTGGCTTTGCAGATAGCCCGCAATGCCTTCTTTCAGTTCCGCTTTGCTGAAACCTGTCATAATCGTTTGTGCTCCTTTCCGCTGCCGCAGGGGCAGATGACCCGCCTGAGCGGGACGATAAAAACGGGAGAGTCCGTCGCCGTCGGGCGGGAAAGCTTCCGGGAAAGCTGTATCGGGATAAAAGCCCGGCCCCAAAAGAAGGGCGGGCCGCGGGGATACTAACGCTTTTATTATATACTTCGGAACTATCAATTACAATAAAAACCAGGAAAAGGGGACGTTTTTGACGTTTTCGCAAAAATGAAGCGGTTACCGCTTTTTTCCGGCGGGAAAATGTACTATAATAAAAGACAAATATGGCAGGATGTTATCAATAATTTTTGCCGCGCCTGCGGGAGCGGGGAAACGGAGAAAAAACATGGTAAATCGCGTCAAAATCGAGATCTGCGGTTCCCGTTATAATATTGCCAGCCAGGAGCCGGAGGAGTATGTGCTGGAGCTGGGCAGCCAGCTCAACAACCAGGTCAAGGAGCTGGTGGCGGCCAATACGGCCCTGTCTGTCAACGACGCCCTGGTGCTTTGCGCCATGAGCTATCTGGATTCTTATAAAAAAGCCGAGGCCAACGCCGACCATATGCGCAACCAGCTGACGGAGTATCTGGAAGACGCCGCCCGGGCCCGCATCGAGGTGGACGAAGCCAGGCGGGAGGTGGAGCGGCTGACCCGCGCCATGGAAGCCCTAAAACACGGGCAGGAGAAGGCATGAAACAAAATATGGAACTTTTAGCCCCGGCCGGCGGCCGGGAACAGCTTGTCGCCGCCGTGGCCTGCGGGGCCGACGCGGTCTATCTGGGGGCGGGGGCCTTCAACGCCCGCCGCAGCGCGGATAATTTTGACGGCGACGCCCTGCAGGAGGCGGTGCGGTACTGCCACGCCCGGGGGGTGAAGGTGCATCTTGCCCTCAACACCCTGGTGCTGGAGCGGGAGATGCCCAGCGCCATGGAATTGGCGGGCACGGCCTGCGAGGTGGGCGTGGACGCCATGATCGTGCAGGATCTGGGCCTGGTGCGGCTGCTGCGCCGCGCGGCCCCTTCCATGCCGCTGCATGGATCCACCCAGATGTCCATCCACAACCTGGCGGGCGCCCGGGCCTTGGAGGCCATGGGAATTTCCCGGGTGGTGCTGGCTCGGGAGATGAGCCGGGAGGAGATCCAAAAGGTGGCCCGGGGCACGGCGCTGGAGACCGAAGTGTTCGTCCACGGGGCGCTGTGCATGTGCCTTTCCGGGCAGTGCTATATGAGCTCCCTCATCGGGGAACGCTCCGGCAACCGCGGCCTGTGCGCGCAGCCCTGCCGGCTGCCTTTCTATGTCAAAGACCCGGCCCGCTGTGGGCTTTCCCTCAAGGACATGAGCCTGGTGGAATATTGGAAAGACCTGGAGGAGATCGGCGTTACCTCCGCTAAGATCGAGGGAAGGATGAAGCGGCCGGAATATGTCGCCGCCGCGGTGACCGCCTGCAAAAACGCCCGGGAGGGCTTGCCGGTGGACGCTGAAACACTACGAGCGGTATTTTCAAGGTCTGGATTTACTGACGGTTATTATACGGGCCGGTTGGGGAGCGGGATGTTCGGTACCCGGCAAAAAGAGGACGTCACCGCTGCCGCCGGTACCCTGAAGGATCTGGAAAAACTTTACGCCAAAGAGACGCCCCGGGTGCCGCTGGAAGCCCGTTTTACCATGGCGGCGGGCCAGCCCCTTTTCCTTGTGCTGAAGGATCCGGAAGGCAGGGAGGTCCGGGCCGAGGGCGAAGCGCCGGAGGCGGCGCTCTCCCGGCCTACCACGGCGGAGATGGCCCTGCAAAATCTCTCCAAACTGGGCGGGACGCCTTATTTCTTAAAGGATCCGATCCTGCGGGTGGAGGACGGGCTGATGGCGCCGGTCTCCCGGCTGAACCTGTTGCGGCGGGAAGCGGTGGAGGCTCTGACGGCCCTGCGGGAACAGCCTGCCGCAGTTCCCTTTGCGGCGCCCCAAAGCTACGATTTCCCCAAAATGCTGCTGCTGCGCCGTCCGCTGCTGCGCGGGCGTTTTGCCAAGGCGGAGCAGATCCCCCAAAGCGCATGGGAGGCCCTGGAGCGGGTGATTTTGCCGGTGGGGGAGGCCCTGGAATTGCCCCAGGGCGGTTTTGCGCCGGAAAAGGCCGCTGTGGAGCTGCCCCGGATGATGTTTGACGAAGAGGCGGTGCGCCCCCTGCTGCAAAAGGCGCGGGAGCGCGGGATCACCCGTGCGGTGGCCGGAAACCTGGGCGCGGTGACGCTGGCCCGGGAGGAGGGCTTTGCGGTTTCGGGGGATTTTGGCCTAAACGCGGGCAACAGCTTTTCTCTGGAAACTTTGCGGGATCTGGGGGTGGAAGACGCCACCCTCTCCTTTGAGCTAAACCTGCAAAACGCCGTCTGCCTGGGCGACGTAATGCCCTTGGGGCTGCTGGGATACGGGCATCTTCCCATGATGGCGGTACGCAACTGTCCGGTGAAGGCCGAGGTGGGCTGTGTCGGCTGCAAGGGGTTCCCCCAACTGTACGACCGGCGCAAAAACGGCTTTTACGTCAGCTGCGGCGGGGCCCGTCAAGGGGCGGAGCTTTACAATCACCTGCCCTTGTATCTGGCGGATCGCCTGCGGGAGCTAAACGGTTTTTCCTTTCTCACCCTTTATTTTACGATGGAGACCCGGGAAAAATGTGCGGGCATTTTGGAGGAATACCAAACGGGCGGAAAGCGGGAGAACATCACCCGCGGCCTTTATTACCGCACCTTAAAATAACGCGCCCGGATGGGCTTGGAGGAATTTTATGACCCTGAAGATCAAAAAGCTGCGGCAGAAAGCCGCAGTGCCTGCGACAGCCACCCCCGGCAGCGCGGGATACGACCTTTCCGCCTGTATCGATTCCCCGGTGGAGATCCCGGCGGGGGAGACCCGCACCATTCCCACCGGCATCGCCATTGCCCTGCCCTCCCGGGACTGGGGCGCCTTCGTGTTTGCCCGCAGCGGCCTTGGCATCAAAAAGGGGATCGTCCCGGGCAACTGCGTCGGGGTCATCGATTCCGATTACCGGGGGGAGATCCTGGTGGGGCTGCACAACCATTCTGCCGAAAGCTACACCGTTTTGCCGGGGGACCGCATCGCCCAGATGATCCTGCTTCCGGTGGGACATTTTGAGGTGGAGGAATGCGAGGATCTGGAGGATACGGCCCGGGGCTCGGGAGGCTTTGGTTCCACCAGCCGGTGATGCCGGCCCATTTTATGTTGGGGAGACGCTGACGATTATGAAACGCAATCTGATCTTGATCTTTCTGCTGTTGGCCGGGGTGATCTTCGGGGCGCTGCTGGCTTCGATGACGGCGGATATCCCGTTTTTATCCTGGCTTTCCTTTGGGGATTCTGTGGGGATCGCCACAGAGAGCCCCATGATTTTGGACCTTTCCGTTTTAAAGCTGGCCTTCGGGTTTGAGCTGAAGGTCAACGTTGCCCAGATCATCTGCGTGATCCTGGCGATCCTTGCCTACAAGGGCCTGGGCCGCCGGCTGTAAGGAGAAAAATGATGGAGAGAGAGATCCCGGTCCTGGCCTCCGCTTCGCCCCGCAGGCGGGAGCTGCTGCGCCTGTTGTACCCGGAGTTTGAAGTATACGCCCCGCAGGCGGATGAGACCATTCCGCCGGGCCTGCCGGTGGAACAGGCGCCGGAACTGCTGGCCTGCCGGAAAGCTTTGGCGGCGGCGGAAAAGTTTGGCTCCCGCCTGATCGTGGCTGCGGATACCCTGGTGGCGGTCCAGGGATGCGCCCTGGGAAAGCCCGAAAGCCGCGCCGCCGCCGCGCAGATGCTGCGGCAGCTCTCCGGACGCGTCCACCAGGTGTATACCGGGGTGTGTTTGCGCCGCGGCGATGAGATGGTTTCTTTTACCCAATGCACCCAGGTGGAGTTTTATCCTCTTTCAGAAGAGGAGATCGAACGGTACCTCGACACCGGGGAGCCCATGGATAAAGCGGGCGCTTACGGGATCCAGGGAAAGGGTTCGCTGCTGGTCAAAGCCATTTCGGGGGATTATTTTAATGTGGTGGGGCTGCCCCTGGCCCGCCTGGCCCGCGCCCTGCGGGAAATGGAAAACAGAGCATAAAAGAAAGATCGAAAGGCCGTCTGCATAAGGCAGACGGCCTTTTTGCGTGGGTTTTGCAAAGAGGACGCTCGCCCTCCCCGCCGCTATGAAGAAAAAAGACAGGTTTTCCCATCCAAAATACATATCGAGCCGGGCCGGGCGCATATAGATAGGTAAACGCGAGAGGGTGGGAGGTTTTTCAGCTTGAAAGGTTTACCGGAGGAGCGGGCCGTCGCATTGGGGCTTTATATTGTGGAAACAGGGGCCACCGTCCGGAATGCGGCCCGGGAGTTTCACATATCCAAAAGCACCGTACATAAAGACGTCAGCGAACGGCTGAAAAAGATAAATCTGCCGCTGTATAAGCAGGTCAAAGCGGTGCTGGAGATCAACAAGCAGGAGCGGCATATCCGCGGGGGCATGGCAACCAGGGAAAAATATGCCCGGGAGCGGGAGCAAGGATAAAGCAAAAGAAAAGGCAGAGCCGCTTTGGGCCCTGCCTTTTTGTTTGTCAGGTCATTCCACCGTGACGGATTTTGCCAGGTTGCGGGGTTTATCCACGTCGCAGCCGCGCAGGACGGCGGCGTGGTAGGACAGCAGCTGCAGCGGGATCACCGAGAGCAGCGGCATAAACAGGTCGGAGGCGTCCGGCAGGGAGACGCGGTGGGCATAGACGCCGGGATCTGCCGCGGCGCTTTCCCGGCAGATCAGCAGCACCCGGGCCCCGCGGGCCTGAACCTCTTTGATGTTGCTTACCGTTTTGGGCAGCAGCGCCGTCTGAGTGGCCAGGGCCACCACAGGCACCCCCGGCGTTACCAGGGAGATGGTACCGTGTTTAAGCTCTCCGGCAGCGTAGGCTTCACAGTGGATGTAAGAGATCTCCTTAAGCTTGAGGGAGCCTTCGCAGCAAAGGGGATAATCAAAGCCGCGGCCGATAAAGAACAGGCTGCGGATCTCCTGATAATCCCGGGCGATCTCCAAAAGCGCGGGGGAGAGCTCCAGGCAGCGGACGGTTTTTCCGATGGTTTCCAACAGCTCCGCCGTAAGAGAGCGGGCTTCCCCGGCTTCGATACGGCCCTTTTCCAGGGCGATGCGGATCCCCAGCAGATAGAAGATGCCCAGCTGCACCGAATAAGCTTTGGTGCTGGCGACGGCGATCTCCGGGCCGGCATAGGTGTACAGGACGTGATCGGCCTCCCTGGCGATGGTGGAACCCGCCACATTGACGATGGCGAGCACCGGACAGCCCCGTTCCTTGGCAAGGCGCAGGGCGGCCAGGGTGTCGGCGGTCTCTCCGGATTGAGACACGACGACGACCAGATGCCGCGGGGTCAGGATCGGGTCGCGATAGCGGAATTCCGAGGCGATATCCACGTCCACCGGCAGCCGGGCAAGCTTTTCGATGACCATCCGGCCCACCATCCCGGCATGCATGGCAGTGCCGCAGGCGATGACCTGGACGCGGTCGAATCCCTGGAAAAAGCCGTCCGGGATCCCGTCGGCCTCAAAGCTGGGCAGGCCGGAGAGCACCCGGGGATGCACCGTGTTTTTCAGCGCTTCGGGCTGCTCATAGATCTCCTTGAGCATAAAATGGGGATAGCCGCTTTTTTGAGCCTGTTCCACGCTCCAGCTGGCGGTGAGGATCGTTTTTTCCACCGTGCCGCCGTCGGGGCCCCACACAGTGGCGCCCTCCGGGGTAAGGCGGACGATCTCCTCCGCCTCCAGGGTGAAATAGCGGTGGGTATGCCGCAGCACGGCGGTGACGTCGGAGGTGATGAAATTCCCTTCCTCGCTGAGGGCGACGATGAGGGGGCTGCCCCGGCGGATGGCGTATACCTCGCCGGGACGGTCGGCGAAGAGGACGCCGAAAGCGAAAGCGCCTTCCAGCAAAGAGGACGCTTTGCGGATGGCTGCGGCGGGGTCGCCGTCGTAGCAGCTGTCCAGCACCTTGGCGGCGACCTCTGTGTCGGTTTGCGAGACAAAGGAATAGCCTTTTTGAGAAAGCTCGGCCCGCAGCTCCAGATAGTTCTCGATGATGCCGTTGTGGACCAGGGAAAGCTTTTCCGTGGTGTGAGGGTGGGCGTTTTGGTCAGAGGGTTCCCCGTGGGTGGCCCAACGGGTATGGCCGATGCCACAGGTCCCCTCCAGCGGGTAGCAGGCCAGCTTTTCCCGGAGGTTCTGCAGACGTCCCTGGGCTTTGACGGTGCGGATGGCGCCGCCGCAGAAAACGGAAACACCGGCGGAATCGTATCCGCGGTATTCCAGGTTGCCAAGGCCTTCCAGCAGCATGTCAAGAGCCTGTTTGGAACCGGTAAATCCAACAATACCACACATATTATAGTCTCCTTCTATTGTAAAAGAACAATGGAAGGCCCGCAAGGCATAAAAACCCAGCCCCGGCGAAACCGCCGCAGCAAAGAAAAGCCTTTTTCCCACGGGCCCTCAACGGGAGGCGCCTGGGGGAGAGCAGACCTTCGGCAACAGCGCCCGAAGGCGCTTTGTATGGGGGATCAGAGGCCCGCGGCCTCTGCCCGCTTTCCGGGGTGGGTTCCCCAGTCAAAGAGGGGCCTTATGGATACTGTGTTGTGCTGACAGTTGCCTGCAGTTTTGCTGTATCCTCTCACAATAAGGCGTTGCAGGGAGGCACCCGCCGAAAAACTCGATACTCCTCCCGCCTCGTCGACCGCCCTCAGGCGGCTATGGCGCTTGTGCGTTCTGCTTTCCCTTTTCACCTCCCAAACCGCCGGCGGGCTGGCCGCCCGGCGCAATACATCCTTATCCTATGCGCGGGGCGGCGGTTTGTTGCCAAAAAGCCATGCCGCGCCGGAAAGATGCTTTAAAATCATTATACCCGAACGCCCCGCAAAACACAAGGGGGCCCTACGCCGCCCGGGCCCGGGCCGAAAAAAGCCCGCCTCCCAAAGGAGGCGGGCGCAGCAGTATGGAGGAGCGGGTCAAATGCCCAGGCCGCAAAGGACAGCTTCGGCGGTCTCCTCGGAAGAAAGGGCCCCGGGAACGCGCAGGGCGGCGGCCGCGAGGTACAAAGGGCGCCGGCGCTCGTACAGGGCAAGCACCTCCTCCCGGCTTTTTTGCTGGATCAGGGGCCGGTCGGAGCCGAGGACCCGGCGGTAACAATCTTCAAAGGGCACGTCTAAAAAGACCACAGAGCAGGACGAAAAAGCCTGCACGTTGCGGGGATAAAGCAAGGCGCCCCCGCCGGAAGCCACCACCAGGCGCGGGCGGGAAGAAAGCTCCCGGGCGGCCTGATGTTCCAGGTCGCGAAAGCCCGCTTCGCCCTTCTGGGCAAAGATCTGGGGGATCGTGCAGCAGGCGCGATCCTCAATATAAGCGTCCATATCGATAAATTCATAATCCAGCCGCCGGGCCAGCTCCCGCCCGGAGGTGGATTTTCCGCAGCCCATAAAGCCGCAAAGCACGATGGATCGTTCCAATGCCAGACCTCCTTAAAACCTGCGGTCCACTTCCCGGGTCATTTCCTCGATCAGCCCGTCGATGGCTTCCCTTGGGTAGGAGACGCCATCCCAGATCTCATGGGCCGCCACAGCCTGCCATACCAGCATGGCCATGCCGCCGACGGTCTCGCAGCCCGCTGCCGCGGCGCTTTTGAGCAGCAGCGTCCGGGTGGGGTTGTAAACGGCGTCAAAGACCACCCGGCAGCGGGAGAGGACGGCCTTTTCCACCGGCATTTCATCCACATGGGGAAACATGCCGGAGGGAGTGGCGTTGATGAGCAGTTCAAAATCTCCGGAGAGACTGTCCAGGGTGACGCAGCGCACCGCCGCCTGGGGCCGCAGGGCGAGGATGGATTCCCGCACCGTTTCGGCCAGGGGCAGATGCCGCGGCAGCACGGCGATGGTCACCGGCGCGCCCTGTAGGGCACATTCAATGGCGAACATGCGCCCCACGCCGCCGGCGCCCATGACGCACACCGGACGGGCCAGATCGGCCTTGGCCTGGCGCACCGACTGCAAAAACCCCACACAGTCGGTGTTGTAGCCGGTAATAGGGCCCCGGCAATCCACCACGTTCACAGCGCCGTAGCGGCGGGCGGTTTCGTCCAGATCGCCGGTGAGGGACATGATATCTACCTTATAAGGGATGGTCACGTTAAAGCCGCTAAGGCTTTTTAAATAGGGGAAGGTCTCCGCCAGCTTTTCCGGCGGCACAGAGAGAATATCATATTCCCCCGTTTGCCCGGAAAGCTCAAACAGGCGGCTGTGGATGGCCGGGGACATGGTGTGCCCCAGAGGATGGCCGAGAAGGGCGAATTTTCTCATTTCAAAACGCCTCCCGTCCGGGTCACAGGGCCAGCTCCACCCGCGCCTTTTCGATCAGCTCGGGGGTTTCCGCCCGGTAGACGGGCAGGTTTTTGTCGATTTTTCGCAGCAGCCCGGAGAGCACTTTGCCCGGGGCGGCCTCTACAAAAGCGCCGCAGCCCTCCGCCGCCATGGCGGCGATCTCGTCGGTAAAGCGCACCGGAGAGACCATGTGCCGGGCAAGATACCCCGGCAGATCCTCCAGGGGATCCAGGCGGGCGCCGGTGACGTTGGAGTAGAAGGGGATGGAGGGCGCCTGCCAGGCAAAGCCCTCCACGGCGGAGAGGAATTCTTCGGTGGCGGGCTGCATGCGCTGGGTGTGGAAGGCCCCGCCTACGCCCAGCGTCATGGCCCGGGCCCCGGCGTCGGCGGCCAGGGCGGCCAGGGACGCCACGGCGTCCGGATCCCCCGCTACGACG